>CAQCFX010000011.1 GCA_948766235.1 uncultured Oscillospiraceae bacterium | reverse complement strand
CAAACGGAGGCAGGAAAGCGGCTGATGCGTAAAACCAAAGCGGAGATTATTTCAACTATCGGGCAATGCCTTGGCATCCTGATTTCGTTCTTGGACCTGCGCCAGCAGTACGACTACTTAAAAGCCACCTTTGACATCTTGCGGGATGAAAACACATCTATGCTTCAGCAGGTCAAAGAAATCGAGACCGCCTATCAGAAAATGATGGCAGCTGACTGGAAGGAACGCCCCGCACTGGAGAGACAGTTTAACCGCTTGCTGGATGTTTTACCCGAGCGGGCATGGGTGGAGTAAGGGAAGATTGGAGGAAACGATGAAACGGCTGACGATGAGAAATGATAGAGGTATGGCCTTTTGGCGAGACCTACAGAGCGCTGGCGGGGGATATCGGATGACTGAGGACAAAAAAGACCAAGACCGCCTTGACCGCCTCGCCTCCTATGAGGACGCCATGCCGATTGAGCGGGCCCAGGAGCTTGCCCAGGTCGAGAAGGACGGGCGGCTGGTGGTGCTGCCGTGCAAAAAGGGTGACACCCTTTGGAGTTATTACGATTACCCCCACAAGGGTATTAGCAAGATTGTGGTTGCGGCAGTATCGACCATTAACGGCATTACCGTCATGAGCACGGACAATTACGGCGAAATACCCGAGAGAGATATTGGCGATACCGTTTTTCGGACCCGCGAAGAAGCCGAGGCGGAGCTGAAAAAGAGGGAGGAGGCAGACAATGAGGCCGATTGATGCGGAGCTTGCAGAGGGTAAGGTTAAACTGCGCGGCGCCTTTCATGGCGAGGGCGCATACGAAGCCTTTAAACGGATCGCGTCTGAATTTTATAAAGATCATACATACAAGTTTGCGGCCCTGACGCTTGATAGGGATCCAAAGCCGGACAGCGTGGAGTTCACGGCAGAATTCTGGAGTGTGCCGAGCGAAGCTGCCACACAGCAGCCCAACGACCCATTGACCCTTGAGGAGCTGCGGGAGATGGATGGGGAGCCGGTGTGGGTGATTTTCTACGCCGCCTACATGGAGACCGTTGGTATGCGGGCGCTTGTTAGCGTTGAAGGGTATACCAAAAAGGTGTTTTTGACAAACAAGCTTGGCGGGCGCTCTGCGTATGAGAAGGCCGCTGTAGATATCAAGGAAATCTATCGCCGCAAGCCGGAGGAAGGGACGATATGAGGCGAAGCGGGTTTTCTAAAGGTGGTATGCAGTCTGCTAATACGCATTGTAGCATTTTCTGTGAGAAATGTGGGAAGGCAGCGGCACGGTATGAGCCAGAAAAGGGTTGGATGCACTTTACAAAATATGGGAGCATTTGGCACAATGTGTTCCCAAAGAAGCCGGAGGAGGGGAAGACATGAAATGCGTTAATTGCAAGAAGCATGATGACTGCGCCTCCGGCAGCGGGCTCACCTGGCCTTGCGGGGCATATGTCCCTCTTGCTGTAACCAATGCAGACCGCATACGCGGAATGAGCGACCAGGAGCTTGTCCGCCTCATCGTGTATACAACAGCCGATGGGTGCCCGCCGGAAATGGACTGGGAGTGCGGCAAAGAATTATCTGGATGGGATGGCAGCGAAAAGTGCTGCGAAGAATGCTGGGCGAAATGGCTTCGGCAGCCGGCGCAGACCACCACCGAATTGCCTGTCCCAGATTGGGCGGTACATCTGAAAGCTCGGTTTTTGCGGACGGAATGAGGGGAATTGATATGAACATAAAACCGATTTTATGTAACACCGACATGGTCCGCGCCCTACTGGACAACCGCAAGACGGTGACGCGGCGGGCGGTAAAGCCGCATTATCGGGCTGGCGAGGCCGGGTTCCGCGTTGTTACCAATAAGCACACAGGGAAATATGTGCGGATTGAGATTTTCGACGAGTGGGAAGATGAGACGCGGTGGCTGGATGATCCCTACCGCCCCGGCGACATCCTATATGTGCGGGAGACGTGGCAGCACGGCTTTGGAGGCACGTATCTCTATAAGGCCAGTGCTGGACATGACCTGTTTATGACAGCGGACGGAGAGCTTGTATCAGATATTCCATGGCGTCCCTCCATCCATATGCCCCGCGAGGCCGCGCGGATTTTCCTGCGGGTGACGAATGTGCGGGTGGAGCGGTTGCAGGAAATTGACGGGCGCGGCGTGCTTGCCGAGGGTGTGGATAACGGGCACAGCAACCCCGCAATGGGCAAGCGGTGGGAGAATATGCAGCTCATGGCATTCTCAGCGTTGTGGGACAGCACCATCAAGCCCGCAGACTGGGCCCTCTATGGCTGGGATGCTAACCCATGGGTGTGGGTCATTGAGTTCGAGCGGTGCGATCCACCGAAAGGGGGATGACATGAATACGGACGTTATGTTTTCCAGCAAAACAGATTTGTGGGAAACGCCGCAGGACTTTTTCGATAGGCTGAACGAAGAATTTCATTTTGACCTTGATGTGTGTGCTCTGCCGGCAAACGCAAAGTGTGAGCGGTATTTTACGCCGGAAATGGACGGGCTTTCCCAGCAGTGGAAGGGCGTGTGCTGGTGCAATCCTCCCTATGGGCGTGAGATCGGGGCCTGGGTGCAAAAGGCGAGCTATGAAGCCACCGTCGGTCAAACAGTTGTGATGCTGCTCCCGGCCAGAACGGACACGAGGTGGTTTCACGATTGGATTTATGGGAAAGCAGAAATTTCCTTTATTCGTGGCCGCTTGAAGTTTGGAGGTTGTAAAAATAGTGCGCCATTTCCGTCGATGGTTGTAGTCTTTCGACCGAAAGGAGACTGGGGAGTGACCAACCATGAGCGTTTGTAAATACTGCGGCAGAGAAATCGACTGGGTACATACGGACGGCGGAAAAATGACGCCCATCGACCTGGACGCCGTGTTCGTAATTGAGGGAGAGGGGAATGAAATCTTCATTACCGATGAGGAGGGCACGATCACGGGCCGGAAAGCCCGCCCGGAGGAAGAACGGCGGGAACTGCCGGTCGCGTTTGTGCCGCACTGGAGGACCTGCTCCAATGCAGTGGACGTTCGGCGCGGGGCGAGGCGGTGAGACAATGGGAAAAATTGTATGGACCGTCTTGAAGTATGGAAGCATCAGCGCCTGTGGGGTGATCCTGTTTCGCTTGACCGCGTTGTATGCGGCGGCCGAGCGGGGATATCAGGCGGTGGGCGGCGAAGCGGTTTTTCTGCTGCTGCCTGTATTGTACTGGGTGGGGGAGGCCATTGTCCGGGATTTGTTCCAAAATTTGGTGGACAAGCAGTAGCCAAAACACCATGGACGACAAAGAAAAGAAAACGCCCTGCGCAAGCTTCCGACAGCTCGCGCAGGGCCGTCCCAAAGGGGACGATTGCCGCTCAAAATGACCATTTGAACTGAGGGAATTGTACCAAAAGGAGCGGTAAAAGTCAAGAGAAGCGCCGCCGGCAGGGCGGCGAGCGGGCTTGTAATGGGTATTATCGTTGCCGCGAAAGTAGAGGTACATACCATGAAAAACTCATTTATGAGAGAAAAGGTGATCCACTGCGGGAAGAACTTCATCGCGCCTGAAATTTTCCCGTACACAGGCCGCCAGCAGGGGGCGGCTAAGGGCAGGCGGGGGAAAAAGCAAAAGGTCTCGGAACCAAAGCAAAAGAATCTGAACGACCGGCGGGCAAAGCGCTATTTCGTCCAGCTCGCCAATACCAACTTTGGAGAGGAAGACCTGGCCGTGCATCTGACCTATTCCCCGGAGTATCTGCCGGAGACGGAGGAAAAGGCGCACGAAATTGCGACCCGATATCTCCGCAGAGTGGCGTATCGCCGGGATAAGCTGGGGCTGCCGCCGCTGAAATACATTCTGATTACCCAGGAGGGCCGGAAGCGGAACGGAACCCACAGAATCCACCACCACATCATCATGAACGGCGGCTTGGACCGGGACGAAGTGGAGGCCATGTGGTGGAAGGTCAAGGGGACAAAAAAGCGGGAGGCCGTGATGTACGGCTGGGCCAACGCGGACCGGCTGAAGCCGAACAAAAAGGGAATCGCCAATATGGCCGGGTACATGGTGCAGGACAGCGCGGGGAAAAAGCACTGGACCCAATCGCAGAACCTGGAAAAGCCGTGGCACAGGGGACCGAACGACACAAAGTACAGCAGGCGGCAGCTGGAAAGAATCGCAAAGCTGCCGCAGGACAGCGAGGAATACAAACGGTTTTGGGAGCGGCAGTACAAGGGCTGGGAGTTGGTGGACAGCGAGCAGAGGTATGTGGAGCAGTCCGGCTGGCATTTCTACCTGACCATGCGGCGAAAATGCTGAAAAACGAAGGGAGGTTGCAAACATGAGCAGAGGAACGATAGAGTTGCCGAACGGAAGATGCGCCACTGAATCGGAAGCGCTCTCCGCCCTGGCGCGAGAGGCCAAGCGGCGCAAAACCAGCTACGGGCTGCTGGTGGCCAGCACCACCGAGCGGGAGCGGGCCGAGATCATCCGGGAATACTGCGCGGAGAAGCGGAGAAAAGCGAGGGAAAAGTGATGGGCGTGGATGTAAAGGACCTGCCGGTGGACTACCAGGCCCAGGCCCTGCGGAAATGGGCGGAGCAGGAGCGGCGCAAACGTCCGCCTTTGCCCTGCCGTGCTGGCGATGGGCCGGAGAAACCGGCCAAGTACCACAACAAGCCCACCGAGCGATTGACGGCCAGCGGGGCCGTGCTGCGGTTCGACAGCCAGAAGGAGGCCCGCCGGTACGACGAGCTGGCCGCGCTGGAGCGGGCCGGGGCAATCCGTGAACTGCGGATGCAGGCGGATTTTACCTTGCAGGAGGCCTACACGGACAGTGAGGGCCGCCGGGTGCGGGCCATTCGATACAGGGCGGATTTTACATACTGGGAATATGACAATGAAAAATCAGCATGGGTCCGATATGTGGTAGAAGACGTAAAAAGCCGCGCCACCCGCACGAAAGAGTACGTCATGAAGCGCAAGCTGATGAAGGAGCGCTTCAGTATCGACATTCAGGAGGTGTAAGACGTGAAACTGAAAAAGATCGCGGCGCTGTGCGCCAAGACGGGAGCCTTTCGCCTGTTCAACGAAATGGAAGATGGCGGCGTGCTTATCCGGCAATGGCTGGGTGATGGGCGGGCCATTTATCCTCTGTCCGGCCTGCCGGTTCTGGACGAATCCAACCTGTGCGCCATGTTTGATATCCCGGAGAAGAAGCAGAAGAAATGCTTTTTTGCACAAGAGCAGATGCCGGAGAGCCTGAACGTGGAGGACTACGCTGCCGGAGAACGGGCGCTTTATGACGAGTGGCCTACGGTGGAGCATAACGGGTATGTGGTCAAGCCGCTCAGCACGAACGATGGTATCATGTTTGTTCAGACGGCCTACCTTTCTCCGCTGGAGGATATGGCCGACTATCTTCGGTTCTACGAGCGGGTGAACACTGCCGGGCAGGCGTACATTGTGGCGAAAAACGGAATGGAGATCACGGCGGTCATTATGCCGGTGGACACAATCAAGCTGGGATTTGTGGAGAAACTGGAAGCGCTGGCGCAAAAGTGCCGCGTGGCGTTGGAGAAGCAGGAGGAACAGGAGCGGGAGAAAGCTGTGCAGCAGGCGGTGGGGCCGCTGTTCCAGGCGGGCGGAGACGCCGGGGAGGGAGCGGGAGAATGAGAAAGGCGATAGCGATTGATTTTGACGGGTGCCTGTGCGAATGGGCGTGGCCGGAAATCGGAGCGCCGCACATGGAGGTTATCAACGCGGCCATTGCGGAGCGGGAAAACGGGGCCGCGCTTATCCTGTGGACCTGCCGTGTGGGCGAGAGATTGGGCGAAGCCGTGGCGTGGTGCGCGGGCTTTGGGCTGGAGTTTGACGCTGTGAACGCCAACCTGCCGGAGCGTATCGCAAAATATCAGAACGATTGCCGCAAGGTCTGTGCGGACGAATACTGGGACGACCAGGCCGTGATTGCGCGGAAATGCCTTGTGATGGGATCGGGGGAAGGATGCAGACAGGAGCGAATTTTGCAGGATGCCGTGCGGACCTGGGGCCGTGATGCGCAAATGCTTATGATGGTCGAGGAAATGAGCGAGCTGACCAAAGAAATCTGTAAGTTCTACCGCACAACGGACGATGCTGGCGCGTCGGCGATAGCCGGAAACATCCGGGAGGAAATGGCAGACGTTCAAATCATGCTGGACCAAATGAAAATTATGTTCGGACGCATAGGGCCTATGATGCGGGTGAAGCTGGACCGCCTGGAAAAGAGACTGGAAGCAGCACACAGAAAGGGTGAGTAGGAATGAGGACGTTGGCATTTATCAACTTGAAGGGCGGGACCGGGAAAACCGTTTCGGCGGCCAACGTGGCCCACATTCTGGCGACGGTCCACCGCAAAAAAGTGCTGCTGGTGGACGGGGACAAGCAGGGCAACGCCTCCCGCTACTTCCGCCTGTATGGGGAGCAGAACGGCACGGCGGAGATGAAGATGCGTTCCGGGTTTTGAATCAGAATTATGAAGCTTGTCTGGCGATCGTGAGAGAGGGGATGACCGAAGTGCAGACAGCGCGGAGATGCCCTGGCTGTGGAGGCAAAAGCGTGGTGATTCGGAGCGTTGAGCGCTCGGATGGGGACGTTCTTCGGAGGCGAGTGTGCAGAGTATGCGGCACGCGGTTTGAGACCACAGAAAAATTTTCACAAGTGCTATATATGGCACGACAAAATGAAAAATCTATGAGATAATTATCTGGGCAAATGGTATTTTCGATTTTGAAGGGCGGGTGAAATCGTGGGACGTCCCAGAAAATTCAAAACGGCGCGGGCCATGGAGGAGGCGTGGACACAGTACAAGGAATGGTGCGACAACCAGCGTGTTCTGACCCATGACTTCAGCGCGAAGAACTCCGAGTTCGTCAGCGCGGAGCTGAAGCGCGCCGTCACCTACACCATTGAGGGGTTTTGCGTGCACACAGGAATTGCACGCTCCAACTTTTACGAAACCTATGCCGCAGACCCCAGGTATCGGGACATTGTCACGCGAATGAAAGAGGAGTGCGAGGTGGATGCCCGGATGAAGTTCGAACTGGGCGTGGTTGACCCGAAGCTGGCGGCGCTGTGGATGGGGAAACATGGCTATGGGGCCAAGGTGGAAGCCCTGCCTGCCGGCGCGGCGCTGGACGACGACCCCATCACCAAGAGCCTAAAGGAGGCCGCCGATGCTTTCGCCAAAGCAGATTGAAATTCTCCGCTGGCCGTACACAGGGAAGCGGGCGCTGATTTGTGACGGAGCGGTGCGTTCCGGCAAGACGTCCATCATGTCCTTGTCCTTCATCCTGTGGGCGATGGGGAACTTTGACAAGTGCTCGTTCGGCCTGTGCGGCAAGACGGTGGCCAGCGCGGAGCGCAACGTCATCCAGCCCCTGCTGTCCATGACCTATTTCCCGCAGAACGGCTTCTCGCTGAGCTATACGCGCTCCGGCCACGTGCTGAGCGTCACCCGGGGCACGAAGCGCAACCTGTTCTACGTGTTCGGCGGGCGGGACGAGAGCAGCTATATGCTTATCCAGGGCGTGACGCTGGCGGGCGTTTTGCTGGACGAGGTGGCGCTGATGCCCCGCTCCTTTGTGGAGCAGGCGCTGGCCCGGTGCTCGGTGGAGGGGGCCAAGCTGTGGTTTAACTGCAACCCGGATGTGCCCGAGCATTGGTTCCGCAAGGAATGGCTGCTGAAGCTCCGGGAGAAGGACGCCACCCATCTGCACTTCATGATGGACGACAACCCCAGTTTGTCCGAGGCGACCAAAGCCATGTACCGCAGCCTGTACGCCGGGGTGTTCAAAAAGCGGTACATCGACGGGGAATGGACGGTGGGCGACGGCCTGATTTACGATATGTTCGACCCGGATATCCACGTCTACGGCGAGCGGGAGAAGCCGCTGGGCCTGAAATACGCCGCGTCCAGAACGATTGCCTGCGACTATGGCACCGCCAATCCGTTTGTCCTGCTGGACATCTACGATGATGGCGAAACAGTTTGGGTGGACAACGAATACCGCTGGGACAGCCGGGACCTGGAGCGCTGCGGCCGGCAGAAAACCGACCAGGAATACGCGGACGATTTTCAGCGGTTCATGGGGGACGACCCGCAGTTCTTCTGCCCCGCGGTGGTGGACCCGTCCGCGGCCAGCTTCATCGTGGCGCTTCAGAGGCGCGGGGTGTATGTGAACCAGGGCGACAACGACGTGCCCGACGGCCTGCGGCGGGTAGGCTCCCTGCTGGCCCGAAGAATGATACGGGTCAACGAGCGCTGCGAAGGGCTGATTGGGGAGCTGCAATCCTACGTCTGGGACAGCAAGGCGGCCCAGATGGGTGTGGAAAAGCCGGTAAAATCCATGGACCACGCCCCGGACGCCCTGCGCTATTACGTGAACACCTGCCTGCCCGCGTGGCGGTATGGAGAGGAGGGATAGCTTGAACGAACAGGGTAGCAGCGCCGCTGAGGTGGCGGTGGCGGACGCCTTTTCCAACCCGCTGTTCCGCCTGGGGCATGGCTCCCAGTCCCCGCTGGAGGCCACGGAATACCCGCTGACCCGTATGACGGGCAATTACGCCCTGCTCAACTCTCTGTATCGGGACAACTGGATTGTTCAGAACGTGGTGGGCATTATCCCGGACGATATGTGCCGGAAGTGGTTCCGCCTCTCCGGGCCGGCGGGGCCGGACGCCCTGCGTCAATTCGAGCGGGCGCAGACAGACGCCGCCCTGCGGGAGAGCGTGAACGAGGGCCTGCGCTGGGGCCGGCTGTACGGCGGCGCGGCGGGGCTTATCATGATTCGGGGGCAGGAGGGGCTGCTGGAGCGCCCGCTGGACCCGGAGACCATCCTGCCCGGAACGTTCCAGGGGCTGTACATCCTGGACCGCTGGTGCGGCATCACGCCGGACACAGGGCTGATTTACGACGGCCGGGGCCGAATGGCGCCGGAATACTATACCATCAACGGAGAGAACGGAATGACGGTGGCCAGGGTGCACCACTCCCGAATCATCCGATTCCTGGGCCGGGAGCTGCCCTATTTGGAGCGGGTGGCCGAGCAGTACTGGGGGGAGTCCGAGGTGGAGGCGCTGTACCAGGACGTGGTAAAGCACAACAACGTGGCCGCCAACATGGCCGCGCTCACTTTCCGGGCCAACGTGGACACCATGGAGGTGCAGAACCTGGACCAGCTCTTTTCCCTGGCCTCCGGGGAGGCGCAGCGGCGGTTCTGGAACACCATGCAGGCCCAGAGCGTGATGCAGTCCAACTTTGGAATGCGCCTGGTGAACAAGGGCGACCAGGTGAAAAACACCCAGTACACCTTCACCGGCCTGCACGAGGTGCACGAGGCCATGTGCCTGGACCTATCGGGGGCCTCCCGCATCCCTATGACCAAGCTGTTCGGGCGCTCCCCCGCGGGGATGAACGCCACGGGCGAAAGCGATTTGCAGAACTACTACGACTATGTGGATTCCCTGCGGGAGAGCCGCCTGCGGCCCATTCTTCAGCAGCTGCTGCCGGTGCTGGCCATGTCCGCCTGGGGCTGTGTGCCGGAGGGGCTGGACATCCTGTTCCCGCCCCTGTGGTCCCCAAAGGCGGACGAGGTGGCCAAAATTGCCCAGGCCAAGGCGGAGACCGTCGTCACCGTGTTCCAGGCGGGGCTGCTCCAGGCGGACACCGCCCAAAAGGAGCTGAAGCGGCTGGCGGATGAGACGGGGCTGTTTGGCTCCATTAGCGACGAGGAGATTGCGGCCAACGCCGGGAAGACTTACCAGGATGTGACCCAGATGCGAGATATTTTCGCAGGGATTCCCTACAGCAATGGGAGGGACGAGGACGAGTAGCCGAAAATTTATTTGAAAAACCTCTTGACTTTTTGCGCGTGCAGTAATATATTTATTGCAAGGGCAGAAAGTAGGTGATGGAATGAGCCCAAGAACTGGACGCCCACCAAAGGAAAACCCCAGAAATGTGAACCTCAACATTCGGGTCACAAAAGATGAAGCGCAACTCATTCAGGACTGTGCTGACCGTTTGGAGACTACAAGAACAGAGGTTATCGTAAAAGGGGTTGAAATGGTAAAGGCTGCACTGGACAAAAAATGAGGGTGTTGGCGGCCTCGCAAGCTACACCAACACCCCACATCACCAACCCGAAGGTTTGGTAAATCCATTATGCCACAGCCTCCGGGGAAATTCAAGGAGGTTTTTCAAAATGAGCGAAATCGAGAAAATCGAGCGATACATCAGCAAGCGTGAAAGCGGCAAATTTCCATTTGGAACGCCATATCAGATGTGCATGAGTGAGCTGCAGTCGCTCGCTCAAATGAATGCGGTCGACGCTGTGTGCCTTGCGTTCGATTATGGCCGCGCCAAAGGCTACCGTGCGGCGAAAGCAGAGGCGAGGCGGACATGAGCAGGTTCATTGACATTACCGGGCAACGCTTCGGGCGGTTGACGGTGATCGAGCGGGCGGAGAATTGGATCAGCAAAAGTGGCTATCAAAGGGCGGCTTGGCGTTGCCAATGTGATTGTGGGAAATCATGTATTGCTATTGGTACTGATCTGAGATCAGGGCACACCCAAAGCTGTGGATGCCTACAAATGGATTTGCGCAATACTATTGGCAATAAAAGTCGGCAACAAAATTCGTATAGAGTAATAGGGAGCTTTGTGTTTGTTCGACTTCACAATTCGGATAAAGAAATGTGTGTGGATTTGTCCATATGGGAAGATTGGGCAAAACAATATTGCTGGCATTTAAATGCAAATGGGTATGCCGCAACGAGGTATAAGGGGAATAATACGATTTTTCATGATATAGCATTTCAGGAACGTTACAAGGGCCAAATTATAGATCATATAAACGGGAACCGCTTGGATAATCGTATGGCTAACCTTCGAGTTGTAAATAGGCAGCAAAACGCATTCAACACAGGAATGCGGAGTGACAACACCAGTGGGCATATTGGCGTTTCTTGGTCTAAAGCAAAAAGCAAATGGGTAGCCCAAATTCAAATCAACGGTAAGAGTATTTATCTTGGTAGATATTCCTTGATTGAGGACGCCATCGCCGCCCGTGAAGCCGCCGAGGTCAAATACTTTGGAGAATACAGGCGCAAGAAATAGGTGATGTGATGCCAACCCTGGTTTCGGGCCCCGCCGAGCGGGAGCTGCAGCGGCTGATTCAAATTTATTTAAAAGCCGAAACAGATATTATCAATGAAGTTGGGCGGCTTCGCTCCAGAGGATTAATCGACTATCATGTAGAATCCAGTTTAGACCGGGTGCAGGCCATTCTGCGCAGGCTGGAAGCAGATGACTGGGAATACGTGCCCCGGATGATTGAGCGCAATTTCTACATATCCCACCCCGAGGCCCGCAAGCCCTCCGCCCGGAACGAGACCCGGGAAAAGCACGAGCGGGGCTATTCCAACGCCTCCGTCCTCACCGGGGAACAGGTGGACATCGTTCAAAGGCTCACGAACAATTTGATGGGAGAGTTGGTAGAGGCCCACGCCACCGTCTACAGTACGCTGGAAAGCGCTCTGATTGGCCGGGCGGAATCGGATGTGTTCCGCCGCGTGGGGTTGGAGCAGACGGGGCTGGCCCAGGCCATGGGCCGGGGGCCGTTTCGGGCCGTGCCCGGTTTTGTGGAGGCGCTGCGCCGGGAGGGCGTGACCGCGTTCGTGGATAGGGCCGGACGAAATTGGAGCCTGCACACCTATGCGTCCATGGTGCTGCGCACCACTGCCCGGCAGGCGGAGATTCTGTCGATACTCACCCAAGACCCGCAGTGGGATTTGTACAAAATCAGCCGCCACGGCACCTCCTGCAAGCTGTGCGCCCCCTTTGAGGGCCGGGTGTACTCCAAAAGCGGCCGGGACCAGGACTTCCCGCCGCTGTCGGCGGCGTTTGGAAAGATGGACCCCAGCGGGCCGGACGACCTGACCAACTCCTGGCTGAATATTCACCCCAACTGTCTGCATCAGCTGATTCGCTGGACGCCCATGGGCCGCAGCGAGGAGGAAATCCAGAAAATCAAGGACTTCTCCAGCTTCACGAAGAACCCGCCCACCCGGGACCCCCGCACCCAGAAGCAGATGGACGCCTATCGAAAGAAGGAGCGGAACCGGGCGCGGTGGCTGAATGAGTACCGCCAGTGGGAACGCTACCGGGAGACGCTGGGGAATGCCGTGCCCAAGACGTTCCAAACCTTCCAGCGGCACAAGGCGGCGGGGGATGAGAAGTATAAGCTGTGGAGGCTGGACTACCGGCGGCAGAACGAGCTGCTGCGGCACCCCGAGCGGGCGCTGCCGGGGGCGGCGACGGCCACAGCGGCGGATACAAAATTTACGCGATACTTCTTTAACCCGGACAGTCGGGATGGGGCGCCCAAGGGGGATGCTTTTTCTTCGCGGTTGGGGTATCATGCAGATAACTGGGTACTTATGCGGCAGGAAATATTGACGGCGGCGACAAGATATCCGGCGGTTTTGCGCGGTCATACTGCCTATGGCGACAGTTATTCGCAGGACGTGATTTTATACGGGCTAAAAGGGAAGCCGGCAAATGTACAAATCGGCTGGATGGTTCATTCGGATGGAACAGCCCATTTAGTGACAGCGCACATGGAGGGTATATAAATGGCGAAATATCAAGAATTTGATTCTGTTTTGCTTAAAGATGGGCGTATCGCTGCCATTACCGAAGTGGTTGGGCCGGATTCGTATATAGCGGATGTCGGGCACTCCCCGAGGGACTGGGGTATTGTCTGGGATTTGACCGATGCAGACATTGAGAGACCCGCAACAAAGCAGGAACTTGACGAAAAGTTTGAACGCTCCAAACGGGAACTGAAGGAGATGGGACTCTGGGGTGATAAACCATGACCGAGCAGCTCATCCGCGCCATCGAGTCGGCTTTGGCCGAAGGCCACCGCGTCCAGCTCAAGCAGCTCAAGGACGGCACAATCAAAATTCAGCTCGTATTTCAGAAGGAACTGAAAGTTTAATACCGTACCCACGCCCGAATCGGCGGGCGGGAAGGACCAATCGGGGTCAATCTCCAAGGATTTCTTGGGGGTTGACCCCGTTTTTGTTTTAGGAGGCGAAACGCTATGCTGGCCTATTACGGCACAGCCATTTCCGAGCACATCACGAAAAAGCCGAGCGGCGGGATTATCTGCACCGGCGTGCCCGTGGCCCGCACGGGGACCCAGGAGTATCTGGCCCGGGAGCTTCAGCTGGACGGCGACCCGGAGCGGATCATCCCGGTGAGGCGCGAGCCGGAGGAGGTGTTCTCCCCCGCGGCCCTGGCCAGCTTTGAGGGCTGCGCGGTGACGGATGGCCACCCGCCGGAGAATGTGACGGCGGAAAACTTCAGCGCGTACGTCCGAGGCCACGCCCAGAACGTCCGGCGCAGCGGGGACTACGTGGTGGCCGACCTGCACATTGACGACGCGGCGCTGGCCTCCGACGTGCTCAACCATGTGAAGCGGCAGGTGAGCTGCGGCTACCTGTGTACCTACGCGCCGGACGGGAACGGGTACGCGCAAAAAGGGATACTGGGAAACCACATCGCCATTGTCCCCCGGGGCAGGGCGGGGAGTTCCGTATCAATAAAAGACGCCGCCCAAGAGGCGGAGAAAGGCAGGAAACGAATGTCTGACTTTTGGAAATCTGTCCTGACCGCCTTTGGCATGGCGGCCAAGGACGCCAGCCCGGAGGAGCTGGACGCTATGGTGTCCTCCACGGCCAGCGTGCTGGACGCCGCGCCGGCGGAGAAAGCTCCGGCGGCCGCGCCCGAGAAGACGGCGGAGCCGGCGCAGGACACGGTGGTGGAGCGAGCGCCCAAGGGAGACGATCTGGGCAGCAAGCTGGACCGGGTGCTGGAGCTGCTGAGCAGCCTCAAGAAAGAGGAGCCGGAGGAGAAGAAGCTCAGCGGTGAGGACGAGCTGGACGACTTGCTGAAGAGGCTGGGCGGCGAGGAGGCCGGGGAGAAGACCGTCACCGTCCCCGCGGACAAGGCGGCGGACGTCTGTCTCTCCTCCGAGGCGAAGGACGCCGCTGTGGCCATTCTGCGCTCCATGCGCCCGGTGGTGGCCGCCATCCAGGATAAAGCGGTGCGCGCCCAGGTGACGGATGCGTTGATTGCGTCCATCCGGGACCAGGGCAAGATGGGCGAAATCGCGGCGGCAGCCCAGGCCGGTGCCCAGAAGGCCGCGGACCAGGCGGCCATGACCAGCTATGAGAAGCGCTGCGCGGATGCCCAGCAGGCTTACGCCGCCCGGAATCCGCATAAGCGCCAGGAAAAGGAGGGTTAACCATGACACTGCATCCTCAGAACATCGGCACCACCATGCCCCACGGTTTTGCCGGCAGCTATGCCCGGCAGCCTGATATGATCATCGACACACGCCCGGCGGGCGGCGCGGAGAAGACCACCTTTGGCGCTCCTCTGGAATATGACGCGAACGGCGCGGTGGTTCCCATGGGGGCCGGTTCCACTGCCGCGCAGTTTGTGGGCGTGGCCGCCCGGGAGGTCAAGAGCGCTTTGAACTATCTGGACCAGGGCGCGGGCGCTTACGCCCCCGGCGAGGCCGTCCCCGTGTTCATGCGGGGCTGCATCAACGTGAAGTGCCAGAACGGCACCCCCGCCCTGGGCGGCAAGGTGTACGTCCGGGTGGCGGCCGACGAGACGATTCCCACCGCTGCGGTGGGCGGCTTTGAGGCCGCCGCCGACACCACCGCCGCCAACACGGTGGAGCTGACCAACTGCCGGTGGGCGGGACCGGCGGACGCCAACGGGATCGCCGAGCTGCGCATCCTCACCCTGAACAACGCCTGAGAAGGAGGAACATGGAATGCAGAATTTTCAGAATGCGGGGACCTATAACGCCGGTGTGTTCAGCTCCGGCAAACTGTCTGTCCCCGGTATGCCGGGGGGCGTGCCCACCATGGACGAGGCGGGGATTGCGTCCGGCGGGGCCTTCCTGGGTTCCGAGCTGGAAAAGCGCGACCCGCTGATTCGCAAGCCGCTGAGCAGCTATACCTATCCCCGGGACATCGTAATCCAGACGGGGGGCGGCTGGGTGGACTACGCCAGCGCCATGTCCGTAGCCTACGGCATCACCGGCGGCTCGGGGGAGGGCCCCGTCACCGCCGGAGGAGCCAACGGCGTGCCCATCGTGCAGGCCAGCCTGGATAAAGGGCTTTATAAGGCCCATGTGTTCGCCGCGGCCCTGCGGGTGATGTTTGTGGATATGCAGAAATCCAACTACATCGGCCGCTCTCTGGATCAGATGCTCAGCGACGGCGTGCGCCTGTCCTACGACAAGCACATGGACGAGAACGTCTACCGCGGCTTTGCTTCCTACGGCACCACCGGGCTGCTCAACGACCCGGACGCGGTGGAGACCACTGTGGCGGGCAACGGTAAGACCACTCCGTCCACCAAGTGGAAGGACAAGACCAAAGAGCAGATTCTGGCGGATATCAACACCGCCATCACCGCCGCCTGGGCCGCGGCGGAATACGACGAGAGTGCCATGCCCAACCACATTCTGCTGCCCTATGAGCAGTATACCTACCTGCTCAATACCATGGTGACCGACCTGGCCACGCAGACCATCCTGGACTTCGTGCTGAAGAACAACGTGGCGGCCAAGAATGGCGGGTCCTTGTTCATCGGGGCCACCCGGTGGTGCAAGGGCGCGGGCACCGGCGGCACGGACCGCATGGCCGTCTATGTCAACCACGAGCGCTTCCTGAAAATGGACGAGCTGGTGCCCCTGGCCCGGGTCATGTCCGCGCCCAACGTGGCCAACGTGTGCTACGACACCGCCTACATGGCCAACATCTCTCAGGTTCAGCTGCTCTATCCCCAGACCATGACGTACTGGGACGGAATTTAAGGAGGGCAATATGAGCGTTTTCGTCATGTCCAACCGAAATATTATCATCCCCAGCCCGGACGGAAAGGAGTCCGTCCGGCTGAAACGGGGCGATATCTGCCAGGTGCCCGACTGGGCGGCCAAGACCGCCTATTTTAAGGCGTTGGCCGCTGACGGCAAGCTGGTGGTGTCGGAAAAATCCAAGTCGAGGTCCAGAAGGGGCCGCGAGGCCGAGCGGGGAGCGGAGGACCAGGAGCGTTCGGAAACAGGGCCGGAGGAGGAACACCAGGAGCGCGCCGGCGGGGAAGAAGAATAGGAGGCGCACGGGAATGTTCTGTTGGAATCAGCCGCAGTTTGCCGGGGTGAAGGCCCAGGCGGCCAACATCAGCCGGGGCAGGGGCAGCTATGCCGTGGAGCTGTTCCAGCAGGACTTCCCCCAGTTCTTCAAACAGGGGAACGGGGAAGCGCTGCTCCCTGCGGCCATGCTGGAGGAGTTTATCCGGCAGGCCAACGCAGCCGTCACCCCGGACCGATGGGGGGAGGGGTGGCGGTATGCCGCGGGGCTGTACACGGCCCATTATGCGTCGCTGTATCTGCGCACCTTCTCTGAGCAGAACGACACACCCGCTCAGGCGGCGGCCTCGGGGGCGCTGGTGGGGGTGGTGAAGTCCGCCACGCTGGGGGACAGCTCGGTGAGCTATGACACCGATGCCCTCACCCGGGCCACGGCGGACTGGGGAGACCTGAACGCCACCCAGTACGGCCAGCTGCTGGCCACACGGGCGCGGCTGGCGGGGATGGGGGGGACGTATGTGATATGAACTATGCGGACTGGTACACCGACCTGGTGGACGTATACCGGGTGCAATCCCGGGCCGAGGGGAGCTTGACCAAGCACGAGCGCCTCCCGGTGGCGCAGGACGTGCCATGCCGGGTCTACCGCAGCGGCGCCCACGCCCCCAAGATGCAGCCCACCGCCGCCGCCGGAGTGAGCGAGGATAAGCTGGCCTGCGGCAACGAGATGGACATCCAGGCGGGCGATGAGCTGCTGATCCACCGGGGGGCGCGGCTGGGAGAAGTCCAGCAGACCATGCGGGCCTTTGCCGGGGACCCGGTGCACTTCTACGAGCCCTTTGGCGCGGTGCTGCCGGGGCTGGCCCACCAGGAGGTGGGACTGCTCCAGCGGGAATATCTGAAAGGAGCGCTGGGAGATGGAGCTGGGTGACGGGCTGAGAAAACGGCTGGCGGAGCTGGAAAAACGGTTCCCGGATATAAAAAACCGTCTGGCCGATATCGCACAGGGCGCAACCCTTCGGGCGGTGGAGCTGGCCGTCGAGCTGACCCCGCCCAATACCTTTGAGGATGGGGAGCAGCGGGGCGTCAACATGATTTCCGGCGAGATGGCGCAGCATTGGGTGAGCGACAGCAGCTGCACCCCGGTGGGGGCGGGTTTCTCCACCATTCTGGCCAACAACATGGAGTACGCCAGCTATGTCAACGACGGCCACCGGCTGGACAAGCACTTCGTTCCAGGCCTTTACATTGACGCGGACGGGCTGCTGTCCCGGGACTTAGGGCGCAAGTGCGGCCTGGTGGTGGGAACCAAAACTACCTATGTGGAGGGACTGCACATCACGGAGAAGGCCATGGACAGGTACGACGAGGCGGCGCGGACCGAGCTGGACAAGCTCGCAGGGGAGATCGGGCAATGACGGTTACCATGCAGGGGCTCACCCGCTCCCTGGCGGACTATCTGGCCCCGGCGCTGCCCGGCGTCACCTTCTACGACAACCCCAACCAGCAGGGGACGAGGCTGCCCGCCCTGTTTCTCCAGCGGACCAAGGCGAACATCACGAAAAAGCTGGGCGGGCGCTTTCTGCGGCAGCTGGGGGTGGATGTGGTCTGCCTGGTGGACTACAACGTGGTGGACATGGAGGACCAGTATACCCATATCGCCGACGTGCTGGATGAGATGCTGGACACCTTCCCATACGGCGGGGAGGCCGCCCTGCTGCGCACCTACGAGCGCAACTGGTACATTCAGGACGACGCGCTGCACTACAAATTTGACTTAAAGCTGTGGGTGAGCCGCGAGGAGGACGCCGTCCTCATGCAGTCCATCCAGACCTACACCGAGGAGGTATCGTAATGGCCGCAAAAATGGAGAAGTCCGGCGCTGACCCCGTCCGCTATCCCACCGCGCAGCTGCTGAAAAGTCAGGCGCTGGCAGGATATCAGCGGGATTTCGCGAAGGTTTTGCTGACGAAGCCGGAGTATTCGGTTCAGGAGGCCCAGAGCGTCCTGGACAAATTCTTCAAAGGAGGTGTCCGCTGATGGCAGGCGGAACATGGACCGCGCAGAACAAGGTGCGGCCCGGCATTTATATCAACTTTAAAAGCCGAGGGACCCCCGCGGCCGCCCAGGGGACCCGGGGCACGGTGGCCATTCCCCGCCCCTTGTCCTGGGGGCCTGTGGGGCAGGTGACTGCGGTGAACGCCGGGGATGACACCCGAAGCGCCATCGGCTATGCTGTCACGGAGCCGGGGGCGCTGTTCCTGCGGGAGCTGTTCAAGGGGAGCAATGTGACCAGCGGCCCCAGCAAGGTGCTGCTGTACCGGCTGGCGGCGGAAGGGGCCGCATCCGCGTCCGCTGTGATCAGCGGTTCCGGGGAGGACCAGGTCACCGCCACCGCGCGGTACCCCGGTGTCCGGGGGAACAGCCTGGCCGTCACCGTGGCCGCCGATGTGGACGAGGAGGGCAGTTTCCTCGTCACCACCCTGCTGGACGGGGAGCAGGTAGACCAGCAGAGGGCCAAGGATGTGTCGGGGCTGAAGGCCAACAGCTGGGTGGCGTTTTCCGGCAAGGGGGCGCTGGCGGCCACGGCGGGGGCGTCCCTCACCGGGGGCGCGGACGGGACGGTGCAGAGCGCCGCCTATGCCGATGCCCTGACCGCGCTGGAGCCCTACTCCTTCGACATCCTGGCCTACGACGGCACGGACAGCACCATCCGGGAGGCCATGTGCGCGTTTGTGAAGCGCCTGGTGGAGCAGGAGGGGAAATACAGCCAGCTGGTGACGTCTGGGGCGCAGAGTGCGGACAGCCCCTATGTCATCAACACCAACAGCGGCGTGATTCTGTCCGACGGCACACAGCTGGCCCCCAACGAGACGGTGTGGTGGCTGGCCGGGGCGGAGGCGGGGGCGCAGTATGACCAGTCGCTCTCCTATGCCGCCTATCCCGGGGCGGTGGACGTGGCCGCCCGGCAGACCAACGGTCAGATTGAGGCGGCGATCCTGGCCGGCGATATCGTCCTGGTCCAGGAGTTCGGCCAGGTGCGGGTGGAGACGGACATCAACACCCTCATTACCTATACGCCCGATGTGGGGAAGGTGTTTCACAAAAATACCACCATGCGGGTGTGCTGCTCTCTGGCCAATGACATCTACAAGGATTTCTCCCTGAACTTCCGGGGAAAGGTGAAGAATAACGAGGGCGGGCGCGGCCTGTTCAAGGCGTCCGTCCTGTCCCGCCTGCTGGAGATGTACAACAAAGAAGCCCTCCGGGAGCGGCCCACCGGCGACGATGTGGCAGTGGAGCCGGGGGACGAGCTGGACAGCATCGCAGTTACCGCCGCGTTCTACGTGGGGGACAGCGTGGAAAAGGCATACCTGACCATCATTGTGGCATAAAGGAGGGAAATCATGAGCTTTCTGTTAGAGCGCGACACCCTGAACGGGGCCGCAGGTAAAGCGGTTATTATCCAGAATGGGCAGGTCAAGGACCTGTTCGGAGCCAAAAGCGTCAAAACCAAGGCGGAGATTTCCTCCTCCGACATGAAGGTGATTGGCACCAAAAAAGCCCAGCAGAAGCCGGGTTCGGTGAAGCAGACGGGCACCATGACCATCTACTACGGCACCCCGCTGTTTCTGGATATGCTGGCCCAGTACATTCGCACCGGGGTGATGCCCTATTTCAACCTTCAGGTCACCAACGATGACCCCACCACCACCGTGGGGGTGCAGACGGTGGCCTACTACAACTGCAAGCTGACCGGCACCATTCCCCTGTCCGTGCTGGACGCGGAGGCGGATATGCTCACCGTGGAGGTGAGCTTCAGCTATGAGGACTTCGAGCCGCTGTCCAGCTTCCACGACCCCGCCGATACAGGAACCTGAGAAAGGAGAACAGACCATGAGCAATTTGAGCGCGTTTTTGAACCCCGTTAAGCTCCCGGAGCGGAAGGAGGTTGTGATTTCCAAGCGGTTTTGCGGGGAGGGCGGCAAGCCCATCCCATTCGTGATACGCCCCATGTCCGAGGAGGAGAACGACAAGCTGATTCGCAAATCCACCCGCCGGGTAAAGGTAAACGGCCAGTGGGAGGAGAAGCTGGACGCCGGTGAGTATGGCCGCCGGGTGGTGGTGGCCGCCACGGTGGAGCCGGATTTCACCAACGCGGAGCTGTGCAAAGCCTATGGCACCCTGGACCCGCTGGAGGTTCCCGGCAAGATGCTGCTGGTGGGCGAGTACCGCAAGCTGTCCTGCGCCATCCTGGAGCTGTCTGAGCTGGATGACGACCAGGAGGAGCAGGCAAAAAACTAATCCGCCGGGAGGACCCGGACACCCTGCTGGCCTATTATATGTTCGTCAATCACGGCTGGCGGCCCGGCAAGGTGGCCCGGCTTCCCTCCCGGGAAAAGCTGCTGCTGGCGCTGTTCGCGCTAAAGGAAATCAAATCCAGGCCAAAGCCAAAAGGAGGCGGGTAAATGGCGGTCATACGGGAAGAAATGGTGCTGGCGGACCGCTTTTCCGCCACATTTAACCGCTATCTGGGGATGCTGCGGCAGTCGTCCAGCGCGAGCACTGCGGCGACGGCGGGCCAGCGGCAGTTTGAGGCGGCCTCCGGCAAAACCCAGGACGCGCTGGTGCGGATGGCGGGGGCGGCCCTGGACGCGGCCTCCGCCATGGGCGGGGTGGACGAGAGCACCGCACAGGCGGCTGACTCCGGCGAGCGGGCGGCCCGGTCCCAGGACAAAATGAACCGCAGTATGCGTCAGGGCGCGAGCGCCGCCGCGGGCCTGGAAAGCCGTTTGCTGTCTTTGGCAAAGGCCTATCTGGGACTGCGCACCGCGCAGAAATTTGTGGAGCTGACGGACACCTTCACCCAGACCACCGCCCGGCTGGAGCGGATGAACGACGGAATGCAAAACACTGCCGAGCTGCAAAACATGATTTACCAGGCCGCCCAGCGCTCCCGGGGGCCATACCAGGAGATGGCGGACCTGGTGGGCAAGCTGGGCACCATGGCGGGGGAGGCCTTCGACAGCAACACGGAGCTTGTGGCCTTCGCTGAGCAGATTAACAAGCAGTTTGCCCTGGCGGGCACCAGCGGCCAGGGGATGCAGGCCGCCATGCTTCAGCTCACCCAGGCCATGTCCTCCGGCGTACTGCGGGGCGAGGAGCTGAACTCTGTGCTGGAGCAGGCCCCCACCATTGCCCAGGCCATCGCCAAGTACATGGGGGTGACCGTGGGTGAAATGCGGGAGCTGGCCTCTCAGGGACAGATCACCGCCGCGGTGGTGAAAAACGCCATGTTCGACGCGGCGGACAAGACCGACAAAGCCTTTGAGAAAATTCCGCTCACCTTCGGTCAGGCGTGGACCATGGCGGGCAACGCCGCCGTCAAGGCCATGCAGCCCGCCATGAAGCGGCTCACCGACCTGCTCAACAGCGATTTGGGAAAGAAGGCGGTGAACGGCCTGATTGCGGGATTTGAGCTGCTGGGCCGCGCCGCCACGGGGGTAATCGACCTGCTGGCGGCGGGGGCGCAGTGGGTGGCGGACAACTGGGACTTGGTTACGGCCATTTTTTCAGCTGTGGCGGGCGTCGCGGCGCTGCTGGCGGCGAAGATGGCGCTTGCGGGTGCGGCGTCCGTTGCGTCTGCGCTGGCATCCGCCGCGGCTTGGGCATTGGCGCACTGGCCGCTTATAGTCTTAATAGGGCTTGCAGCGGCGGCTGGAATAGCGGCTCAAGAAATGGGCCTGACCTTTGAGGATGTATTTTCAGGTATCGGCGCGGTGGCAGGCGGGCTATTCGCTTTCGGTTACAATTTGGTGGCTTCTGCATGGAACTTATTGGCGTCCTTTGCAGAATTCTTTGCAAATTTCCTTGATAGCCCTTCAAAGGCTATCGTCCATCTGATGGTGGGCTTGGCAGATTTTGTACTGTCCATTCTGCAAAATATTGCGGGAGCTATCGACGCTGTTTTTGGGAGCGACCTCGCCAACGCCGTGAATGGACGGCGCAACTATTGGCAGGATGTGGCAAATACTATTGTGGGCGAAAAACGGGTGCAGATTGAACGCATGGCCCTGCTGGATATCGGGGAAACGGCGGGGCAGTGGTCGTCTGCCGCCGGTGGCATAGGCCGCGCCCTGGACAACTTCAGCGTCAACGATATTCTGGGCGGCTTCTCCGGCGCAAGCACCGACTTCTCCGCCATGCTGGACGCATCCGGCGTTCCAGGCTCGCTGGACGCCATCAAGGGCGACACGGCGGCCATTAAGCGCAGCGTGGCCCTGTCCGAGGAGGACATGAAGCTGCTGGTGGACATGGCGGAGCGGCAGTACGTGAACAACATCAACCTGACCGCCCAGACCCCGGTTATCACCATCAACGGCCAGAACACGGGAGACACCGCGGAGGACCTGCAATGGCTGGAAAACGCACTGAAAAGAATCCTGGTGGAGCAGGCGGCCAGCCACACGGACTTGAGCTACTCATGATGGGAGGAGACGGGCCATGGAAAACCAATACGGCTTGTACCTGGCGCGGGAGGGGACCACCCTTCGCCTCCCGGTAAACCCCGAGAGCTACAAAATCAGCCGAGACAACGACAACAGCGAGTACAACGTGCTGGGCGTGGGGCCCATCATGGTCCCGCGGACGCCCAAGCTCCAGGTCGTCACCTGGTCCGGCCTGCTGCCGGGCCGGGCGGACCTGGGCGCGGTGCTCACCGCCGGCGGCTTCCGGCCCCCGCAGTTTTACATCGACTTTCTGCAAAAGGCCATGGACGAGCGGGCGCGGGTGCGGTTTGTGGCCAACCGCTATATGGAGGACGGCGCGCCCATCTTCGACACCAACCTGGAGGTGCTGGTCACGTCCTTCCACACCGAGGAGCGCGGCGGCGAGACCGGGGATTTCTATTATGAGCTTGGCCTGACGGAGTACCGGGACTACACCGCCAAAACAGTCACGCTCCAGCAGAGCGCGGCAGGACAGCCGGTGGAGGCATCCGCCCAGGCAACCCGCTCCATCCCATCGGGGCAGCTTACCGTGGGCCAGGATGTGACGGTGAACGGAGACTACTATTCCTCCAGCCAGGGGGCGGAACCCCACGGCACCTTTTCCGGGTTTCGGGGGAAAATATCCCGCATCGTTGCCACCGACCCCCAGCGGCCCTGCCCCTACCACATCACCACCCAGGCGGGGGCGGCCCGGGGATGGGTGAAGGGGGAGCAGATTCAGGCGGTGCGCCCATGACCTACGAGCTGATTGTGGTGGAAAAGCGGACGGGGAAAAGCTGGGACATCGCGCCCCAGGTGCAGAAGGCCATCTACACCACCAACCGCACCGGCTCCCCCGGAACGTTGAAATTTACAGTGAACGCCTCCGGGATTTCCTTTGTGGAGGGGGATGCCGTGCGCCTGTCGGTGGACGGGCAGGTGGTGTTCCTGGGCTGGGTGTTCACCAAGTCCCGGGACAGGCACGCCGTCATTGACGTCACCTGCTACGACCAGCTGCGCTACCTCAAGGCCAGCGCCAGCTATTGCTTTGTGGGGCGCACCGCGGGGCAGATTATCCAGGAGATTGCCCAGGATTTTCAGCTCAAGGTGGGGGCGCTGGACGACACCGGCTATCCCATTCCAACCCTGATTAAAGAGGACAAGAGCTGCCTGGATATCATCTCCGCCGCTATCCAGCAGACGCTGCTGGCCACAGGGAAGCTGTACACCTTCTTTGACGATGCGGGCGCGCTCTGCCTGCGGGAGGCGGGGGCTATGGTGGCCCAGGGCGTGGTGGGCGAAGGCTCGCTGCTGCTAAACTACACCTACAAGACGGACATCGACGAGCACAGCTACAACTCCATTAAGCTGGTTCGGCCCAACGAGTTCACCGGGCGGGCGGATGTATTCCAGGCGGTGGACAGCGCCAACATCGCCCGCTGGGGCCTGCTGCAGCTGTATCAGACGGTGGATGAGGCCCTGAACGACGCCCAAGCGGCGGCCCAGGCCCAGGCCATGCTGTCCTACTATAACCGCCGCTGGCGGACGCTGAAGGTGTCATCCCTGGGACTGGTGGGGCTGCGGGCGGGGCAGATGCTTATGATGGACGTGCCCAACCTGGGGGATATCAACCTGTATGCGCTGGTGCTGCTGGAAAAGGTGACCCACACCTTTGAGCACGACGTTCACACCATGGACTTTGAGGTACAGGAGCTGGGGGTGGCATAGCAGATGGATTTGATTGACGCGCTGCACGGCATTGTGGAGAGTTCTATGAACGCCTACGGGCTGGCTGATTTGGCGGTGGGCACGGTCACCGGCGTGGAGCCGCTGGAGGTCTCCATCCGGGAATCCATGGCGCCGCTTCCCCAGGAGGTGCTGTGGCTCACTGCGGCGGTGGTGGAAAAGAAGATTCCCGTTTTGGCCCATGAGCACATCACGGCGGGCTTCCGGCACAGCCATACGGTGTCCGGCCTGGGCCATGACCATAGAGTATCTGGGCTGGGCCACACCCACGCCACCCAGGATGGAGCCACCGGGGAAGCCCTGGGCGGCACCTATCAGACCGGCGAGGGCCTGGGCGGAAGCTATCCCACCGGCGAGGGGCTGACGCCGGACGCCTACACCTCAGACCGGCGGCTGGAGGACATCGTCTGCTATGAGGACGGAAAGCCCCTGCCGGTGGAGGGCGGGTACATCATCCTAAACCGGGGGCTGGCCGTGGGGGACAAGGTGCTGCTGCTCCGGGTGATGCGGGGCCAGCAGTTTATCATCCTGTCCCGTATTTTTGAGAGGGGGAAGCGCAATGGCGACGCTGCCGCAGGCTGATATCGACCTGTCCCAGGGCGTGGTGTTCCAGGACCAGCCGTCCCTCACATGGATTGCCGACCCGGTGACAAAACGCCTGCGGGGCCGGGGAGACAATTACGAGGCCGTTCGTCAGGCGGTGGAGGTCATCGTCAACGTGGAGCGGTTCCACTGGCAGATTTACTCGCCCAACTTTGGCATTGAACTGGCCGGCCTGCTGGGGAACGACCCGGGATTTGTGGCCTCCGAGCTTCAGCGCCGGCTGACGGACGCCTTTGTGCCGGACAGCCGAATCCTGGGAATCGCGGATTTCTCATATACGTTCCAAGACACGGTGCTTACCGCCGCCGTCACGGTGAATACCGTGTTCGGGCCGGTAAAGACCGGCGTGGAGGTGGCATTAAAATGATTGACTTCACCAACAAAACCTATCGCGCCCTGTTGGAAGCCATGCTGGACCGGGTGCCCAATTCCCTGGACAAGCGGGAGGGCTCCATGATTCAGACGGCCCTGGGGGCGGGGGCCTATTCCCTGGAGGATTTCTATCTGGACCTGGACAAGGTGCAGCGGGGCGGGGCCATTCAGACCGCCGTTGGGGAGGACCTGGACAACTGGGCGGTGGTTGCCAACGTGGAGCGCTACCCCGCGTCTCCCGCGGTGCGCTTGGGCGTATTTAATCTGGACGAAATCCCCGTTGGGGCGCGGTTTTCCACCATCGACGGCGGGGACAGCGTGAACTTTACCGCCACCGAGCGGGTGGGGCCGGGGGAGTACCGGCTGACCTGCGAGACGCCGGGAGTTATTGGGAACAGCTACACCGGGCCGATCCTGCCCATCACGGTCATTCCGGGTCTTACCAGCGCACAAATCACCGATATCCTGGTGCCTGGGGATGACCGGGAGACGGAGGAGGCGCTGCGTGCACGCATCATATCCGCCCTGCGGGAGCGGCCCTTCGGGGGCAATGTGGCCGACTACAAGCGGGTGGTGCGGGACATCGACGGGGTAGGCGACCTCCAGATATATCCCACCTGGGACGGCGGCGGGACGGTGAAGCTGTCCATCATTGGGGCGGACTGGATGCCCGCCTCCGGGCAACTGGTGGAGACGGTGCAGACTGTCGTGGACCCGCCGCCCAACCAGGGCCTGGGCTACGGCACCGCCCCCATCGGGGCCAAGGTCACCGTCACCGCCCCGGAGAGCGTGGCGGTGGACGTGTCCGCCGTGCTCACGCTGCGGGCGGGGTACACCGTGGAACAGATGCAGCCCCTGGTGGAGACCGCCGTGGCAAATTACCTGCTGGCCATTCGTCAGGAGTGGGCGGAGCCTGACGCGGACCGCCTGACCAGCTACTCCTGCTGGGTGTATCTGGCCCGGATGATTTCGGCCATCCTGTCTGTCCCCGGCGTAGTCAACGCCGCCAATGTGACGCTGAACGGCGCCGCGCAGGACCTTCAGCTCATTGAGACGGGGCAGACCCAGCAGGTTCCCGTTTTAGGGGAGGTGACGCTGAGTGCCAGAGATTGACATCTGCCAGTATTGGCCGCCCTGGTTCCGGGAGATTCTGGACTTTCAGGCCCTGTGCCGGACGGAGGGGGAGGAGCTGCGGGTCATGGCTGCGTTCATGGCGCGGGTGCGGGCCAACCTCTTTATCCAGACCATGGACGAGGGCACCGCCGCGGACTGGGAGGCCATCTTCCACATCGTGGCCAACCCGGTGACGGAGACCCTGGCCTTCCGCCGGGACCGCATTTTGAACCGATTGTCCATGCACCCGCCCTTTACCCTCACGTTTCTGTACCAGCGCCTGGATGCCCTGTTCGGACCGGGGAATTGGGAGGTGGAGGTGGACTATCCCAAATACACCCTGTACATCGAGGCGGCGGTGGAGGACCAGCAGTATTTCTCCGAGATGTCTGTGACCATGGACCTCATCAAGCCCTGCCATATCGTGTACATCAGCCGCCCGCGGGTGGCGGCGTCCTTCCTGGTGTCGGAGACCATTGCCCGCACCCTGGGGGAGTATAACTACATTTTGGGCAGTTGGAAATTGGGCCGACTGCCGTTCTTCAGCGGAGACGAGGAGGAGGTTGTGAAAATGGCGGGACAGCCCAGCATACAGCAGGCGTTTCTGGACCAGGCGGCGGGCTTTGTGGCCAACGATATCAAGTCTGTGCGCATCAACGGGAGCATTGTGATTACGGCCCTGTCCCGCTCCACCGTGGGAAACGTGGCCAGCGTGGGCTACCGGGTGCTGCGGGAGCAGGCGGAGGCGGTCACAAGGATTGAGCTTTTGGACCAGGCGGGCACAGTGCTGACGTCCAGCGCGGTGTACGTGCCCATCGCGGAGGAGACCGTGGCGTTTCGCCACGCATTTATCGTAAAGGAGGGAGCCTGAAATGGCCGATAGACCTTTGAGCACACCCCTGCCTGCCGATCTGCCCGAGAACTGGACCACGGGGCAGACGGTAGCGCCCTCGGGGGCCGACGTGGGACTTTCCCAGCAGCATGGGTATAACTACCTCATGGAGCAGGTAAACGCCGCCCAGCGGGCCGCAAACGCCATTAACGAGAGCTTTGACACCATCTCCGGGAAGCGCACCTGCCGCGTCACCGTGGGCACGTCCACGGCCGGGTGGACGCAGGCGGACTGCGACTACCTGTGCGACGGGACCGACGACCAGGCGGAGCTGAACGCGGCCATCGCGGCGGTGCTGGCGAAGGGCGGCGGAGAGATCGCGGTGCTGGGCGGGGAGTACGCCATTGCAGAGAAAATCGAACTTTCCGACCCAAATGCGAGTGTGTCTATTGAAGGTGAAGCGGGGGCCACGGTGTTTACCTTCGAATCGCGGGTCGGAATTGGAATCGGGGAAGAACAATCCGGCTCAACTGTGGTTCGACTTTTTGGAATCACATTTCAGCCTGCGGCCTCTCTCGAAGTATCTGATATTTTCTATGGATATGGAACAGTCCTGTTTGACACCTGTACCTTCCGAAACATATGTATTGGTACAAGTTATGCCGGAGATGGCCCGCGCAAGTTTGTGTTCGTCAATAATCGCATGGAAGTGGATGAGGCATCTGGCACAAGCTACGCAGAACTGGACGTTTTCTGCGAGCATCGCTCCAATTTTGTTATCTCCAACAATGTCTTTATTGTGACCAACCGAACAAATAACGATTTACAAATTGTCAATATGGACACCTTTACTTATGACAATCTGAATATTTCGAATGTTGTTTTCGTCGGAAACACAATCGAGACAAATGGGTCTCTGGGCCGGGTGTCTTTCAACAGTTTTGGGCCGATTTCTGTAATAGGGAACGCCTTTTCCAACTGCAAAATTGATCTGACAGAAGGTCTGTTTTCCAACAATGTTGTTTCTAATGGGGAAATTGATGCGGCACCCGGGGCGGTGGTATCGTTCAACAGCGTCATGTTTGGCAGTATTCGGGCGTGGGGCAACTCCACGGTTTCTGGAAATTTTGTGAAAGCACCGGCCGACCAGCCTGCCATCATTGCTTATAAGAGAGACGTTAATGTAGAAAATGATAGTTCCCCCTGCATTGTCGGAAACAACATTGTGGGTGGAAGCATCGGTGTGTATCTGAGAAAAGATGATCGGCTGCCTAACACCTACATTACGAAGGCCCTGGTCTGTGCCAACCGCATTTTCGGTTGCACCACGCCCATCCAGATTGACGACAACTGGAGCGAATGCCTGGTCACCGACAATCTGTTCCCCACCGGGAGCAGCATTGTGAACAACGGCAAGAACAACATCGTCCGCCTCAACAGCGACGACCTCGGCGAAGGCGGGGGAGGCGGAACCGCCGGCGTGGCCAGCTTCAACGGGCGCACCGGGGCGGTGACGCCGCAGAACGGGGACTACACGGCGGCGATGGTGGGGGCCAGGCCGGACACCTGGACGCCCACCGCATCGGAGGTGGGCGCGGTGAGCGCCGGGTCGGTCTCCGCCGTCCAGGCCCTGACCCAGAGCGAGTATGACGCGCTGGCCGCGAAGGATGCCGCCACGCTGTATCTCATCAAGGAGTAGGGCCATGATAAAACTGGGAACACAGAATATCTCCGCCCTGCGTCTTGGCGGACAGGAAATCAAAAAGGCGTATCTGGGGGAGACGCTGGTGCTGGGGGCGGAGAAAAAGCCGTCCCGGCTGCCGGAGGGGTATACGGAGGTGGAGTATGTCCATGTCGATGCACAAAGCGGTTTTGATACAGGAGTCCAAGGTGTTGACTATTACGGAACTCAAATCATGATGGATATTGAGGCGGAAACGTATAGTGGAAGCGCCAGACAGTACATCATTTACAAAGCATCTTGGCTTTATGTTAATACCTATTATCGGCTCTTGTTTTGGAGAGAATCTGAGACGACGCTGAAAGATTGGCACTACACCGCTTCTGCCATTACGAGAACGGCCAGCATCTCAAATAAACGTTTGACGATCGGCATTGATTTTAAAGCTGGGAATTTTATTGTGGGAGACACCATGTTTCCATTGACAAGGACTAATACCTATACGTACCCATCTGAAAAAAACTCCATCTACTTGTTTAGCGGCACTTTTACTTCCCAATATGAAAGTGTCCCCTGCAAACTCTATTCAGCTCAAATCAAACACAGAGGATCAACCTTGACCCGCGACTTCGTCCCTTGTATCAACCCCTCCGGCGTGGTGGGCCTGTACGATTTGGTGGGCGCAAAGTTCTACGGCAACGCCGGAACTGGCACGTTAACCGCCGGACCGGCCGTTTGAGCGCAAAAAAACCGCCCAAGTTGGGCGGCTGACTGCGTCGATATTTGACAAAACGCGGCGCGCAATGGTATACTGCCATTTAGAAGGACGCTGTTACATAAAGGCGGTTAGCCACTCCCTTGCGAAAGGGGGTGATGCTCATGGGAAATGGGCGCGGGGCGCAGGCCCTGCGTGTCCTGATATGGTTTGTCATCGTGCTTGCGCTGATGATAGCCACGGCCCAGAAAGCGTGTTAGCCGCCCGGTGGCACCCAGACGGCTAACGTAGTTTAGTTGAAAGGTCAGGGCTAACCGCCATGTAGCAGCGCCCTTCTATATTCATTATACCCAGCCGCCCCCGTTTTGTCAAGTTGAGAAAGCGGGGGCGGTTTTTGCCTCCGCCGAAAAGATTTTAAACAAAGGAGTGCTGAAAAATGGACAAAACAATCAACAGCATCAAAGCGGCTGCGGCCGCGGCAGTGGGCCTGCTCACCGGCCTGTGGGGCTGGCTGGGCTGGTTGGTGGTGGGGTGGATTGGGTGCATGGCGCTGGACTACCTCACCGGCTCGCTGGCGGCGGCCAAGGAGGGGGAGTGGTCCAGCGGCAGGGCCCGGGAGGGTATCTGGCACAAATGCGGCATGATTGTGGTGGTGGCGGTGAGCGCGGGGGTGGATATGCTGCTGGCGCTGGTGCTGGCCAACCTGCCCCTGGTGGAGCTGCCCTTCCAGTACGCCGGACTGGTGTGCCCGGTGGTGCTGGTGTGGTACATCGTGACGGAGCTGGGCAGCATCGCAGAGAATGGGGCGGCCATGGGCGCGCCGGTGCCCCAGTGGCTGGGGAAGCTGCTGGCCATGAGCAAAAGCGCGGTGGACGGCGCGGGGGACAAGCTGGGCGGTGATGGGGATGAATGACGGCTTGATTTGGGACAAGCTGCTGGCCGCCGGGCTGACGCCGGCCGGCGCGGCGGGGCTGATGGGCAACCTCCAGGCGGAGAGCGGGCTGAACCCCCGAAACCTGCAAAACAGTTTTGAGAAAAAGCTGGGGTATACGGACGCCTCCTATACGGCGGCGGTGGACAGCGGGGCCTATACGGGTTTTGCCACCGATGGGGCGGGGTACGGGGTGGCCCAGTGGACGAACCCGGACCGCAAGGCGGGGCTGCTGACCTGTGCTCAAAAACGTGGCGCGTCTATTGGGGACCTGGAAATGCAGCTGGGCTTTCTGATGCAGGAGCTGTCCGGGAGTTTCCGGGGCGTGCTGGCCACGCTGAAGACCGCCGCCACGGTGCGGGAGGCGTCGGATGCGGTGCTGCTCAAATTCGAGCGGCCCGCTAATCAGAGCGCGGAGAACTGTGCGCGGCGGGCGCAGCTGGGGGAAATGTTTCTGGATTTATACGGAGGAGGGGTAAACGTGAGCTATCTCATGACGGCGGCGGAGCTGTGCGCCAAGGCGCTGGACATCGCAGACCGCTACAAAACCAGCTATATGCTGGGCCCCTGGGGCTGGCCCGCCAACGACAGGATGATTGCCCGGGCCACCACCCAGGGCGGCAACGCCCAGACCAACAAGCAGTGGCTGGCCAAGGCCAACGCCATCAAAAACCGGGGCTTTATCTTTGACTGCATCGGCTTGCTCAAGGGCATTCTGTGGGGCTGGTCCGGCGACATGACCCGCACCTACGGCGGGGCGGGGTACGCCTGCAACGGCGTGCCCGACTATGACGCGAAAAAGATGATTGACTGCTGCCGGGAGGTGTCCACCGATTTTGCCGCGATTGTCCCCGCCGAGGCGGTGTGGATGGACGGCCACATCGGGGTGTATGTGGGAGAGGGCAAAGTGGTGGAGGCCACGCCCAAGTGGCTGGGCGGGGTGCAGCGGTCCACCTGCTCGAATGTCTCCGCGAAGCTCATCCCCGGCACCGCCGGGACCCGGCGCTGGACTAAGCACGGCAAGCTGCCGTGGGTGGATTACTCCCAAATTGAGGATAAAGAGGAGGACGACGAGATGAAATACTATCAGAAGCTGAAGGACGTCCCGGCCAGCTATCAGCCCACCATCCGCAAGCTGATGGAGCGCGGATGGCTGAAGGGCCGGAGCGACCCCGACCCCAACCGGCTGGACGACAACGTGCTGGACGTGTCCGAGGACTACTGCCGGGTCATGACTACGCTGGATGCGGCGGGGAAGCTGGACTGAGGACACAGCGAACACAAAAGATAATTAAAAATGAAAGGGGGCCGGATATCCGGCTCCCTTTCATTTTGGGTGAAGGCGTTTCTTTTTGCATTCTTAAACAGTGCAGGATTAAGGAGCTGTAGGGCTGTTTAGAACCGGCCGAGAGAAGGTTCGGAGGTTCTCTCTGCGGTAGTATTGTGAACGGTACATTTTTCTCGCGCCTGTAAAGGCATCGTACCCGAACAGATGAAATTGAAGTGCCGCATCTGGGTAGACGGCGAATATGTCGTCCAGTTGCAAGGTTTTATTGAGCGCTTTTTCCCGTATATGGGAATCGTAAAACACCTTCGAGAATTCCGTGTATGCATCTGTCATATCAACAGCGTACATGATTCTGCCGGTGTTTTTGTTGGGCCAGAGCCTATCCCTGGAACCGGCAGGCGGCAGATAGGGCAGATTGGAGGAGTAGTCTAAATTGAGGAGGGCGAAACATTTTAGCCCTGGGTTTTTAGCGTCAGCCCCTATAATGGTGATTTTGGCCTGCATATGCAGGTCAATCAGGTCTCGATGTCCTTTGTTGGTCACATCCACGCTGTAGTGATACAATGATTCATTGTTAGGGTCTGTGTTTCCTGTCAATTCTCTTGAAAAGACGATTTTCACGCGGCTGAATTTGGTTGTAAAAAGCCAGACCAGGAATGAGGCGACCACGCCAAGGAAAAAAGATATAATTTGCTCCCGCACGATAAAACACGCCCTTTCAAAATAGATTTTATAGTAAGCTGAGTTGCGGTTTTGCAAAGTGAAGTTAAAAAGGCACTCTCTGCGATCAAGCAAAGAGTGCCCTGTAATGTTCCCGTCGCTTGCGAACTCTTTTCCCATTGCTTAAGTAAACGCAAATGCGGGCCAGATGACTCAGGGACCCAATGCTGGATCGGCCGAGGAGGGTGGAATCCGTTGAAAGCGCCTAATACTTATATCAAGCTGTGCGGAAAAGATACACAGTTTTTCACCAAAAAGGTTGAAATTTTATAGTGACTGGGTTATAATAATAGTGTGGAAACCCGAAAGACGGTTGCCACAACTGGTATCAGCAGCTAAGTCATCGGGGTTGGTATGCCCCAACGCTCAGTGAGCCGCCTGTTGCAGCAGACGGCTCACTTTTCCTTTTTATTGGAACGAGCAAATGAGATAATCGCAAGCACAAGGCCGGCGATACTACAAATGTCGCCAATATAAGTTAGAGTGATTATGTACCGACACCTCCTTTTGGGAATATTTCCCGCAAGGCTGTGGATACATCGGCCCTCCTTTCCCCACAGGTGCGGGATAAGGTTGGCAACCGTCTTTATATACCGCCGCTATCATCGGGAAGCAGATTGCTTATACGACAATAGTGGGTTTCCACAGTTACTATTTTAAAACAAAGACAATAATTTGTCAAATGCTGCGATAAATATTTTGAACACAGCTTCGTGCGGTTTATAGAAATGGGAAGAAAAACAAAATTATATAGATGATACACATAGTCAAACACTGCTTTCCGCAGGTTTTGGCCTTTTGAAAGGCGTGATCCATGACGAAGGCCACCCGGGGCAGATAGCCCAGGTCCTCCAGCAATGTAAACAGGGGGAAGAAAATGGCCATGGGGGGCAGCATCACCGCCACCACCCAGGCGGTCACCCGGTACACCCCGTCCAGCAGCAGTCCGGCCAGCCAGTCCGGCGCCCCGGCCAGCCAGCCCTCCAGCACTTCTCCCAGGCGGGCAAACAGCTGGGTGAGCAGGGCGGAGGGGAGGTTGGCCCCGGCCACCGTCAGCCACACCACCGCGCCGAACAGCAGCAGCATCAGGGGAATGCCGGTGGTCTTGGAGGTGAGCAGATGGTCCAGCCGCTGCTGGCGGCGCTGCCGCTGGGCATTTTCGCTGCGCACCACCTGAGCGGCGTACCGCTCGGCCAGGGTCACCCGCTCCTGGGGCGCGCGCTGGGGCACGGCGGAGGCGTTGGAGTTCACCAGCAGGGCGATGGCCTGCTTCAGCTCGTCCAGGCCCTCTCCCCGGCCGGCAGACACCCCCACCACCGGTACGCCCAGCCGCTGGGACAGGGCGGGCAGGTCCACCTGGATGCCCAGCCGCCGCGCCTCGTCCATGAGGTTGACGCACACCAGGACCTTTCCCGTCAGCTCCAGCACCTGGAGCACCAGAATCAAGTTACGCTCTAAACAGGTGGCGTCGCACACCACAACCACGGCATCCGCCTGACCGCTCTCGATAAAATCCCGGGCCACGGCCTCCTCCTGGGAGTGGGCGGCCAGGGAATAGGTGCCCGGCAGGTCGATGAGCTGGAACTGCTGCGCGCCGCAGACGTACTCCCCCCGGGCGGTGGCCACCGTTTTGCCGGCCCAGTTCCCTGTGTGCTGGCGAAGCCCGGTCAGTGCGTTGAACACCGTGGATTTGCCCACGTTGGGGTTGCCGGCCAGCGCCACCCGCTTCATGTGGCCACCGCCGGGGCGGGAGTCTCTTGGACCTGGCGCTCCAGCGCCACCCCGTCCGCGTCCGCCCGGCGCAGAGCGATGAGGGCCCCTCGAATCAAATAGGCGCAGGGGTCCCCCGCGGGGCTTTTCAGCACACAGGTGACGCGGGTACCCCGAACCAGTCCCAGGTCGATGAGCCGCCGGTCCATGGCGGGGCCTGCGCAGACCTGGGTTACGTAAGCGCTCTCCCCCTCCGGGAGAGCGGATAAGCACAATGTCTCATACATGATAATTGCTCCTTTCCCGTGCGGACCGCCCCGCGGACGGTCCGCAAGCTATCCTATGGCGGGAAAGGGCGAAGGGTGAACGCAAACGCAAAGGACTTCCCCGGCTTTTCCGGGGAAGTCCTGTTTGGTTTAATGGATGGGGCTGCCGAAGCGCCCTTTAATCCTGGCGGATGTGGATGTGGTTGTTGATGTGGTTGGCGCAGTAGCAGTAGTACCCGTCGCACTTGGAGCAGTAGCGGAATTCCATGCTGGGGTCGTCCTGGTCGGTGAGGCCGCACACGGCGCACTTGTGGAGGTAGCCGCCGGTCTCCTTGGCCTTTTTCTGGGCCTGCTTCTGGGCGCGCTTGAAGTTAATCACCTGGGGGTCCGCCCGGCGGCGGGCAAAGCCCAGCTTCATGGACCATACGGGCCAGGTGAAAATGAAGTAGTTGATAAAGCTGGCCAGGGGGAACAGGGCGAACACCCACCAGCCCACCTGAACATACTGAATGACATCCACCAGGATGAGTACCACGTCAATCAGAGCGGCCCACTTGATTTTAATAGGGATGACGAACAGCAGCAGCACCTGGGTCTCGCCGTACAGGGTGGCGATGATGAGGAAGATGGACAGATTGAGGTAGTAGGCCAGATTGACGGACATACCGGGCAGGTCGAACTGGCTGATCAGGTTCCACTGAAGAAGGCTGAACACCAGGCCCAGCGCCGCGGAGAGCACGATGCCGCACAGGTAGAACAGGCTGAACTTAGCCGTGCCCCACTCCCGCTCCAGCATGGCGCCAATCCAGTAGTAGAAATAGCAGCCCAGCAGCAGGTAGAAGGGGTTGGAGCTGTTGGGCACCACCACAAAGGTGACCAGCCGCCACACCTGGCCCCGGAGAATGTCCGGCGCCCAGAAGCCAAGCAGGCTGCTGAACATTCCGCGGGTGAACAGGTCCAGAAAGAAGATGGCCACCTGCGCGATGGCGATGTACAGCATCAGGTTGGAAATGCCGAACCGGGGATGCCTGGAGCAGAACTTGTCGATAGGACCGTAGTGGTCGTTTCGGTAAATCAAGGGAAGCCCTCCTTTTCGGGACGTTCAAATCATTATAGCCCTGTCTCCCGGAAAAGTAATCAATAAAGTGTTAAATTATTCCGCGTCCGCGTACAGCGCCACGATATGGAGCAGAAGGTCCACCACCTGGTCCATCTCCTCCGCGCAGCACAGCTCCAGCGGACCGTGGAAGTTATACCCCCCGGTGCCCAGGTTGGGGCAGGGCAGCCCCATGTAGGAAAGCCGCGCCCCGTCGGTGCCGCCCCGGATGGCCTCGGCGGCGGGGGTGAGGCCGGCCAGCCGGGCGGCCTTGTTGGCGTTGTCGATTAGGTGCATACAGTCCGATAGCTGCTCCTTCATATTGAAATAGCTGTCCGTCAGGGTGAGCTCAATTTTGGCCGTGGGGTGGGCCGCCTGGACCTGAGCGGCGGCCCGCTTGAGCAGGCCCTTCTTTACCGTGAACTCCCCCTTGTCGTGGTCCCGGATGATGTACTCCATCCGGGCGCAGGCGGCGGTGCCGTTGAGGGCGTCCAGGTGGAAAAAGCCCTGATAGCCCTCGGTTTTGGCGGGGACGGCGTCGGGGGGCAGCAGGGCGTTGAGCTCCTGGGCAATCAGCAGGGCGTTTTCCATAATACCCTTGGCCCCGCCGGGGTGGACGGACACGCCGGTGATGTCCACCACGGCGGAGGCGGCGTTAAAGTTCTCATAGGCGATGACGCCGGGGGTGGAGCCGTCCACAGTATAGGCGTACTTGGCGCCGAAAGAGGCCACGTCGAAATGGTCGGGGCCCTCGCCAATCTCCTCGTCGGGGGTGAAAGCGACGCACAGCCGGCCGTGGGGGCGGTTCTCGGAGATGAGGCGCTGGCACAGGGTCATAATCTCGGCGATGCCCGCTTTGTCATCTGCCCCTAAGAGGGTGGAGCCGTCGGCAGTGATGAGGGTTTTGCCCTTCAGCCGGGAGAGAAAGGGAAAGTCGGCGGCGCGGATGACCCGGCCCTCGCGGGGCAAAACGATGTCGCCGCCGTCGTAGTTTTCGTGAATGATGGGATTCACGTTTTTGCCGGAAAAGGCGGGGGCGGTGTCCATATGGGCCAGCAGGCCCAGGGCGGGAGCGCCCTCGCAGCCGGGGGTGGCGGGCAGCCAGGCGGTGACGATGCAGTGCTGGTTTACGCTGGGGCTCTCCAGCCCCAGCTCCTTCAGCTCGTCCACCAGCAGCTTTGCCAGGTCCCACTGGCAGGGGGTGGAGGGGGTGGTCCCCGTCTCCGGGGAGGATTCGGTGTTGACTTGGACGTATTTCACCAGGCGTTCCCAGGCTCTCATATAACAAGCCTCCTTATTATAATGTAGTAGTGATGAAGCCCCTCTCCAAGGGCTGCGCTGCGCGGCGGGGGCGCTGTGGATGCGCCGCGCTTGGCGGGCGGATGAACTTAGGAACGGCGTGACCGAAGCCACGCCGTTCCTTGAACACACTGCGTTTGCGGCAATGAGCATGCCGCTGCCTTGCGGCCGCCGTCAATTCCGCGGGGGCTTTCGTTTAGGCCAGCTCCGCGGTGTCCAGCGCAATCATCAGTTCCTCGTTGGTGGGGATGAGCAGCACCTTCACCTTGGAGTCGATGGCGGAGATGATGGCCTCCTTGCCCCGGATGTTGTTGGCGTCGGCGTCCATCTTCACGCCCATGAACTCCAGGCCGGAGGCGATGGCCATGCGCTGCTGCGCGTCGTTCTCGCCCACGCCGGCGGTGAAGATGATGGCATCCACCCCGCCCATGGCGGCGGCGTACGCGCCGATATACTTCTTCACCCCATAGCTGAACAGGTCCAGCGCCAGGGCCGCGCGGCCGTTGCCGTCCTCAGCGGCGGCGCACAGGTCCCGGAAGTCGGAGGACACGCCGGACACGCCCTGTACGCCCGACTTCTTGTTGAGCACGCCCAGCATCTCTTTGATGTCCATGCCGTGCTTGTTCATCAGGTACTCCAGGATGCCCGCGTCCAAATCGCCGGAGCGGGTGCCCATGGGCAGGCCGGCCAGGGGGGTGAAGCCCATGGAGGTGTCCACGCTCTTTCCCCCCGCCACGGCGGCGATGGAGGAACCGTTGCCCAGGTGGCAGGAGATGAGCTTCAGCGCCTCGATGGGCTTGCCCAGCATATCCGCCGCCCGCTGGGTGACGTATTTGTGGCTGGTGCCGTGGAAACCGTAGCGGCGGACCTTGTCCTGCTCGTAGTACTCATAGGGCAGGGCGTAGGTGTACGCCACGGGGGGCATGGTCTGGTGGAAAGCGGTGTCGAACACGGCCACCTGGGGCACGTCGGGACCCATAACGGCGGTGCACGCTTTGATGCCGGTGATGTTGGCGGGGTTGTGCAGGGGGGCCAGGGGGATGCACTCCTCCAGCGCGGCCATCACCTTGCCGTCGATGCGCACGGAGCGGGCAAAGGTCTCGCCGCCGTGGACCACCCGATGGCCCACCGCCTCAATCTCCTTCATAGAGCCCACTACGCCGTTGGCCGGGTCCACCAGGGCGTCCAGCACGGCCTGAATGGCCTCGGAATGGGTGGGCATAGCCACGTCCTTGGCGTCGATGGTCTCCTTGCCGGGGGCCTTGTAGGTGAATTTCCCGTCGATGCCGATGCGCTCACACAGGCCCTTTGCCAGCACTTCCTGGCTGGCGGTGTCCAGCAGCTGGTACTTCAGGGACGAGCTGCCGGCGTTGATTACAAGAACTTTCATGTTCCGCACTCCTTTGTCTCAGTCCCCCGCCGGGGGACCTCTAAGTTTGACGGCTGTCAGAACCGTGCCGCACAACTCCTCCCACAGAATTATGCGGTTTTTCTTTACTTCGCCCCGCCTTCAGGCTTATAATGAAAGGCGGCGAAAGCCCCGGACGGCCCCAGGCCGCCCGATAACGGACATATTATACTACATTGGCCGCAGTCCCGCAAGTATTTTTCTTGTTTCTGACAAGAAATCGAAGCGGGAGGGCAGGCGTGGCAAGCCGACGCAGACAAGGAGGGAGCCCGGATGAACGTTGCAGGCATTGTGGCGGAATATAACCCCTTTCACGCCGGCCACGCTTTCCATATCCGCGAGACCCGCCGGACCGTGGGGGAGTGCGCCGTCGTGGCCGTGATGAGCGGAAATTTTGTGCAGCGGGGGGAGTGCGCCGTTTTCGACAAGTGGACCCGGACCCGCGCGGCCCTGGAGGGCGGCGCGGACCTGGTGCTGGAGCTGCCCACGGTGTGGGCGGTGTCGTCGGCGGAGCATTTCGCCCGGGGGGCGGTGGGAATTCTGGCGGCCACGGGAGTGGTCACGCATCTCTCCTTTGGCGGCGAGGGGGGCGGCGCAGAACAGCTCCAGCGCCTGGCCGCCTGTCTGGACAGTCCCGGCTACCAGGCCGCGCTGCGAAAGCGTTTGGACGCCGGCCGGCCCTTTGCCGCCTGCCGCGCCGGGGCGGTGGAGGAGCTGCTGGGGCCGGAGCCGGCCGGGCTGCTCTCCGGGCCCAACAATAACCTGGGCGTGGAGTATATCCGGGCGCTGAACGCCCTGGACAGCTCCATTCGGCCCGTGGTCATCCCCCGGACGGGGGCGGGCCACGACGGCGGGAATCACCCTCAATACCCCTCCGCCTCCTTTGTGCGGGAACAGATTTTAAATGGAACGCTGCCCGCCGCCAACCCCGCCGGCCTGCGCTGGGGCGCGCGCTGGGTGCTGTCCGCTCTGCGCAGCATGGATGAGGGGGACTTTGCCGCCCTGCCCGACTGCGGGGAGGGGCTGTCCCACCGGCTGTACCGCGCCGCCCGCCGGGGCCGGACGGTGGAGGAGGTATACGCCCTGGCCAAAACCAAGCGCTACGCCCACGCTCGCATCCGCCGCGCCGTGCTGTGGGGGGCGCTGGGGCTGCGGGAAAAGGACCGGCCCGCCGCCCCACCCTATCTGCGGGTGCTGGGGGCCAACGCCAGGGGGCGGGAGCTTCTGCGGCGGATGAAAACCACCGTCGCCCTGCCCGTGCTCACCAAGCCCGCCCATGGCCGGGGCCTGCCCCTGCTGGAGCGGGAGGCTCGGTGTACCGACCTGTACGCCCTTTGCCAAAAAGCTCCCGGTCCCTGCGGGCTGGAGTGGACCACCAGTCCGGTGATGCTAAGATAATTATATGTATAAAGTAAGGCCGCCACACCGACATGAAATCGGCTGGCGGCCTTTTAGGGGGAATGGACACAGACAGAATAGGCGCGGCTTTCTTTACGGGTTGCGCGAGCGCCAGGCGAGATACCCTTCCAGGATAAGGGACGCGGCAACCGCGTCCACGTTCTTCCTGTGGGCCTTCATCTTCTTCCCCGAGGCGTGGAGAATCTGATGGGCTTCAATGGTAGTGCGCCGCTCGTCCCACAGCCGCACCGGCATGCCCGCTTTCTCCTCCACCAAAGCGGCGAAGGCGCGGTACAGCTCCGCCCGAGGTCCCTCGGTGCCGTCCATATTCCGGGGGAAGCCCATCACCAGCTCGTCCGCCTGGCGCTGAGCTGCGAGGGCGGCGATTTCCTCCGCCACCCGCTCCGGCTGGCGGCCCTGGATGACGGTGGTATACCCCGTCAGCAGTCCCGCGGCGTCGGAAACTGCCACGCCTGTGCGGGCATCTCCGTAGTCGATTGCCATTATGCGCAACGAATCACCCCATTTGCATCCTTTGTAATTAAAAGTGTATCATGGGGAATATGATGTGTCAATATACTGCGCCATGCGCAAAATCGAAAAAAGACGAAAAAGGGTATTGACAAGACGAGGGAAAGCTGGTAATATAATCGAGCGCCTGTGAGACAGGAGCTGCGCCTGAACTCGGCGGTTAAGAAAATTTCGAGGGATCGAAAAAAGTTCTTGACAAATGACGGAATGCGTGGTAAACTAAAAAAGTTCGACGGATAACGCGATAGTGAAAGTTCGAGAAACAAAAGGCCAAAGGAATTTGAGCCGGAAACGAAAAAAGGACTTGACAAGCGGGTGGCGATGTGCTAAAATAAGTCACTGTCCGGCGAAAGCGAAACGGGCTTGCACCTTGTAAATTAAACAACGAAGAAACGAGAAAGCACCAGAAGGACTTGAGTCCTTCAGGAAACTGTCGAAAGACAGTGAAATGAAGGGTCTCATCAATTCTAAAATGAAGCTTGGAAAAGTTTCAGTATTTTGGTTTGTGCAGCTTTAGCTGTATAGATACCATTTTATTGAGAGTTTGATCCTGGCTCAGGATGAACGCTGGCGGCGTGCTTAACACATGCAAGTCGAACGAGAATCAGTGGAACAAGGATTCGTCTGAGGGAAGCTGAGGAAAGTGGCGGACGGGTGAGTAACGCGTGAGCAATCTGCCTTGGAGTGGGGAATAACGGTTGGAAACAGCCGC
>CAQCFX010000010.1 GCA_948766235.1 uncultured Oscillospiraceae bacterium | reverse complement strand
CGGTGAGGGGCTCGGTGATGCCGAAATACCGCTGAAGCTCCAGGTGCGTCCAGTGGTACAGCGGATTGCCAATCAGGTTGGGCATAGTCTCCGCCCACTTCTGGAACTTCTCCGCCGGCGACGCGTCCCCGGTGATGTACCGCTCCGCCACCCCGCAGGAGCGCATGGCGCGCCACTTGTAGTGGTCTCCCCCAAGCCATACCTCCGTAATCGTCTCGTACCGCTTGTCCTCGTATATCTCCATGGGGTTGATGTGGCAGTGGTAGTCGATGATGGGCATCTTCTCCCCGTGCTCGTGGTACAGCGCCTTCGCCGTCTCGGACTTCAGCAGAAAGTCCCGGTCCATAAAAGCAGTCATGGGATTCACTCCTTCATAATTATTTATTCGCCTTCCGGCATAGATTCACTTTGGGATTCCGCCTCCCAGCGGCGGATGCGGCGCACCACCGGAATGGCCGCCGCCGCGGCGGACAGCCCCGCGCAGATGTTGCTGATCATCATTGTCAGCCCCACCGCCTCCGTCCCCAGGGCGGTAAAGCTTTGCAGCGCCCACAGCACGGGCACCCGAAACAGAAATACCCGCGCCACATTCAGCACCAAGGTCAGCTTGGTGCAGCCATATCCCAGCAGCAGGGCCAGGGTGGCCGAGTTCACCCCCAGGGTGAGATAGCCCAACATCTCCCAGCGGTGGATGGAGACAATCATCTCACAAAACCCAGGGTCGAACTGCTGCTTGGACTGGGCGAACACCTGGGCCATCCAGGGCAGCGCCCAGGACATTACGGCCAGGCCCACAGCGCCGATGGCCACATCCACCAGCAGCAGGCAGCCATACAGCTGCAAGGTACGGCGGTACTTCCCCGCCCCTCGGTTCTGGCTGATGAGGGCGCAGGCCCCATCCAGCATTCCCGCGTGCCAGCCGGTGGTCAGCCCGCCGATGTTGTTGGAGATGCCCAGCGCCCCTACGGTCAGCTCCCCATACCGGCCGGACATGGAGTTGACCACCACCTTGCCCGCGGCAAAGAGCATCTTTTCCGCCGCCACCGGGTAGGACAGGTTCAAAATGGGCAGCACAGTGGCCCCCTTCAGGTGGATGCTCCCAGCGCTGAAGCGAAAGGCCCCGCTGTCCCGGGCCATGCTGAACAGGGCGTAGCCCAAAAGGGCCAGCTGGCTGATGAGGGTGGCCGCCGCAATCGCCGTCACGCCCCCGTCCAAACCGTAGACAAACAGGGCGGACAAGCCCAGCTTGACCACAATGACCGCCGCGTTGATGACCAGTATCTTCTTGGCGTGGCCCCGGCTGCGCTCAATGGCGATATACACGGTGTTGAAAAAATTCACCACCAGGCACAAAATTTCCACCCGAAAGTACCCCGCCCCGGCGGCAATCAGCTCCTCAGGGGTATGGAGCAGGCGCAAAAAGGGCTGGGCAAAGGGAATCAGGGTGACCGCCACCAGCAGGCTGACCAGCGTGGCCATGGCATAGAGGGTGGCTGTGCGCCGGTGCACCAGCTCATACTCCCCCTGGCCGTAGGCTTCCGAGATTTTGATGCTTCCGCCCACGGCCAGGCCGGAGCCCAGCGCGGTAATCATCAGGGTAATCTGGCTCAGGCAGGCCACCGCCGACACCGCGCTGGAGCTGATATGGGCGGCCATCAGCGCGTCCAGTATCTTGAAGATGGACTGCAGCGCCTGATAGAGCGCCAAAGGAGCGCACACCGTCAGCAGGGTGCGCATGGGCGGGGCGGTGAGGGCATATTGGCGAAACTCCTCGTCCCGCCGGGATACCTGCGCCATGCCTTACAGGCAGGCGGCAAAGGCGGCCGCCGCGCCCTGCTCCCGGATCAGCTTCAAGCCAGCGGCTGCGGCCTGCTCAAAGCCGGCAATCTGAGTCAGGTCCCGGCCCCACATCCGCTCGTTGGTCATCACGGCGTGGATCAGCTGCTGCGCACTGTCGTCCCGGTGCTCATAGTAGAACTCCAGCACCCAGCGGTCGTCGGAGCAGACGTACTCGTTCCCCTTGGGGCGGCGGCACACCAGGCCCTTGTCGTTCAGCGCCTGGATATCGTTGGAGAAGAAGGCAGCGTAGGCGGCAAAGCTCATGGCAAGGCAGGAGGGCAGCTCCCCCTTGGCCTGCACGTACTCCAGCAGGGAGGGCAGGTTCCGCGCCCGCCACTTGGAGGTGGAGTTCAGGGAGATGCTCATCAGCTCGTGGTCCACGAAGGGATTGTTGAACCGGTCCTGCACCGCCCCGGCAAAGTCCTCCAAATCCTTTTTGTCCAGGGGCAGGGTGGGGATGACCTCATCATAGAGCATCTTGTTCATAAAGCCGCGCACCGTGTCGTCCTGCATACAGTCGCGCACAATGTCAAAGCCCGCCAGATATGCCCCCAGCACAAAGCCGGTGTGAGCGCCGTTGAGAATGCGCACCTTCCGCTTCTTATAGGGGGTGACGTCGGGCACCACGGGGCAGTTCACTCCCGCCGCCTTGAAGGGCAGCTTCTCCTCCAGCCAGGCCGGACCCTCGATGTTCCACACGCCGAACACCTCGCCCACGTCAATCAGCTCGTCGTGATAGCCGTTGGCCTGCTCCATTTTGGCCGCCTCGTCCGCGTCCTTCACCCGGCCGGGCACAATGCGGTCCACCAGAGTGGAGCAGAAGGTGCACTCCTCGTTGACGTACTTTTGGAAGCCGTCCTCCAGCCCCCACTGCTCCACGTACTGGTTGACGCACTTGAGCAGCTCCTTGCCGTTGTTGTCAATCAGCTCGCAGGACAAAATCATCAGTCCGCCCTTGCCCGCCTGCCAGCGGCGGTAGAGCACCTGGGTGAGCTTGCCGGGGAAGGAGGAGGCGGGGGTGTGGTCGAGCTGGCAGGCGGGGTCGTACACAATGCCGGCCTCGGTGGTGTTGGAAACCACGTATTCCAAATCATCGGAGACGGCCACCTCCATCATGGCGTCAAACCCCTCCTGCTCATAGGGGTTGAGGCAGCGGGACACGGAGGAAATCACCCGCTTGGCGTCCACTTTCTCGCCGTTCTCCCGGCCCCGGAGGTAGAGGGTGTACAGCCCCTGCTGGTCGTTGATGAGCTTGGCCAGGCCCGGGGCGATGGGCTGCACCAGCACGCACTTGCCGTTCCAGCCGGCCCGCTCGTTGGCCACATCGAACCAGTAGTTGACAAAGGCCCGCAGGAAATTGCCCTCGCCGAACTGGAGCACCTTTTCCGGCGCCTGTTCCAGGATATAGCCCTGATAGCCGGTCTCCTTCAGGGTTTGATAGTTGAGCTGTTTCATGGTGATTGCCCGCCTTTCTTATAATGTTACGCCCTGCTTGAAAATTGCCATGTCGTGGAACCCGGCCAGCTCCGCCTTAACGGGCTTGCCGGAAGCCACCTCCAGCACAAAATCAAACAGCTTCTCCCCAAGCTCGGCCACCGAGCCGTCCTCCACCAGCACGCCGCAGTTGAAGTCAATCCAGTTTCCCTTCTTTTCCGCCAGGGCGCAGTTGCTGGCAATTTTCACCGTGGGCACCGGCGAGGCGAAGGGAGTGCCCCGCCCGGTGGTAAACAGCACAATGTGGGCCCCCGCCGCCGCCAGCGCGGTGGACGCCACCAGATCGTTGCCCGGCGCGCTGAGCAGGTTCAGCCCCCGCCGCTCCACCGGCTCGCCGTAGGAGAGCACGCCGGACACCGGGGCGCTGCCCGACTTCTGCGTGCAGCCCAGGGACTTGTCCTCCAGGGTGGAGATGCCCCCCTTCTTGTTGCCGGGGGAGGGGTTTTCATAGATAGTCTGGCCATGGCGGGTGAAATAGTCCTTAAAGCCGTTGACCAGCTTCACCGTGTCGGCGAAAATCCGCTCGTTTTCACAGCGGTTCATCAGCAGGGTCTCCGCGCCGAACATCTCGGGCACTTCGGTGAGCACGGTGGTGCCGCCCTTGGAGATGAGCAGGTCGGAGAACGCCCCCACGGTGGGGTTGGCGGTGATGCCGGACAGCCCGTCCGACCCGCCGCACTTCATGCCCACCACCAGCTCGCCGCAGCTGATGGGCTCCCGGCGGAAGCGGCCCGCATAGGCGGCCAGCTCCTCCACCAGGGCCACGCCGTCGGCAATCTCGTCGTCCGACTCCTGGCACACCAGGAACTTCACCCGGTTTTCATTGTATTGGCCAATATAGGGCTTCAAAACGTCGATATTGCTGTTCTCACACCCCAGCCCCAGCACCAGCACGCCCCCGGCGTTGGGGTGGTTGATGAGTCCGGCCAGGATTTTCCGGGTGTTCTCCTGGTCCTCCCCCATCTGGGAGCAGCCGTAGGGATGGGGAAAGGCGTAGATGCCGTCCACCGTCCCCGTCTTAAACTTCTGGGACAGCCGCTCAATGGCCCGGGCCACGTCGTTGACGCAGCCCACGGTGGGGATAATCCAAACCTCGTTGCGCACCGCCGCCCGGCCGTCCTCCCGGCGGTAGCCCTGAAACAGCGCGTCGCCGGTGGGCATTAGGGGGACGTTGTCCGGCTGGTAGGAATAGTCCAGCACCTCGCCCAGGCCGGTTTTTACGTTGTGGGTGTGCACCCAGCCCCCGGCGGGAATGTCCGCCTGGGCGGCGCCGATGGGCGCGCCGTACTTGATCACCGCTCCGCCCGCCGGAATGTCCGCCAAGGCAAATTTGTGGCCCTGGGGAATGTCCTCCAGCAGCGTCACCGTCTGCCCGGCCACCTGGAGTACAGCTCCCGCGGACAGCGGCGCCAGGGCCACCGCCACCGAATCGCCGGGGTGGATTTTGATAAAGGTTTTCATGAAAACGCTTCACCCTCTCGTTCCCGAATGGGCAAATCCGCGGGCAGCGGACGGAAACAGTTTATCATCCGCTTGGGCGCGGCCTGCCATATAATGTAAGAGCTTACATCAGGATTATCATAAGTCACGCCGTTCAAAATGTCAACGGCCTCGAAATTTTTCTGGGATTCTCGCCGCATTTTTGTCGTTCTGCACAAAAATGCGGCTGTGAGCTTGTGAGAAAAAACATCTTGAAATGGACGGCGCAGCGGTTTATCATAAAGCCATGTAAGCATTTACACAGCATTCGAATTGGAGGCGCGCCATGAACATCTACGATATTGCAGAGCTGGCCGGCGTCTCCATCGCCACCGTATCCCGGGTGCTGAACGACAGCCCCAACGTGGCGGAAAAGACCAAGCTTCGGGTGCGGGAAATTATGGAGGCGCACGGCTATGTCCCCAGCGGCTTCTCCCGCGGGCTGGGGCAGAACGCCATGAAAACCATCGGCCTGGTGTGCCCCGACGCGGCGGACGACTACATGGCCAAAGCCGTGGCCTTTCTGGAGCGCAGCCTCCGGGACTACGGATATGACTGCATCCTATGCTGCAGCGGCTACGGCTACGAGGACTGCCAGATTGCGGTAAACGCCCTGCTGCGCTGCCGGGTGGACGCGCTGGTGCTTATCGGCTCGGTGTACGCCGACGACGACCCGGACGGCCAGCGGGTGAACTACATCCGGGAGGCCGCGGCCCACACCCCCGTGTTCATGGTAAACGGCTATGTCCGGGGCGAAAACATCTACTGCGCCGTGTGCGACGATTTCGACGCCTCCCGCTCCGCCGTGGGCGAGATGATTGCCTCCGGGCGGCGGAAGATTCTGTTCCTGGCCGACACGGATACCGTGAGCACCAACCTGAAGCGCCAGGGCTGTCAGGCCGCGCTGGACCAGGCGGGGCTGGAGCTTCGGGCGGACGTGAGCGTGGGGCTGTCCAATCAGATTAATCAGACCCGGGACTATCTGCTCAAGCTGACGGACCTGGATGTGGACGGCATTTTCGCCGCCAACGACGCCCTGGCCGCCGGAGCGGTGAAGTACGCCAAACGCAGGGGGCTGTCCATCCCCGGCGACCTGTGCGTCATTGGCTACAACAATTCTGAATTGTCCGTGTGCTGCGACCCGGAGCTGTCCACCATCGACAGCCGGGAACAGCGCCTGTGCCAGATCGTGATTGACTTTCTAAAGCTCCACCTCAGCGGCAGGCAGGGCGGCGCAAAGGTATACGCCAAGGGCTATCTCATCCGCCGGGGGACGACGGATTTTTAAGAGAAGCGCGGAGAAGTGGTCAGCGAGGGAGCTTGGACCGGAGCGAGGCCGAGCGCAGGGCGGCGCAGCCGCCCGAAGACCAGGCCAAGTCGGAGGGAAAGCGACCGAGCGTCCTGACCGCTTCGCAGCGTGACAACGTCGTCGCAAGCTTCGTATCGCTCGCTTCGCCGCAAGCGGCAAAGCTCACTCACTGCGCTGCTCCTCCTTTCCCCACAAAGCCTGAAGGGCGGCTTTGCGGGGGCCCCGGAAAAAGCGTGGAATCGTCGCAAGCTTCGTATCGCTCTATGTTTCACGTGAAACGTAAGTTTGATTAAAAGGGGTGGTTTGGTGAAAAAACGCATACTGGCCATGCTTCTGTGCCTTGCCCTTCTGCCCCTGAGCGGCTGCGCGGCCATGCTGGAGCGCGGCCATGCGTCCTCCACCACCCACGTGGACTACGCGGTGGAGGAGGATGAGTCCATTCTCCGGGCGGAGACCTACCAGGGGCTGGTCAACTCCATGCTCTATTTTGTGAACGGCCGCCGCGCCGCCGGAACCATCCGGCTGTACAATTACGCGGGGGATGTGGAGGCGGACCTGTCCGCAGCCCGTCAGGCGGTGCTGCAGGACCCCATTGGGGCTTTTGCGGTGCGGTCGCTGAGCTATGAGAGCACCCGGATCCTCACCTATTACGAGGTGGAGCTGGCCGTCTCCTATTCCCGCAGCGCCCGGGAGATGGAGGCCATCCCGGAGGTCACCGGCCTGGCCGGCGTGCGCCAGGAGCTGTCCCGGCTGGTGACAGAGCAGGAGGGGTCGGCAATCTTTTTGGCCTCTTATTTTTCCGGTGATCGGGAGCTGCTGGAGGAGCTGCTGAACCTGGCCTGCATGAGTGCGCCGGAGCTGTTCCACCACCATGACATCAACGTCAAGACCATCTCCTTTTACCCGGAGACAGGGGCGCGGAGAATCGTGGAGGTGAAGCTGGGCTGGCCCGAGGGCGCCGCGGCTGTGGCGCGGGAGGAGCAGGAGTACGCCCAGCAGCTGGAGAGCGCGGCGGCGGCCCTGCTGGAGGCCAACCCGCCCGCTGGGGAGAGCTACACCGTGGAGGAGCTGGCCGCCATTGTCCGGGGAAGCAGCGCAGGGCCGGACTATCATGGAACGCCTCTGGCGCTGAATGTGCTGTCCGGCGAGCCCGCCGCCGACTTCGGCCTGCTCATGGCCATGGAATACCTGTGCCAGCAGTGCGGAATTGAGGCCGATCCGGTGAACGGTTCCACGGGCCTTTGGCTCATTGTGGACACGCCGGAGGGCTACCGCCATCTGCTGCCCGATTCCATGTACGCTTTGGAGGAGGGGGCCATCCCGTTTCGGCTGTACACCGACGAGGAGCTGTTGGAATTGGGGCACCAGTGGGACGCCGAGCTGTATCCCCCCTGCGTGGAGGCGGGAGCGGAGGCCCTGATGGACGAGGGAGTGGGGGCCGGGGCGATATAGGTAAATCGCCAGTTGCTTTTCTTTCCAAAAACGGATATAATGATTGGGTTCCGAGCCGAAGGCCGGAACCCAATCTTATTTTTACCGAGGAGTGACAGACATGGCAGAAGAACTGAACCTATCCATGAGCCAGAACTTTATCCACGACTTTATCGACGAGGACATCGCTCAGGGCGGGCAGTATGCGGGCATGGCTGTCCACACCCGTTTTCCCCCCGAGCCCAACGGCTACCTGCACATCGGCCACTGCAAGGCGCTGACCATCGACTTCGGCACCGCGGAAAAGTACGGCGGTATGTGTAATCTGCGCATGGACGACACTAACCCCACCAAGGAGGACGTGGAGTATGTGGAGGCCATCCAGGAGGATATCCACTGGCTGGGCTTTGACTGGGGCGGCCGGTTCTATTATGCCTCCGACTATTTTGATAAGATGTACGAGTACGCGGTGGAGCTCATCAAAAAGGGACTGGCCTATGTGTGCCAGCTGACCCCGGAGGAATTCAAGGAGCACCGGGGCACCATCGGCGTACCCGCCACCTCCCCCTACCGGGACCGGCCCGTGGAGGAATCGCTGGACCTGTTTGAGCGGATGAAAAACGGGGAGTTCCCCAACGGGGCGTACACCCTGCGGGCCAAAATCGACCTGGCCAGCGGCAATTTCAATATGCGCGACCCGGTGATTTACCGCATCAATCACGCCCACCACCACCGTCAGGGGGACAAGTGGTGCATCTATCCCATGTACGACTTCGCCCATCCCATTGAGGACGCTCTAGAGGGCATCACCCATTCCCTGTGCTCGCTGGAGTTTGAGGACCACCGCCCGCTGTACGACTGGGTGGCGGAGCACGTGTCCATTCCGTACCACAAACCCCGGCAGATTGAGTTCTCCCGCTTGGGCATTGATCACACCGTCATGTCCAAGCGCAAGCTGCGCCAGCTGGTGGAGGAGGGGAGAGTGTCCGGCTGGGACGACCCCCGTATGCCTACCCTGTGCGGTCTGCGCCGGCGGGGCTACACCCCCCGCTCCATCCGCAATTTCTGCGACCGGGTGGGGGTGACCAAGTCGGTCAATACCATTGAGTACGCCTTTTTGGAATACTGCCTCCGGGAGGATTTGAACGAGACCGCCCGGCGGGTGATGGCGGTGCTGCGGCCGGTGAAGCTGGTTATCACCAACTATCCCGCGGGACAGACCGAGACCTTTGAGGTGGAGAACAACCCCCTCCACCCGGAGGAGGGCGCCCACACCGTCACCTTCTCCCGGGAGCTGTGGATTGAGGCGGAGGATTTTCTGCCAGAGCCTGTGCCCAAGTACAAGCGGCTGTACCCCAACGGCCCGGAGTGCCGCCTGAAGGGGGCGTACCTCATCAAGTGCGTGGGCTACGAGACGGACGACCAGGGCAATGTCATTGAAATCGCCGTCGAGTACGACCCGGACAGCCGGGGCGGCAACCCCGCCGACGGCCGCAAGGTGAAGGGGGCCACCATCCACTGGGTGGACGCCGCCACCGCCGTGGACGCGGAGGTCCGGCTGTACGACAACCTGTTTTCCGACCCCGACCCGGACGCGGCGGGCAAGGACTTTTTGGAGTGCCTGAACCCCAGCTCCCTGGAGGTGCTCGCCGGGTGCAAGGTGGAGGCGGGGCTGGCGGACGCTCAGCCCTCTGACCACTTCCAGTTCATGCGCCAGGGGTATTTCTGCGCGGACAGCAGGGATTCCAAGCCGGGGCACCTGGTGTTTAACCGCTCGGTGAGCCTGAAGGACAGCTTTAAGCCCCAGTAGGAGCAAGGCGGCCGGACGGGGGAGGAAAGTGCTCCGCCCGGAGAGCGCCGAAAGGAGAATCAGATGGCAATCGAGAAAGTGAAGGAATATTTTGCCCGGTTCGGCATGGAGGGCCGGGTGCGGGAGTTTGCGGTGTCCAGCGCCACGGTGGAGCTGGCGGCGCAGGCGCTGGGCTGCCAGCCCTGCCGGATTGCCAAGACCCTCTCGTTTATGCTGGGGAGCGGACCCATTTTGATTGTGGCGGCGGGGGACGCGAAAATCGACAATCCCAAGTATAAAGCGCAGTTTGGGGCCAAGGCGAAAATGCTCACCGCCGATGAGGTGGAGGCGCTGATCGGCCATGGCGTGGGCGGCGTGTGCCCCTTCGCGGTGAAGGAGGGGGTGGCTGTCTATCTGGACGAGTCGATAAGGCGGTTTGAGACGGTATTCCCTGCCTGCGGCAGCGCCAACAGCGCCATTGAGCTGACCATTGAAGAATTAGAGCGGTATTCCGGCTTTGCCTCCTGGGTGGATGTGTGCAAGGGCTGGAGGACATAAAGCAGTCCGGGGCGGTTCCAATTCCTGCGGCAGGGATATTTCTGCGCCGGCAGCAAGAATTCTAAGCTGGGATACCTGGTATTCAACCGCCTGGTGAGCTTAAAGGACAGCTTCAAGCCGTAATCACACGGAAGGGAGTCATTGCGGCAGTGACAACAGATAAAAGATGGGAGAAAGATGGCTTTTTCATGCGATCAGCCACGAAAGAGGATATTGAAAGCTATTACAATGAGGATTACAACCCACTTGACAAAGAAGTGGTCCGGCTGACCGGTTGCAAAGAAGTTTTCACGAAAGAAGAGGTGCGGGCCTTCTTTGAAAAGTCCATTGAAGATGCTGACCGCTATCTGTTTTTGATCATTTCCCCTGATGGACGAATTATTGGCGAAAGCGTTATCAATGAAATCGACTTTGACTTGCGCTGTGCCAATTTTAGAATTGGGATTTACCATTCCACGCAGCGAGGCAAAGGAATCGGAACATGGATTGTTGAAACCACCCGTGACTTTGCGTTTGAAGAACTGAAACTGCACCGCCTGGAGCTGGATGTTTATTCCTTTAATCCGCGGGCGGAGAGAGTTTATCTGAAAGCCGGGTTTAGGCGGGAAGGGGTGCTCCGGGACGCCGTTTATGACGGGAACCAATATGCAGATGATATATTGATGGCAATATTGGAAGATGAGTGGAGACAGATCAAAGGAATCAATCAGGCGTAAAACAGCCCGGGCGGAGGACTGAAACCTCCGTCCGGGCTTTATTCTGTCAGCGCCTCCCGCAGCTTTGCCACCGCCCGGCGCTCGATGCGGGACACCTGCACCTGGCTCACCCCTAAGACCTTGGACACCCGGTCCTGGGTCAGATTTTTATAGAACCGCAGCAAAATCACCATCCGCTCCCGTTCCGGCAGCTGGTCGATGGCGTGGCGCAGGGTGAGCTTTTCCACCAGCTCGTCCTCAATGCCCTCGTCGCCTAAGACAGACTCCAGGGAAAAGCCGTCCTCGCCGGTCTCCTCCTGCAAGGACGCCACTGACAGCACCGCCGTGTCCGCCGCGGCAATCTCCTCCGGCTCCAGCCCGGTGGCGGCGGCCAGCTCGCCCACCGTGGGCTCCCGGCCCAGCCGCTGGGTGAGCTCCTGCCGGCGTAGGCGCAGGGTCATGGCCCGCTCCTTGGTGCCCCGGCTGACTTTGACGGCCCCGTCGTCCCGCAGAAACCGCCGGATTTCGCCCGCGATTTTCGGGACCGCGTAGGTGGAAAACTGGGTGCCGTACTGGGTGTCGAATCCCCGGATGGCTTTCAAAAACCCCAGGCAGCCCAGCTGGTATAAATCCTCCGGGTCCACCCCCCGGCCATAGTACCGCCGGGCCACCGACCAAATCAGGCCGCTGTTGTCGATGAGCAGGCGCTCGCAGGCGTCGTTGTCCCCGGCCTTGGCCGCTTCCAGCAGAGCGGGGGCGTCCAGGCCCCTCATTTGGGGACGCCCGCCCGGCGGGCAAGACGCTTGCGCATGGTGACGGTGGTGCCCTTGCCCGGCTGGGAGCGGACTTTCAAGCCGTCCATAAAGCTCTCCATAATCGTGAAGCCCATGCCGGAGCGCTCCTGGCCGCCGGTGGTGAACAGGGGGGTGCGGGCCTGGTCCACGTCCGGGATGCCCACGCCGGAGTCCTTGACCTGGATGTCCAGCTCGCCGCCCTCGTACAGCCGAAGGCGCAGCGTGATTTTGCCCAGACGGTCGGGATAGGCGTGGACGATGGCGTTGGTCACCGCCTCGGAGACCGCGGTTTTGATGTCCGCCACCTCGTCCAGAGTGGGGTCCAGCTGGGCGGCGAAGCAGGCCGCGCACGCCCGGGCAAAACCCTCGTTGGCGGAGCGGGAGGTAAAGGTGACGGTCACCTGATCCATGGCTTTCATCGTATGTAGCCCTCCTTTTATTCCAGTGTGATGAGCCGCCCCACCCCGGCGGCGTCCAGCACTCTCCTGGCCTGAGTGGGGATAGAGGTCACCCGCAGCTGACCGCCGGTGTGGTCCATCTGCCGCTTGGCCCGCAGCAGCACGGCGATGCCGGAGCTGTCCATAAAATTGACGCCGGAAAGGTCCAGCACCAGGCGGGCGGGCAGGCGCTGGGCAATGGCGTCGTCCAGCTGCTCCATCATGGTTCGGGCGCCGTGGTGGTCGATTTCGCCGGACAGGGTGATAGTCAGGGCGTCGTCGCGCCGCGTGACGGTAATGGGCATGGCTTGTCCCCTCTTTGCATAAAAATAAGCGCGATACGGGATTTGTACCGTATCGCGCTCATTATAATGGATGGGTTGGGTCATATTTTGCCGAAGGGGCAATCGGAATTGGAAAAATTTACATGGCCGCCAGTTGTGCCTCCAGTTTTTTCACCAGCACCTCCAGCTTGGCGGCCCGCTCCCGCTCGGCCTCCACCACGTGCTGGGGGGCCTTGCTCACAAAGCCGGGGTTGCTGAGCTTGGCGGTGAGCTTGCTCAGCTCGTCGGAGTTCTTTTTCAGCTCCTTCTGCACCCGCTGCTTCTCTTTTTCCAGGTCCACCAGCTCCGCCAGAGGCAGGAAGATGCGCGCGGCGTAGGTCTGAAGCTCCACCAGGCCCTTTTGCAGCATCTCATCGCTGCTTCCCGCCTCGGCGTGGCCGATGACGGACACTTCGCTGGCCCAGGCCAGCCGTTTGAGCAGGGCCGCGCCTTGGAGAAAGGCGTCCTGTTCCATCGTGGCGATGGTGACGTGGGCCTTTTTGGAGGGCGGCACGTTCAGCTCCGCCCGCTTGCCCCGGATGGCTCGGACCGCGTCGATGATGAGGCCCACCGCCTTTTCCTCCTGGGGGAAGTCCAGCGCCGGGCTGTACTGCGGCCAGCGGTCCAGCATGAGGAACTTGGCCTCACAGTCCGCCTGACGGGGCAGGGCCTGCCAGATTTCCTCGGTAATAAAGGGCATGAAGGGGTGCAGCAGCTTCAACGTCTCGGTAAGCACATACACCAGCACCTGCTGGGCCTGGATTTTCGCCCCCTCGTCCTCCCCCTGGAGGCGGGCCTTGGTGAACTCGATATACCAGTCGCAGTAGTCGCTCCAGATGAAGTCGTACACCTTGGCGCTGGCCACGCCCAGCTCATAGGCGTCCATATTTTCGGTGACTTCCTTGACCACCCGGTTCAGCTTGGACAAAATCCACTTGTCCTCCTGCTCCAGCTTCTCCGGCAGGGCGCACTGCTCAATGGTCAGGTTCATCATCACAAACCGGCTGGCATTCCAAATCTTGTTGGCAAAATTGCGCATGGCCTCGCACCGCTCGGGGAGGAAGCGCATATCGTTGCCCGGGGCGTTGCCGGTGACCAGGTTGAAGCGCAGCGCGTCCGCGCCGTACTGCTCCGCCACCACCAGCGGGTCGATGCCGTTGCCCAGGGATTTGGACATCTTCCGGCCCTTTTCGTCCCGCACCAGGCCGTGAATCAGCACCGTGTGGAAGGGGGGCTTGCCCGTGTGCTCGCAGGCGGAGAAAATCATCCGGGCCACCCAGAAGAAGATGATGTCGTACCCCGTGACCAGCACGTCGGTGGGGTAGAAAAAGTCCAGGTCCTCGGTTTTCTCCGGCCAGCCCAGGGTGGAGAAGGGCCACAGCGCCGAGCTGAACCAGGTGTCCAGCACGTCCTCCTCCTGGCGGATATGCTGGGAGCCGCAGTGGGCGCACTGGGTTGGATCGGTCTCGGAGACGGTCATCCCGCCGCAGTCCTCGCACGTCCAGGCGGGGATGCGGTGCCCCCACCAAAGCTGGCGGGAGATGCACCAATCCCGGACGTTTTCCATCCAGTTGGTATAGGTTTTGGAGAAGCGGTCGGGGACGAATTTCGTCTCCCCCTCGTTGACCACCCGCAGAGCCTCGCGGGCCAGCGGCTCCATCTTGACAAACCACTGGGCGGAAATCAGCGGCTCCACATCGTGGTGGCAGCGGGAGCAGGTGCCCACGTTGTGCTGGTGGGGCTCCACCTTGACCAGATAGCCGCCCGCTTCCAGGTCCGCCACGATGAGCTTGCGGGCCTCGTAGCGGTCCAGGCCGGAATATTTTCCGTACCCCTCCACCACCTTGCCGCTGTCGTCCAGGACGCGGATGGTGTCCAGATTGTGGCGCAGCCCAACCTCAAAGTCGTTGGGGTCGTGAGCGGGGGTCATCTTCACGCAGCCGGTGCCAAACTCCAAATCCACGTATTCGTCCGCCACAATGGGCATCTCCCGGCCCACCAGGGGCAGCAGGCACTTCTTGCCCACAATGTCCTTGTACCGCCCGTCATCCGGGTGGACGGCCACGCCGGTGTCCCCCAGCATGGTCTCCGGGCGGGTGGTGGCCACGACAAGGTACTTGTCCTGCTCCCCGATGATGGGATAGCGGATGTGCCAGAGGCTGCCGGGCTTGTCCTGATACTCCACCTCCACGTCGCTCAGGGCGGTGACGCAGTGGGGGCACCAGTTGATGATGCGGCTGCCCTTGTAGATAAGGCCCTTGTCGTACAGGCTCACGAACACGTGGCGCACGGCCTTGGAAAGGCCCTCGTCCAGGGTGAAGCGGGAGCGCTCCCAGTCGCAGGAGACGCCCAGCTTCTTCTGCTGCTCCACGATGCGGCTGCCGTACTTGTGCTTCCAGTCCCACACCCGCTCCAGGAACTTTTCCCGGCCCAGGTCGTACCGGCTGAGACCCTCCGTCTCCCGGAGATTCTCCTCCACCTTGGCCTGGGTGGCGATGCCCGCGTGGTCTGTCCCCGGCACCCACAGCGCGGCAAAGCCCTGCATCCGCTTGAAGCGGATGAGGATGTCCTGAAGGGTACAGTCCATGGCGTGGCCCATGTGAAGCTGGCCGGTGACGTTGGGGGGCGGCATGACGATGGTGAAGGGCTTCTTTTCGGGGTCGCGGACGCCGCGGAAGCAGCCGTTGTTCTCCCAGCTTTGGTAGACGCGGCCCTCCACCTCCTGGGGCTCATAGACCTTTGGTAATTCCTTGCTCATTTGAGACACTCCTTTTCGGGGCGCACAAAAAATTCGCCCCGAGCATTTTTGCTCAGGGCGAACCAAAAAAGTCCGCGGTACCACCTGAATTTCCCCCAAGGGGGACACTCGAACCCCTTAACGCGGGGGGACGGCGGGGCCTACTGCAAGTTCAGCTCCGCGGCTCGGGGACCACTTCGCCCTGCCTCCGCTGCGGCCTCGCACCAGGACAGCCGCTCTCTGAAACGGAGGGGGAGGGGTACTCCTTCCCTTCAAAGCCTCTTTCATGGCCATAGTATAGGGGAAACGGGGGGATTTGTCAAGGAAAATCCGAGAAAAGAGGAGTAGGCGACTGTCAAAAAGTGTACTTTTTGACAGTCGCCTTACACCTATGGACTATACCACAAGATTTGGCGAAATGCAATAGGCTGTTGCAAAATTTTTGTAGAACTTCCATACCAAAATTTGCTGGACTTCCAGAAAATGCCTGAACACGCGGAACTGTCAAAAAGTACACTATTTGACATTCGCAAGGGGTTTACGTTTATCAGAGCGGATGGTAAGCAAAAATTTTGAGAATCAAGGAGGACATACAAAATGAAGAAACGCATTTTACCTGCCCTGCTCGCGCTGTGTATGGTGATGTCGCTTCTGCCCGTGGGTTTCGCGGCCGCGAAGAATGACGATTGTGCTTGCGATTCCTGCGAATGCACTGGGGATAATCATGACGTTGCGACTTGTGACACCTGCAAGGCCTGCGCGGAGTGCAATCCCTGTACCTATGATGGCTGTACTGGTAAGGCAGACGGCCATGATGGCGCTCATGCCAACACGGTTTGCAAGGGCGACTTGAAGGCTGCGGATGGCAAGGGTGCCTGCGGCGCGACCAAACACATTGCCGGCTGCGGCAAGTTCGTGCAGTGCACCTTCGGCGGCGAGGGCGGCAAGTGCACCAAGGAGAACGGCCATGATGACGCTCACAACAACACCAAGTGCGCTGGCGAAGATTCCAGCGGCAAGTGCGGCGCTTCTACTCACACCGGCAGCTGCGACATGAAGTGCGGCTGCACCGATGCGGCTCACGGTGAGAATGGCTGCACCGGTACTGCGACTGGCAATGACGACGATGCTCAGAGCGGCGATTACTGCGCTTCCTGTCTGAAGAACGCCACCTGCAACCCCTGCTCCAAGGCGGCTCAGGGCTGCACTCTGTACGAGGGCCATCCCGGCGCTCACACCGGCGCGACCTGCACTGGGGACGCCAAGTGTGTTGCCAAGACCCACACCAGCAGCTGCCCCATGTGCTGCGGCTATAGCGGCAATGTTGGGGAAGGCAAGGATGGTGTTGATGGTTGCACCCTGACCGTTCATCACGGCGAGAAGCATAATACTAACACCTGCCTGGGCGAGACCAACGAAGATACCCGCTGCCCCGGTACCGATGGTGTTCACACCAAGGGCTGCGAGAACTTCAAGCTCTGCCCCACCTGCCAGATTGGCATGACTGAAGAACAGATTGAGAGCCTGGACAAGTGCGTCGGCCATGCTGGCGACCATGAGAACAAGATTTGCCTGGGCTACAACGACGACAAGCACTGCGGCGCGACTGAGCACATCGCCGGCTGCTCCAAGGCCAAGTGCTCCTGCCAGACCGACGATGCCGAGCTGAAGCATGAGGGCTGCACCGGCAAGGCTGGCTGCCCCGCCTGCGCCGCTCTGGAAAACTGCGACTGCCCCGTTTGTAAGGCCAACCCCGGCATGGGCGTTGTGACCGACGAGAACGGCAACCCCGTTGACCCCACCGAGCCCACCACTCCCGACGTCCCCACCAAGGCTGAGGACTTCACCGATATGGAGGACTGGATGGCTGCCGACGTGCAGGTCGCTCTGGACAAGGGCTGGCTGGAAGGCAACGGCGACGGCACCTTCAGCGGCCGCGGCGTGACCACCGGCACCACCATCGCCGCCGTTCTGGCCCGTATGGACGGCGAGACCATCACCGGCTCCACCTGGGCGCAGGACGCTCTGGCCTGGGCCGAGGACCAGGACGTGTTCGAGGGCGTCGAGCTGACCGGCGATTCCATGGCCCGCAAGGACCTGGTGCTGGTGCTGTGGCGCATGGCCGGCACTCCCGAGTCCGAGCACGAGCTGGACTTCACCGACGTGGACGGCCTGGAGGGCGACCACCTGACCGCCATGAAGTGGGCCGTTGAGAACGGCATCGTGAAGGGCAACGGCGACGGCACCGTCACTCCCGACGGCTCCGTGAGCCGCGCCGCTCTGTGCGCCATGCTGGCCCGTTACGACTCTCTCGAGAAGTAAACCTACAAGCTTTTTGAACAAGGCTTGACCTACAAATTACATCACCCCCCGGGATGGACCCCCGCCGAAAGGCGGGGGTTCGTCCTGTCTTTGGGGGGTTCGTCCTTTTTTTTCGCCCTCTTTTTTGTCCGCGCCGGACTATAATGGATGGGACGACCCCGGAGAGGAGGAGACGGGCGTGACGGTGGTGTACATAGACCTGCTGTTTCTGCTGAACCTGACGGCCAACTATCTGCTGCTTTTGGCGGCGGGGCGGATGGCGGGGGCGGTGCTGGCGCGGTGGCGCATTGGGCTGGGCGCGGCGCTGGGCGCGCTGTACGCGGCGCTGATATTTCTGCCGGGGCTGGGGTGGCTGGCGGCGTGGCCGTGCCGGGCGGCGTCCGGGGTGCTGATGGCGCTGGCGGCCTACGGCGGCGAGCGGCAGCTTCTGCGGGTGACGGTGCTGTTTTTTGGGGCGGCGGCGGGCCTGGCGGGGGCGGTTTTGGCCCTGGAGCTGCTGGGCGGCACGCCCTTGACGCTGGAGCGGGGGGTGTACTACTCCCGGGTGGATTTGCGCCTGCTGCTGGTGCTGTTTACGGGGTGTTACTTTGTGCTGTCCCTGTTTTTCCGCCGGGTGGGGAGCCGGGGCGGCGGGGAGCTGGTGCAGGTGGAGCTGACGCTGGAGGACGGCGGCGCGTCGCTGACGGCGCTGGTGGACACGGGGCTGAGTCTGCGCGACCCGGCCACCAACCGCCCGGTGGTGGTGGCGTTCTGCGGGGCGCTGGCGGGAGTGCTGCCCGCCTGGGCGGACGCGGCGCGGCCCATCGAGTCGGTGGAGCGGTGCCACGCGGCGGGGTCGCGCGGGGCGCGGCTGCTGCCCTACCGGGCGGTAGGGGTGGAGTGCGGGATGCTTTTGGCGGTGCGCTCCCGCCAGGTGCGGCTGAATGGAAAGCCCCAGGGGGGGCTGCTGGTGGCGCTGTCGCCCACGCCGGTGGACGACGGGGGGACGTATCAGGCATTAATCGGAGGAGATTGACATGGTGTGGACGGAGTGGTACATACGGCTGTGCATGGCGCTGGCCCGGCTGGGAATCAGGCTGCACGGTTCGGTGATGTACATTGGGGGCAGCGACACGCTGCCCGCGCCGCTGACGCGGGAGGAGGAGGGAGAGCTGCTGGCCCAACTGGAGCGGGAGGACAGCCGCGCCCAGGCCCGCGGGCGGCTGATCGAGCACAATCTGCGCCTGGTGGTGTATATTGCCCGGCGGTTTGAGAACACCGGGGTGGGGATTGAGGATTTGATTTCCATCGGGACCATTGGGCTGATCAAGGCGGTGGAGACCTACAAGCCGGCAAAAAACATCAAGCTGGCCACCTACGCCTCCCGGTGCATTGAGAACGAGATTTTGATGCACCTGCGCAAGAACGCCAACCGCCGGGGGGAGGTGTCGCTGGACGAGCCGCTGAATACGGACTGGGACGGCAACGAGCTGCTGCTCTCCGACGTGCTGGGCACGGACAGCGACAGCATTGAAAAGCCCATTGAGGACGACGTGGACCGGGATTTGCTGCTCACGGCCATCAAGCGTCTGTCGGAGCGGGAGCGCACCATCATCACCATGCGCTTCGGGCTGGACGGACGGCGGGAGCGGACGCAGAAGGAGGTGGCGGACCTGCTGGGAATCAGCCAGTCGTATATCTCCCGGCTGGAGAAGCGCATTATTGACCGGCTGAAACGGGAGATTCTGCGGATGATGTGACACAATGCCGCAAGGCAGAAAAATTCCATCGAAAGCGGTCTGACGATAAAAAATATAGCCCGCCCCGCCGCCGTATGAAAGGGCGCCCATCGGAAATACTGATTTTGAATCAATTCCGAGTGAGGTGGCATCGGTGCAGGGCAAGGTTGAAATCTGCGGCGTCAATACGGCCAAGCTGAAGGTGCTGAAAAGCGAGGAGAGCATGGAGCTGCTCCGCCGGGCCAGGGCGGGGGATATGCAGGCCAGGGAGGAGCTGATTTCCGGGAACCTCCGGCTGGTATTGTCGGTGATTCAGAAGTTTACCAGCAGGGGAGAGAATGTGGACGACCTGTTTCAGGTGGGGTGCATCGGCCTGATTAAGGCGATTGACAACTTTAATATTGAGATGGACGTGCGTTTTTCCACCTACGGCGTGCCCATGATTGTGGGAGAAATTCGGCGCTATCTCCGGGACAACAGCGCAATCCGGGTGTCCCGTTCGGTGCGGGACACGGCCTACCGGGTGCTCCAGGCCAAGGAGAAGTATATGGCGGAGCACCAAAAGGAGCCCACGGTGGAGGAGATCGCCCAGATTTTGGAGCTGCGCCGGGAGGATGTGGTGATGGCGCTGGACGCGGTGGTGGACCCGGTGTCCCTGTTTGAGCCGGTGTACTCCGACAGCGGGGACACGGTGTGCGTGATGGACCAGGTGAAGGACCGGAAGAATACGGACGAGGCGTGGCTGGAGCACATCGCCCTGGGGGACGCCATCAACAAGCTGGACGAACGGGAGCAGCGGATTCTCGCCCTGCGCTTTTTTCAGGGCAAGACCCAGATGGAGGTGTCCGCCGAGGTGGGCATATCCCAGGCCCAGGTGTCCCGTCTGGAGAAAAACGCGCTGAGCCGGATTCGCAAGGAGCTGTGAAACGGCGCGGAAAAATCCGCATCGGAGAATTTTCCCCGATGCGGATTTTTCTTTTCCATGTGCCGGTTGTGTGATATAATATTAGAAAAGGAGGCGAGGCCATGCTGTCCCGTCAACGTCTGTTCTGGCGGCTCCATCCCTATGACCTGCCCGGCTCCGACCGGGTGTTCCTGCAAGCCTGCCGGGACAACTGCGCTTACCATATCCGCCGCTGCCCCGGCTACGCCGCCATCTGTGAGCACCTGGGCTTTTCCCCCGAGCAGCTCCAGAGTACGGAGGACCTGGCGCATATTCCCGTGATTCCCACCCTCTTTTTCAAGCGGAGGGCCCTGTTTTCCATGCCCCAGTGGCGCATGGCCATGAAAGTGACCTCGTCGGGCACCAGCGGGAAGTACAGCCGCATCGGGTTTGACTGGGGCGTGATTCTGGCGGAGGCCCCCATGGTGGTCAATCTGGGATTTCGCCACCATTTGGTGTCGCCCAAGCCGGCCCACTGCGTCATTTTGGGCTATAAGCCCCACAAATCCAACCACACCGGGGTGACCCGGACCATGTTCGGCCTGACCCACTTCTCCCCGCCGCTCAGCCGCACCTATGCCCTGCAAATGGTGGAGGGGGTCTATGTGCCGGACCTGGACCAGGTGGCGGAGAAGCTGAAGCGGCTGGAGCGCTCTCCGTTTCCCACCAGGGTTATCGGCTTTCCCTCCTACCTGTGGTTCGGCCTTCAGCGGATGGAGGAGCTGGGGCTGCGCTTGAAGCTGCCCCGCGGCTCCCGCATCATTTTGGCGGGGGGCTGGAAGCAGCACTCCGCCCAGGAGGTGGACAAGGGCACCCTCTATGCCCTGGTGGAGCGGACGCTGGGCATTGCCGAGGACCATATCAACGAGCTGTTCGGGGCGGTGGAGCACCCGGTGTTCTATAATACCTGCAAGCGTCACCACTTCCACGTTCCCATCTATGGCCGAATCATCATCCGGGACCCGGACACCTTGGAGCCCCTGCCCATGGGCCGGGTGGGGCTGGTGAACCTCATCTCCCCGCTGATGACGGCCACCCCCACCCTGAGCGTGATGACCGACGATTTGGGCTATCTGACGCCGGGGGAGAAATGCGGCTGCGGTATCCCAAGCCCCTACCTCACCATTTTGGGCCGGGTGGGGATGAGCGACATTCAGACCTGCGCCGCGGGAGCCGCCGAGCTTTTGGGAAAGGGGGAGGCCTTTTGATTTTTGCCAACGGAAAGCTGCTGCCTGATTCAGAGCGGAGGACCGTTTTGGACGGGCTGGAGGAGCAGTTAAACGCGGTGCGCCTGGCCCCGTCCCTGGCGGCGGAGACGGTGATTTCCGCCGTGGACGCCCTGGGCAGGCGGCTGGAGGCGGGGGAGTTCGCGCCGCTGCTGTCCCGGTTTCTGCCCGCCGGGGTGGGGCTGGAGGAGCTGCTTCCCCTGCTGCGCCGGGAGAGCCTGGAGGCCAAGCTGGCCGCCGAGCTGGGCGCGGCCCCCTTTGAATCCAGAAATTTTTCTAAAACGACCGCGCGGGTTCTGCCCCTGGGCGTGCTGTTTCACATCGCCCCGGGCAATATGCCGGGGCTGCCGGTGTACACCGCTCTGGAGGGGCTGCTCACCGGCAACATCAACCTGGTGAAGCTGCCCCACTCCGACAAGGGCCTGTCGCTGGCGGCTTTCCAGCTGCTGACGGAGCAGGAACCCCGGCTGGCCCCCTACCTCTACGCCTTTGACCTGCCCTCGGGGCAGAGGGAGGAGCTCAAGGCCCTGGCGGCCCTGGCCGACGGGCTGGTGGCGTGGGGCGGGGACGGGGCCATTGAGGCCGCCCGGTCCCTGGCCGGGCCGGGGTGTAAGCTCATCGAATGGGGCCACCGGCTCAGCTTTGCCTACATTTCTGGGTATGAGGACAAGCAGGCGGAGCTGGCCGCCCTGGCGGGCCACATTGTGGAGACAGGCCAGCGCCTGTGCTCCTCCTGCCAGGTGATTTTCCTGGATACAGAGGACCGGGAGGAGGGGCTTGCCTTCTGCCGGGAGCTTTTGCCGTATTTAGAGGGGGCGGCGGCCAAGCGAATCGGCCCGGGGGCGGGGGCTGCGGCCGCCCTCAGCGGTCGCAGCGCCCTTTTGGAACGGATTGTGGACGGAAGGGCGAAGGGGGAGACCCTGTTCCAGGGCAAAGGCTGCTGCGCCGTGTTCCGCCCCGACCGGGAGCTGGAGCTGTCCCCCATGGAGGGAAACGTGCTGGTAAAGCTGCTGCCCCAAAAGGAGCTGCTGCCTGCCCTTCGCCGGCAGAAGGGGCGGCTTCAGACTGCGGGGCTGATCTGCGCTTCGGAGAAGCGGGAGGAGCTGGCCGGTCTTCTGGCCCGGGCGGGGGTCACCCGCGTCACCCGGGCGGGAACCATGTCCGCGTCCTTCCCCGGCGAGGCGCACGACGGGGAATACCCCCTGCGGCGCTATCTTCGGGTGGTGGACGTGGAGAGTGGAAATTGAGGAGGCGGGCCGATATGGCGAAAGTGAAACTGACCATTACGCAGAGCAGCTGCCGGTGCGGGTACTGCAAAAAGGCGACGAGCACATGGTCCAAGACCTGTGCCCGCCGCTGTGTCATGAGCTGTGGAACAACATATACCCGATGGTTTACGCCCTGCTGAATGGGGCGCAGCTGGACTATGGCAGCGTCCGGGCGAAGCAATTTGACGCCCAATGCCCGGACGAGGGCCGGGTGAAGGTACATGGAGAGGTTGTGGAGGAGCGACCGCTCCAATCAGCTGTGGAGGGCCGGCGGAGAATCCGAACCGCCCTGTCTCAAGGAGCCTGCCGGGGCCTGCCCCGGCAGGCTCTTTTCCATCTCCTCGTCGGTGAGAAACTCGGTCATCACGTGGCGGTAGCGCTTGGGCATATGGGTGGACTGGCATTTGGGGTTGGTTCGACCCTCAATGGCGATGGTCTGATAGTATTTCCGCCACATGGCCCGGTAGGAGCGCTCCGTCTCCCCGGCGGGACCCATGCGGAAGTCGTCCGCGGGAATCAGCTTCCATTTGCCCCGGTCGCAGACAAAGGCCTCGTGGTGGGTGCGGTCATAGAGGACAATCCGCTCCCCGGAGTACCGGGCGGCAAAGTGGGAGGCCAGCAGGGGCAGCACCCGGTTTTTGGGCTCAATTTCCCCCACCAGCACGCCGTCCAGGTCGGAAAAGCGGATAAAGCCCTTCAAATGGTCCCACTCGGTCCACATTTTGGTCAGCGCCAGGTTGACCTTGGCCATCACCGGGTCGCTGAGGTCCAGCCGCACCCGGTCCCCCTCCTGAAGCCCCCGGCGGATAAGGGTGAGCAGGGCCAGCTCCTTTTCCGGCAGGCAGGTGAGAAAGCCTCTGGCGATGAGCTTTTGAAAGGCGGGGGAGACCCGCTTGGCCAGGGCGGCGTAGAGCCGTTTCGCCCGCTCCGGGTCCGCGGCCGGCGTCCGCTCCTCCCACAAAATGCCCCCGTCGTCCGGGAGAAGAAAGGCCGCGGGCTGCGTATCGCTCTCCAAGGCGTCCCAGGCGCAGGTTAAAAATCCGGCAAAGGTGCCGTCATATCGGTATGCGGTCATGTCAGCTCACCGCCCCGTCGAACAGGGACAGCTGCTCCACGCTCTCCCCGCCCAGGGCCGCCTGCTCCAGCCCGGTGAGGCGGCGATAGACGCTGTCCGGGCTGAAGCGCAGGCCGGGCAGCATCCGCCCCGAGCAGGTGATGAAATACTGGGCCCGCTTCATCACAATGCCCAGCCGTTTCAGCCCCTCGAAGGAGAGGGGGCCGTACCGCCGGGCGGCCACGATTCGCTCAGCGCCCCGCATCCCGATACCGGGTACGCGCAGAATGGCCTCGTAGTCCGCCCGGTTCACCTCCACCGGGAAAAACTCCGGGTGGCGCAGGGCCCAGTCGCTTTTAGGGTCCAGGGCCGCGTCGAAATTGGGGTGGCTCTCGTCCAAAATTTCCCCGGCGGTAAAGCCGTAAAACCGCAGCAGCCAGTCCGCCTGGTACAGCCGGTGCTCCCGCAGCAGGGGCGGCTGAAATCCGGCGGGGGCGGGCAGGTTTTTGTGGTCGGACACCGGCATATAGGCGGAGAAAAAGACCCGCTTCAGACGGTATTTTTGGTAAAGCCCCTGGGTTAAGGAGAGAATTTGCCGGTCGCTCTCGGGGGTAGCGCCCACAATCATCTGGGTGGACTGGCCCGCCGGGGCGAACCGGGGGGCGTGGCGGTACAGCTTCAGCTCCGCCTTGGACTGGGCCGCCCCGTCCCGAATCTGGGCCATGGGCTTGAAAATAGCGGCCTTGGTCTTCTCGGGGGCCAGCAGCTGAAGGGACGCCTCGGAGGGCAGCTCAATGTTGACGCTCAGCCGGTCCGCCAGCAGGCCCAGGGCATAGGTGAGTCCAGGGTCCGCCCCCGGGATGGCCTTGGCGTGGATATAGCCGTTGAAGTGGTACTGCGTGCGCAGAAGGCGCAGGGTTTCAATCATCCGCTCGGTGGTGTAGTCGGGGCTTTTCAGCACCGCCGAGGACAAAAAGAGACCCTCAATATAGTTCCTCCGGTAAAACTGGATGGTCAGCTCCGCCAGCTCCCGGGGGGTGAAAGCGGTTCTGGGCACGTCGTTGGACCGGCGGTTGACGCAGTAGGCGCAGTCGTAACAGCAGTGGTTGGTGTAGAGCACCTTCAAAAGGGACACGCACCGCCCGTCGGCGGAGAAGGTGTGGCAGCAGCCGGAGTTGGTAGCGGTGCCGATGCTCCCCGGTTTCCCACCCCGGACCACGCCGCTGGAGGTACAGGCGGCGTCGTACTTGGCGGCGTCGGCCAAAATGGTCAGCTTGTCCATAACCTCCATGAGATCCGCCTCCCTTGAAATCAAACGTTTGTATCTATATTATAGTACAATCGCTCTCATTGTCAAGAGTTATTTTTCAATGCTCATTCGGCGCGGGGAAGCGCAGAGTGATGGATAGCCGCCCGTCCCGGTGCTCCGCCTGTATGGCGCCGCCCATGCGCTCGGTGAGCAGCTTGGCAATGGAAAGCCCCAGGCCGGTGGAGCCTCGGCCGGTCTCCACGGTATAGAAGCGGTCGAAAAGCCGGGCGGCGGACACCGGGTCCAGAGCGCGGGCAGAATTGGAGAAGATGAGCGTGCCGTCCTCGCACAGCGCGGCGGAGAAGTCCCCGTCGCTGTATTTCAGGGCGTTGCCGATGATGTTGCCGAACACGCGGCTGACGGAGGAGGGGTTGAGGGGGCGCACCACCCGCTCTTGGGGCAGGGACACGGCGGGGGTGATGCCGCCCTCCACCAGCGCCCCGTAAAAGGAGGCCACCGCCTGCTCCAACGCGGCGTTCAAATCCACCGGCTCCAGCGTTATCTCGTCCTCCAGGCTGGCGGCCACGGAGTAGCGCAAAAGCTCCTCGGTGAGCCGCCCCATGGCCTCCGCCCGGTCGGCAATCAGCGCCAGATACCGCTCCAGCTCCGGCGTTTTGTCCGCCCGGTCCAGCAGCTCCAGATAGCCGCAGATGGCGGTCAGCGGGGTGCGCAGGTCGTGGGAGATGTTGGTGACGGCCTCCTTCAGCTCCCGGTCGCCGTTTTCATACCGCTGGCGCTGACGGCGCAGCTGCCTGAGCTGGACGTTCAGCGCCCCCGCCAGTCTGCGGGCGTGGGCGTCCCGGGTGGGCAGGAAGATGGGGTTGTTGGTGTCGGAGGCAAGACGCTCCCCCAGCTGGGCGGTAATCTCGTCCATGCTCTTTTGGAGCAGGTAGAGGCGGAGGCACAGCGTCAGCACGACGGCGGCCAGCAGGCCGCACAGCAGCCAGGGGAGCATGGGGGACACCTCTCTTTGCAGGCGGTTTCGCCGCCTATTTTAAATCTTTTCGCCGGAACAGGGCAGTACCCGCCCCGGTGGACAGGGCAATCACTGCCAGGGAATACAGCGGCAGACGGGGCGGCGCTCCGGTATCGGCGGTGAAGGCCAGCTGGACTACATGGCATCCGGGCAGGTCATAAAGAAATTGGTAGACCGTCCGCTTCACTCCCTGGACGTGATTGGGGTTGGGCCGGGCCTCCTCAGTGACGATCTGCCCGTCTTGGACATACTGCTGTTCAGGATACATCTCCGGTTCACTCAGCCGGCTATTGAGGTAGATGCCCAAAAACAGGAGAAAATAGGCCAAGGTGATGCAGGCTACCGCCGTCACCGCCCTGTTCTGGCACAGCATGGCGATCAAGGTAAACAGCGCGGCCAAGGCGGAGGTCATAACAACGGCGCAAAAAGTGTACCACAGCACGGTGGGGAATGGGGTGTGCATAGCCCCCAGCAGGGGGAAGCCCACCGCCAGCACCGCCGCGATATATGCCAGGCACAGCAGGACTCCTGCCGTGGCGCACAGAAGCAGGTTGGACAGGTAAACCGTCCCCCGGCTGTGTCCCACGGCCAGCTTGTTTCGGATGGTCCCGTCGCTGTATTCCGCCCCCACGAACAGGGCGCAGAAGGCGGACAGGAGGATGCCGGACAAAAGGGGAAAGATGAAATACCGGGAGTCCAGGCTGACAACGGCGTCCGTCATTCCGGCGGCGGCATAGTCCCGCATAGCGCTATAGCCCAAAATTGGCTCGAGCGCACCTATGGCGGCCATAATGGCCAAAGTGGCATAAAGGCTTTTGCTCCGCCACAGCCGCAGAAAGCCCGCAGACAGCAGGTTCCTCATCCCGCCCACCTACTTCAAGTCCTTGCGCCGGAACAGCGCCGCCCCGGCAGCGGAAAACACCGCGCACACCGCCGCCGCCAGCCCCATCAGCCGAGCCGGGTTGGTGAAGTTCAGCATGGTATACTGGAGGGACTGCCCCGTGGGCAGCAGGTCGTAGAGGAACTGGTAGACCTCCCGCTTCGTTCCGGTGAGATAGTCGGGATTGGGTTCGGGTACGGAGTCCATAATCTGTCCGTTGACGGACATCTCATAGCCGGTGATGAACTCCGGCGCGTCCAGCCGCCCGTTGAGGTACACGGCGGCGAACAGCAGCACAAACGCCCCCAGCAGGCAGATCACCGTCGAGGTGGACTTTTTGGAACAGTTCATGGTGACAAAGGTGAAGATGGCGCAGAACGCCGCCAGCATCAGCACCGAGCCGCCAATGGCGGAGAGAAGCAGGGCAGCGGGCTTGGTGAACCAGCCCAGCAGAGGCGCGCCCACCGCCAGGCAGGCCAGCATATAGCCCGCCATGCACATCAGGGACGCGGCGAAGCCGACGATGAGGTTGGCAAAGTAGATGGACAGGCGGGAGTGGCCCACGACGATCTTATTCCGGATGGCCCCATCGCTGTACTCGGTGCCCAGAAACAGGGAGACGAGCGCCGCCGCCAGAATGCCGGTAACGGTGGTATACGAGAAAAACTGCTTCTCCAGCAGGGCCTTGTACTGGGCCACTTCCGGCACGCTCAGGTCGGCGCCCACGGAGACCTGAAAGCGGAACTCTCCCAGCGCGGCCAGCGCCCCCAGCACAACGCAGACAGCCGCAGAGGCCCAGAACGCCTTGTTTTTCCACAGGCGCAAAAAATTCGCGTTCAGCAGCTTAGTCATGAGAAGCACCTCCCACCAGATTGACAAAGTAGCTCTCCAAACTCTCGTCCCGCTCCTGGGCGGACAGCAGCTCGCAGCCCTCTGCGTCCAGCGCACGGCTGAGCTGGGAGATGTTCACCTGGGCGTATACGTCCGCCTGTCCGTCGTCCAGAATCTTGTAGTCCACCCCCATGCCGTCCAGTACACGGGCCAGGGCGCGGGTGTCGGTGACCTCAACGCGCAGGCACTTGCGGCAGGCGTTCTCCAGCTCCCGGGCGGACAGCTCCTTGACCATGCGCCCCGAGTCGATGAAGCCGTAGTGGGTGGCCAGCTTGGACAGCTCGTCCAGTATGTGGGAGGAGATGAGCACCGTAATCCGCCGCTCCCGGTTCAGCTTTAAAATCAGCTCCCGAATCTCGATGATGCCCTGGGGGTCCAGACCGTTCACCGGCTCGTCCAGCACCAGAAAGTCCGGGTCCCCCGCCAGGGCCACGGCAATGCCCAAGCGCTGCTTCATGCCCAGGGAGAAATTCCGGGCTTTTTTCTTCCCCGTGTCCTCCAGCCCCACCAGCTTTAAAAGCTCGGGGATGCCGTCATCGGAGGGCACCCCAAGCACCCGGAACTGCTCCTTCAAATTATCCTCGGCGGTGAGGTCCAGATAGATGGAGGGCGTCTCCACCACCGCGCCCATGCGGCGGCGGACCTTGGCAATGTCCTTCTCGCTGCTGTCCGCACCGTAGAGGGCATAGGTCCCGGACGTGGGAGCCTGCAAGCCGCAGATGAGCCGGATGAGGGTGGTTTTGCCCGCGCCGTTGCGGCCCACGAAGCCGTAGATGCTGCCCTTTGGCACGTGCATGGAGAGATTGTCCAGGGCCTTGAAGTCCTTGTAGCGCTTGCTTAGTCCCTGGGTGACCAGTACATATTCCATAAAAAAGCCTCCGTTTCCTTGGATGCCCCCATGGTAGCAGACAACCGTCAAGAAAGCGGTTAAGGAAACCGTTCAGAAATGGTTGAGATTTTATCCCTTGAGCTGGTCGCTGAACTGTTTCAGCTCCCGCTTTTTGTCTTTGGGGAGGCTGTTGAACTCGATGTCCTGAACCGCCCCCTCCAGGGCGTACAGGTGCACCAGGCAGACCTGGGGAAATACGGTCTTCAGGCGGAAAAACGCCTCCTTGGAGCCGGCCTCCTTCAGTTTTTCCGGGCAGTCGATGCCCACGACGGCCAGCTTCCGGGCCATTTCCTTTCCAATGTTCCTCATGGATGTCAATTCTGTCACAGCGTTGTCCTCCTATTCCGTTCTCATTTTGAACCCAATCCCCCACACAGATTCGATGCAGTCTCCCGCTCCGGCGTCCCGCAGCTTGCGGCGCAGATTGCTCATGTGGGTTTTCAAGGAGCTCTCCGTGCAGTCGGGGGTGTCCATGGCAATGCGCTCCAGCAGGGCGGACTTGGTGACCACCTGGGCAGGGTTTGCCATCAGCGGCTTCAAAATGGCGTATTCCGTCCGGGTAAGGCGCACCTGCGTACCGCTTACGGACACGGCGCGGACGTCCGGGTCCAGCCGGAGAGGGCCGAAGGTGAGGATATTCTCCGCCTGAGCGGGGGCCTCCCGCAGCCGCACCGCGATTCTTGCCAGCAGCTCCCGAGGGTGGAAGGGCTTGGTCATATAGTCCGCCGCGCCGCTGAGAAGAAGGTTCACCTTGTCCTCCACCCCCGCTTTGGCGCTGAGGACAATGACGGGAACCCCGGAGACATGGGGGAGCACCTCCTCTCCGGACAGGCCGGGCATCATCAGGTCCAGGAGAATGAGGTCGGGGCGCTGCCGCTCCAAAATGAGCACCGCCTCCGTTCCCGAGTAGGCCCGCACAACGGCGTAGCCCTCCCGCTGAAGCAGCTCCTCCAGCATATTGCCGATGTGGATGTCGTCATCAATCACTGCAATGGTTTTCATAGAGGGCCTCCCAATGAAACTGGTCTTGCCTGTATTGTACCCCAAATTTCCCAGGGACGCAAGGCGCGGGTTTGGGCTGGAAATTCACCGGCGCGTATGCTATAGTATCTGTAAATGCCATGGCAGCGAGAGGGGGAACAGGTATGGGATATCGTCTGGCGGTGTGCGATGACGAACCGTCGTACGCGGAGTATGTGGCCGGCTTAGCGCTCCGGTGGGCACAGCTGGCCGGGACTGAGGTGGAGGTGGAGCGCTTCCCCTCGGCGGAGGCGTTTTGGTTCCGCTATGAGGAGCGAAAGGATTTCGACGTGCTCCTGCTGGACATTGAGATGACCGGGATGGACGGGGTGGAATTGGCCAAGCGGGTTCGCCGGGAGAGCGAGGATGTCCAGATTGTGTTCATCACCGGCTATACCGACTATATCGCCGAGGGCTATGAGGTGTCCGCCCTGCACTATCTCACCAAGCCGGTGGACGAGGAAAAGCTGCTGCGGGTGCTGACCAAGGCCGTGGGCCGCCTGGAGCGGAATGAGCGCGCCCTCACCCTGGAGCTGCCGGGGGAGACGGTGCGCATTGCGCTGAGCAGGGTGCGCTATATGGATGTGCTGCACAATTACGTCACCGTTCACGCGGACCGGGACTATGCGGTGAAGCGGCCGCTGGGAGAGCTGGAAAAGGAGCTGGACGCCCGCTTTTTCCGGGCGGGGCGCTCCTGTGTGCTGAACCTGGCGTATATTCAGCGGGTGACCCGCACGGAGGTGGAGCTGACCTCCGGCGAGCGCATCCCGCTGCCCAGGGGGCAGTACGAGCGGCTGAACCGGGCCATTGTCCAGAGAATGTGAGGAGGAAGGATTATGCCGCTGCTGTCCAGGCTCATTGACAGGTGCATTGCCGCCTATCAGCGGGAGCTGATGGAAATCCACTACGCCGAAGTGGAAAATATGTACCGCCAGATGCGGGGCTGGCGGCACGACTACCGCAGCCACATCCAGCTGCTGAAGGCCCACGCCGCCCAGGGGGAGTGGGACGCGGTGCGGGCCTATCTGGACGAGCTGGAGAGCGATCTTGCCGCCGTGGACACAGTGGTCAAAACGGGCAATGCCATGGCGGACGCCATTCTCAACAGCAAAATATCGTTGGCCCGGTCCAAGCAGATTTCGGTGCAGGCGGACGCCAGCATCCCCGTGGAGCTGGCGCTGTCCGAATTGGACCTGTGCATTATCCTGGGCAACTTGTTTGACAACGCCATCGAGGCCAGTTTGGCGCTGCCCAGGGAAAACCGGCTCATCCGGGTGTATTTGGACATGAAGGGGACGCAGCTCTACATCTCTTTTACCAACTTCACCGCCGAGGGCAAGCGGAGCAAGTCCGGCGGGCGCTTTCGCTCCACCAAGGGGGAGGGGCACGGCTTCGGCCTGGTGCGCATTGATGCGATTGTGGAGCGTTTGGGCGGCTGGCTCAGCCGCAACAGCGAGGACGGGGCGTTCACCACGGAGATATTACTGCCCCAGGCCATCCGGCCGACGGAGGAGACATGACGGTGTTTCACGTGAAACGCACGTTCTAATCTGCCGGGCGCCCCGCCATTCAGCCCCTGAGAAATACAATTCAGCCCCCGGTTTACACAGCCGGGGGCTTTTGTGTTACGATGCGTCTTGAGGTGAGAGACATGGAAAAACCGAAAACGGAGAAGCAAAGGCCGGTCTACGGCATGGCGTCCAACTGCGCGTTTATGGTCCGCCGGGCGTGGCGGGACTGCAAGGGCGTGCTCAGCGTGGGGTTGGGCATCGTCTTGTGCGGCGTGGCCGCCAGCCTGCTGGAGCTGTTCGTGGTGCCGTCCATCCTGACGGCGCTGGAGCGCGGCGTGGGTCCGGGGGAGCTGGTTTGGCTCATCGCCTGGTTCACCCTGGGGATGGTAGGTGTGCGCGCCCTGCGGGGCTACCTGGACGAAAACGCCATCTTTGGCCGCATCCGGGTGCGCTCCTCCCTGTGCCTGGACCTGCACCTGACCTTCTGCCGTACATCCTTTCCACACATTGAGGACCCGGACTACGTCAAGCAAATTAAGAAGGCGTCCAAATGTCTGGACAGCAACGATGACGCCGGGGAGGCCGTCTGGCAGACCATGACCGAGCTGCTGACCAACCTGATAAGCTTCGCCGTCTACCTGCTGCTGCTCTCCCAGGTGGGGCCCTGGGTGGCGCTGCTGTGTATGGTTCTCTCCGCGGCAAGCTACTTCGCCGGGGAGCACATCCGGGCCTGGCGCTACCGCCGCCGGGAGGAGGAGGCCGCTCTCCTGCACAAGCTGGATTACGTGATTTTTCGCAGCAGGGACATGAAGCTGGCCAAGGACATCCGCATCTTCGGTATCGGTCCCTGGCTCACCGAGCTGTATGAGAAATACGCCCGGCTGTTTCAGGATTTCTACGCCAAAAGTATGCGGTACTATATGTGGGCCGACCTGCTGGACGTGGGGCTGGCCCTGCTGCGCAACGGCGCGGCCTACGGCCTGCTCATTGCCATGGCCCTGCGGGGGGAGCTGGGGGCGGCGGAGTTCGTGCTCTACTTCACCGCGGTGAGCGGCTTCACCCAGTGGGTGACGGGGATTTTTGCCGGCCTGGGGCAGCTCCACCGGCAGAGCCTGGAGCTGTCCGTTCTGCGGGAGGTGGCGGACACGCCGGAGCCCTTCCGGTTCGACGGCGGCAAGCCCCTGAGCGTGAAGCAGAACCACCTCTATGAGCTGGAGCTGCGGGACGTGTCCTTCCGCTATCCCGGGGCGGAGAGCGACACCCTCTCCCACGTCAACCTGACCATCCGGCCCGGCGAGAAGCTGGCGGTGGTGGGCAAAAACGGCGCGGGCAAGACCACTCTCATTAAGCTGCTGTGCGGCCTGTACGACCCTACGGAGGGCCAGGTGCTGCTGGACGGAGAGGACATCCGGCAGTACGACCGCAGGGACTACTACAAGCATTTCTCCGCCGTGTTCCAGCAGTTCTCGGTGATGGCGGGCACCATAGCGGAGAACGTGGCCCAGGCGGTAGGGGACAAAGTGGACCTGCCCCGGATGTGGGACTGCCTGGACAAAGCGGGGGTGGCGGATAAAATTCGGGAGCTGCCCCAGGGGGAGAACACCCACCTGGGCCGGGAGGTGTACCTGGACGGAGTGGACCTGTCCGGCGGGCAGATGCAGCGGCTGATGCTGGCCCGGGCGCTGTACAAAAACGCGCCGGTGGTGGTGCTGGACGAGCCCACGGCGGCCCTGGACCCCATCGCGGAGAGCGATTTGTACCAGCGCTACAGCGAGCTGACGGGGGAGTGCACCAGCGTATACATTTCCCACCGCCTGGCCTCCACCCGGTTCTGCGACCGGGTGCTGCTGATTGAAAACGGCGGCATCGCCGAGGAGGGCACCCATGAGGAGCTGTTAAAGCAGGGCGGGCGGTACGCCTACCTGTTCAATATCCAAAGCAAATATTATAAGGAAGGGGCGATGGAGGATGAGTGAGAAAAAAGAGCGCCTGTCCTTCCGGCAGGTCATGGCCTACAGCCGCCGGGGCTTTGCCATATGGTGGAAGGTGAAGCCGGAGCTGTTGGTCTCCGCCGCGGTGCAGCGGGCGGCGGACGCCCTGGCCCCCTACCTGCCGCTGTACTTTACCGCCCGGCTGGTGAACGCCATCGCCGGGGGCGCGGGCGCGGGGGAGGTGTGGCCCCTGCTGGGGTGGCTGCTGGCCTCTACCGCGGCGGCGGGAACGCTGCTGGCTGCGGTCAAGTGCTGGGACGAGACCATGCGCTATTCCCATCAGTTTCCCGCCTGGAACCGCATCTTCTTTGATAAGCTGCTGTCCATGGACTTCTGCGATGTGGACGACCCCAAGAACCAGGCCCTGTTTACCCAGATTCAGCAGGCCCGGCAGTGGAGCGGCTGGGGGCTGAACAAGCTGTACAGCCTGTTCTCCCACGCGGTGGGCGCGGTGTTTCGCATTCTGGGGGCCATAGCCCTGTCGGTGAGCCTGTTCACCCTGCCGGTGCGGTTGGACAGCCCGCTGGTTTGGCTGAACCATCCGATGTGTTTGGCAGGGATGGGAGCGCTGCTGGTGGGGGCGGTGCTGCTGTCCGGCGCGCTGTCCAACCGGGCCAACCGCTACTGGAGCGAGTATGACGGCACCCAGGGGAACCGGGGATTCAGCTTCTTCTATTTCATCGCCATGAATGAACGCCACCGGGGGACGGACATTCGCACCTATGCCCAGGACAAATTTTTGGAGGAGGCAGGCAGACAAAATATGGAGGGGCCAACCTCCTTCGGGCCCAATTCCCTCGTCGGCAGGGCGGGCCGGGGGCCTATGGGGGCCTTCAGGGCTGCCGCCGGGGCGGTGTCCCAGTCCTTTATGGGGCTCATCTACCTGTTTGCGGGGCTGAAAGCCCTGGGCGGGGCCTTCGGGGTGGGCTCCGTCACCCAGTATGTGGGGGCGCTGGCGGGGCTGGCTTTGGGGTTCACCGACCTGCTGGAGGTTATGGGAGAGCTTCGGGCCAACGGGCCATATCTCAAGCTCACCTACCAGTTCCTGGACATCCCCAACAAGATGTACCAGGGCAGCCTGACCACGGAAAAGCGGTCCGACCGGAAGTACGAGATTGAGTTTCGGGACGTGAGCTTCCGATATCCCGGCGCCGATACCTGGGCCCTGCGCCATGTGTCCATGAAGTTCGACGTGGGGGAGCGTTTGGCGGTGGTGGGGGAGAACGGCTCGGGTAAGACCACCTTCATCAAGCTGCTGTGCCGCCTATATGACCCCACCGAGGGGGAGATACTTTTAAACGGCATCGACATCCGCAAGTACCGCTACGACAACTACCTGGCCCTGTTCTCCGTGGTGTTCCAGGACTTTAAGCTGCTGGCCCAGCCCCTGGGGCAGAACGTGGCCGCGGCGGAACGCTACGACCGCGAGCGGGCGCGGGAGTGTCTGGAAAAGGCTGGCTTTGCCGAGCGGCTGGGGTCGCTGCCCAAGGGCCTGGATACCTGTTTGTACCGGGAGTTTGAGGACGACGGGGTGGAGGTGTCAGGCGGCGAAGCCCAGAAGATTGCCCTGGCCAGAGTGCTGTACCAGGACGCGCCGTTTATCGTGCTGGACGAGCCCACCGCCGCCCTGGACCCGGAGGCGGAGGCGGAGGTATACACCAAATTCAACGACATCGTGGAGGATAAGACCGCCATCTATATCAGCCACCGGCTGTCCTCCTGCCGGTTTTGCGATGAGATTGCCGTGTTTGACCACGGGCAGGTGGTGCAGCAGGGGGTCCATGACAAGCTGGTGGAGACGGACGGGAAATATCAGGCGCTGTGGGAAGCGTAGGCGCAGTATTATCAAACAGAGCAGTAAGTGAAGTGAAATGAAATGGTTCTCCCCTTCTTCCGGACTGGGATGCCCGAGAAATTCGGGCCCGGGCCGGTAGGAGGGGAGAAGTGCGTCTTGCCAACAGGGCGTGGTTCTGTTATAATGAGGGCGCGATAAATCATACTCTGGCTTGGAAGGGAGGCGTCATGCGGTGTCGATGAAAGATAAAATCAAATCCATCCTATTTGGCACAAAGACGGAAGATACGGTGGATGAGGAACCCCGCGCCCAGCAGGAGCCGGCGGAGCTGGAGACCCCGGAATCCACCGACTTCATCCCGGAGGACCCGGCTTTGATTAAGCTGTCCGGGGACCACCCGCTCAATCAGCTTTACAACCTGCGCCGAAAGGAGGCGGGCTATCTGCCCGCGCCCCGACTATGCCTGGATGAGGACGGCGTGCTCGCCCCGGAATTGGTCCAGAAGGAGAAAAACCGGCTTCAGGGGGCGCTGCGAAATGTGTGCAGCTTTCGGCTGAAATCCACCAAAGGCAACGGAAATAAGCGGAAAAAGGATAAAGACAAGGATAAGGACGGCGAGAACGAGGAGGAGAAGCCGTCCGGGCTGGATGCGCTGCCGTGGGTTTTTGTCTCCGGCGACCGGCTGTGCGCATGGGTGATGGTGTTCCCCCCCACGGAGCAGGGGCAGGAGCTGTCCCGCGACCTGCTCTGGCAGGCTCTGGAGGAGCAGGGGATTGCCTACGGGCTGGATGAACGGCTGGTGGACCGGCTGTCCCATGACGAAAACCGATATTTCACCCTGTTTTTGATTGCCCGGGGCAAACCCGCCTTTGACGGAAAAAACGGCAATATTGTGGACTACTTCCCCCGGGTTGTGGAGCGGGTGCTGGAGGTAGACGAGTATGACCAGGTGGACTACACCGCCCTGAACCTGATTCATAACGTGAAGGAGGGTCAGGAGATATGCCGCCTGATTCGCCCTACGGAGGGCGAGCCGGGCCGTACGGTGCTGGATCAGGAAATTCCCGCCAAGAGCGGCAAAGCTGTTCCCCTGCCCAAGGGGCGCAACACGGATATCAGCGAGGACGGAGACGCGCTGGTGGCCTCGGTGTCCGGCCATGTGGAGTTTACGGGCCGCAGCTTCCAGGTCAAGCCGGTGCTGGATATCGCGGGAGATGTGGATTTCTCCACCGGAAACATTAAATTTTTGGGGGATGTGAATATTAAGGGCGACGTGCTCACCGGGTTTACTGTTCGGGCTATGGGCAGCGTCTGGGTAGGCGGCGTGATTGAGGCCGGCAGTACGGTGGAGGCCGGCGGCGACCTGACTGTGGTAAAGGGCATTCTGGGGGACGGCACCACTACCGTCCGGGCCCATCGGTGCATTTTCTCCAAATACATTGAGAACGCGACCATTTATGCCCGCGAGAATCTTCAAACTGATGCCATTATCAACGGCAGCATATATTGCGACGGGGACGTGCTGGTTCGTTCCGGCCGGGGCACCATCATGGGCGGACGGGTTTGGGCGGCCAAAAAGGTGAGCGCCACTACCGTGGGCTCCAAGTCGGAGTGCCGGACGGCCATTGCGCTGGGCGGCCTGCCCTGCACCAACTTTGAGCGGGAGCAGGTGCAGAAGGAGCTGAAGGAACTGGAAATGGAAATGGAAAAGCTGGAATGCCAGCTGGACAGTCCGGTGAAGGCCAGTTTAATCAGCAAGGTCCGGGTGAAGCTGAACACAGCGGAGCTCCGGCTGCAGCAGCTGGAGGAGGACCTTCAGGATATCCAGGAGGAGCTGAAGGACCGGGAGGAAGGCCGGTTGGAGTGCGGCGTGGCCTATGCGGGGACGGAGATTTTCATTGACGATGAAATGGTCCGCCTGAGGCACGAGGAACGGCAGTGCATCGCCAAAATGGTGTGCGGCGAAATTGTTGTGATGTAACGCCCGGCGGCAGGCCGGATTGAAACAAAGACAAAGAAGGGGCGGCTTTTATGAAGAAAAGAATCATGGTGGTGGACGATTCCCGTATTATGGAACTCCAGATTCGCAAGCTTCTGGAGGGCACCGACTATGAAGTGGCGGCCTATTGTGAAAATGGCGAGGATGCGATTGCCCGCTATGACGAGGTTCAGCCGGATGTAGTAACCATGGATATCATTATGCCGGGGATTGACGGGCTGGAGACAGCCCAGGTCCTCATGTATGAGCATGACGAGGCCAGGATTATTATGATTTCCTCCCTGGGGGACGATGAAATGCTTCAGGAGGTTTACGGCATTGGCGCTCAGGGCGTGCTCTTTAAGCCGCTTACCCGGGAGGCGCTTTTGGGAGCGCTGAAAAAGGCGCTGGGATAAGCGGAAAAGGATTTACATATGAAAGGAAAACGGCGAGGCGTCCCCATGGAAGCCTCGCCGTTTTTTCGTTAAAAATCCTCAAATCCGAAGGGCATACGCTGCTGCCGCTGCTGCTTGCGCTTTTTCCGCTGGATATCATTTTCCGCCTGCTGAAGCAGTTCGTCCAGGGAGAGGGTGTTGGACGCGCCCTCCACCTCCAGGATGCTGTATTTAAAATTGCAGCGATGGCCAAATACCTTACTGTCGTCCCGCTGGAAGGTGGCGAGAATCTCGTCCATTTTCCGTTCGATAAGGTATTTGACGTTGCCGGTGAGCATCAGGCAGAATTTGTCGTCCTGAACACGGACGAAGGTGTCGCTGCTGCGGAAGCTTTTCCGAACAATCTCCACAAAGTTCTGAATATAAGCGTCGCCCACCTTGCGGCCGTGGGTGCTGTTAATTTCGTCCACGCCCTCCAGGTCCAGGTAGCATAGGGTGATGTCCAGGCGCTCCTGGAGCACCAGTCCCATAAACTCATCCAGGAACAGGCGGTTGCGCACGCCGGTGTCCATGTCCTGATAGATATCGTCGCTGAGATGGCGGGCGTTCATCTTCTCGGCGGTGATGTCTATGACAATATGGACACAGGAGGGCCGTTCCTTCCACTCAATGGGGAAGGAGATAATTCGGTAGCAGCGGCGCTTGCTTTCCTCCTCCTGCTCCCAGACGCGGTATCGTTCGGAATCGTCCCACTCCAGCAGCACGGGCTGGATAGGCAAGCGGTGCTGGCAGCTGTCGCAGTATGTGTTGATTCCGGCGCTGCCATGGGCGCTTTTGTTGCAGTGGACAATTTCCCGGGTCTCCAGGTCGATAATCAACAGCCACTCGTCCCGCTGGCTCAGCAGGTCCACCAGCATCTCGGTATAGCTTTCGATGATTTCCGCCCGGCGTTGGGCCAGCTGGGTTTCCCGCTTCAGCTGTGCCTCCCGCTCCCTCAGCTGCTGCGCCATGGTTTGATACGCCTCTTGGAAGGAGGACAGCGCCTCGCCCAGCGGCCGGCAGGGATAGCTGAGCAGGTCCGCGTTCAGAGGGGGCTGCTCTGCGCCGTGCAGGATATCTTCCATGTATTGACCCAGCTGCTGGCAGCTCTCCTCAATGGTCATTTGTGATTCCCCCGCCAAGGGGCGCGCCGGGGCATTGCGTTCCGGCAGGTTCGTTTCGTTGATTTCCAACTCCATTTGGTCACGTATCCTTCCGTTCTTGCTGGCTTCCGCCTGGAAGCGGCGTACCTGACCGCCGGTGGCCCGGCGTTCCCGGTACGCCCTGTGATTGTACCACGGATTCAAAAAAAGTTCAATATGGTTAAGGCGGGGATGGGAGCTGATTGATTTGGGTTTTACAACCAATTTACGCGCCCAGCAGCTTCTGCCGGTTGAACTGGAGGGTGTAGAGCTGGAAGTACCGGCCCTTTTGGGCCAGCAGCTCCTGGTGGGTGCCCCGCTCCAGAATCTCTCCATGGGAGAGGACGATGATTTGATCCGCGTGCTGGATGGTGGACAGGCGGTGGGCCACGATGAGCATGGTGCCGATATTTCGCATCTTCTCCAGGGAGTCCTGAATGAGCAGCTCGGTTTCCGTGTCGATGTTGGCGGTGGCCTCGTCCAGAATCATCACGTCGGGGCGGTGAAGAATGGTGCGCACGAAGCTGAGCAGCTGCCGCTGGCCGGCGGAGAAGTTGCCGCCCCGCTCCCGGACCTCCTCGTCCAGCCCCCGGTCCATTTTGCCGATGAAGGAGTCGGCGTTGACGTAGCGGCAGGCGTCCCAGATCTCCTGGTCGGTGAAGTGCGTCTCCCGGAGGACGATGTTGCTGCGGATGGTGCCGGAGAACAAAAACACGTCCTGTAGCATCTGTCCGAAGCGGCGGCGGAGAGAGGAAATTTTAATGTGCCGGATATCAATGCCGTCGATGAGAATCTGGCCCTTTTGAATGTCGTAATTGCGGCAGATGAGGGACAAGATGGTGGTCTTACCCGACCCGGTGGCCCCCACAAAGGCCACGGTCTGCCGCGGGTCCACGTGAAAGGACACTCCCTTGAGCACCCACTCGCCCGGCTCATAGGCAAACCATACGTCCCGGAACTCAATCTCGCCCCGCAGCTTGTCCAGCTCGATGGCGTCCGATTCGTTCTGCACCTCCGGCTCCATGTCCAGCACGGTGAAGATTTTCTCCGCCGAGGCAAAGGCAGATTGAAGCTGGTTGAACTGCTCGGCCAGGGTCTGGATGGGGTTGAAAAACTTGGAGATATAGAGGTAGAAGGATACGATGGTGCCGCTGGTCATGGCCTGGCCCAGAAAAACGGTGTTTTGAATATAGCCCTTGCCGCCCAGGTACAGCAGGCACAGCACCGAGGAGATATACAGCATATACACCATGGGCCGGAAAATGCCGAACACAAAGATTTGATTCTGTTTGGCCTTGCGCAGCGCATCGCTCTTGTCCAAAAACTCCGAGAGCTTGCGGTCCTCCTGGTTGAAAATCTGAGTGATTTTGATGCCGGACAGGTTTTCCGACAGGAAGGTGTTGATGTCGGTGGTGCGGTCCTTCACCACCCGGTGGACCTTTCGGGTAAAGGTGCGGAAGATGACGGTGAACAGCACCAGGAAGGGGACGAAGCACAGAATCATCAGAGTGAGGGCGTAGTTGAGCATGAGCATGGCCGCCAGCACGCCTACCACAATAAAGGCGTTTTTGACCATGTTCACCAGCACGTTGGTGAACATCATGGAGATGGCGTTGGTGTCGTTGGTGACGCGGGTGACCAGCTTGCCCACGGGAATCTGATTGAGCTGGTCGTGAGAGAGGCTTTCAATGTGGATAAACAGGTCCTCCCGGAGGGAGGAGAGGATTTTCTGCCCGGTTTTTTGCAGGATGATAGCCTGAAAGTAGGTGCACACCATGGAGACGATGAGGATGCCGGCGTACAGCGCCACCCAGCGCAGCAGAGCGGGGGGCTCAAACCGATTTTTAATGAGCTCCTCAATGCGTCCCACAATGAGGGGAGAGGCCAGGTCGTAGGCAATGGAGGCCAGCATGATGACCAGCACCAGCAGGAACTCCTTTTTATAGGGCAGGGCGTATTTGGCCAGCCGGCGGATGATCTCTGCGTCGGGGATATGGCGGTCAAAATCGGGCGCGGTTTTGCGGTGCCGGTCCCGCCACCAGGCGAGCACGAAAATAAGGGAGAATACGCCCACAACAGCGCCCACAAAGAGGATTGGCAGATATTCACGCATTGTGCTTGGCCCCCTCCTCCTCCAATTTTTGCAGCTCCACCATGCGGTGGTAGGCCGGGCAGGTCTCGTACAGCTCGCTGTGGGGGCCGATGGCGGTGACCCGGCCGTCCTCCAAAAAGATGATGCGGTCCATCTGCTCCACGGTGGAGATGCGGTGAGCGATGAGGATGGTGGTGCGGCCCGCGCGCTGGGCGCGGAGATTTTGCAGAATGGCCCGCTCGGTCTGGGTGTCCACGGCGGACACCGAGTCGTCCAGAATCAGGATGGGCGCGTCCTTGATAAGGGCCCGGGCGATGGAAATGCGCTGCTTCTGTCCGCCGGACACGGTGACGCCCCGCTCGCCCAGCACGGTTGCGTAGCCCAGGGGGAACTCCCGCACATCGCCGTCCACGCCGGCCAGCACGGCGGCGTTCATCACCCTGGCCTGGTCGGGAACGGCGTGGGTGAAGTCCACGTTCCGGGCGATGGTGTCGCTGAATAAGAAGTTGTCCTGGGGCACGTAGGCCGCGGCTTGACGCACCTCGCGGATGGGGACGGCGTTCACATCGTGTCCGTCGATAAAAACGGCGCCGTCGGGCACGTTGCAGATGCGCAGAATCAGGTCCACCACCGTGGTCTTGCCCGAGCCGGTGCGCCCCACGATGCCCACGCTCTCCCCGGCGTGGATGGAAAAGGAGACGTCGCGCAGAGCGTCGTATTCCCCGTCCGGGTAGCGGAAGGTGAGATGGCGAAATTCGATATCCCCCTTCACCGGGCCAAGGGGAGCCACGTCCGGGCGGTCGGCCACGTCCTGGGGCGCGTCCAGCAGCTCGCTGATGCGCTTTAAGGAGGCGCGGCCCCGGCTGGTCATGTCAATGAGCTCGGACACGGCCATGATGGGCCAGATAACGGCGTTGAAATAGCCGATAAACTCCATCAGCTCTCCGGCGTTGAAGTCTCCCCGCCAGACCAGATAGCCGCCGTAGCCCAGGATGATGCAGGTGACCGATTCCACAAACAGCGTCACCAAAATGCGCAGCAGCACCGAGGAGCGGGTAAAGTCCACGTTGGCCTCCTCATTTTCCTTGTTGAGGGCCTGAAAGGCCAGCAGCTCCTTGGCCTCTTTGACAAAGGCTTTGATGACGGCGATGCCGGAGAAGCTCTCTTGAGAGAAGTCGGACAGCTTGGAAAAGGCGGCCTGGCGGACATCCCATTTCTTCATCATATACCGGCCCACCACCGCGCTGGAGGCCAGCAGCAGCCCCATGGGAATCATGGCCAGAGTGGTCATGAGCGGGTCCATCCGCCACATATGGTGGACGGACAGCCCGCCCAGCAGCAGCGCGTCAAAAAACATGAGAAAGCCGGAGCCGTAGCAGTCCTGAACCGTCTCCAGGTCGTTGGTGAACAGGCTCATCAGTCCGCCCACCTTGTTCTCCTGATAGAACTGGCGGGACAGGTCCTTGGCATGGTCGAACATTTCGTTGCGCAGGCTGGTCTCCACCTTGATGGCCGCGCCGAAAATGCACACCCGCCATAAAAAGCGGCCCAGCACCATGGCGATGACAATCCACACCATGGGCAGGCAGATGCGGTCCAGCAAAAAGTCCATGTCAAAGGGGAGCGCCGCGCCGTCCACGGTGACATAGCCCTGGTTGACGCCGTTGATGACCTGCTGGTACAGGTTGGGGACGATGAGCTGGATATAGTCCACCAAAATCAGAGCGGACAGCCCCAGAAGAAGCCACCCGGCGTACTTGATATAGTATCTGTTGATGTATTTTCCGAAAATCACGCTGATTTCCTCTCTTTCCAGGTAAAAAGGGAAGGGTGCCGGTCAAGGGCGGCGGTCAGGGGAAAAACGCGCCAAAGTTTCCTCCAAGGCGGCGTAGAACTGTGCGATATGGGAACCGTCCGCCAAGGCGTGGTTGACCAGCAGCGTAACGGGCATGAGAAGCTTTCCGTTTTCCTCGCCGTACCGCCCCCAGGTGAGGCGGGGATTGCTGTCCGCGGGGACGGGGGTGGGCTGGCGCAGGGCGGTATAGCGCACCCAGGGCAGGGTGGAGACGAACAGCAGGCTGAGCGCGTCCTCCCCGTCGTCCAGGCTTCCGTGGGCTTTGGCCTCCTCCTGGGCGGCGATGGCGGCGGGCAGGTAGTCGGCAAAGGGCTGCATACAGTTGAGCCGGCAGTAGCTGTAGGCGCCGTCCTCCCGCATTACGGTATGGGAGGTGTCACAGGTGGATAATTCCACCGGCCTGCCGTCCACAATGCGCTGGCGCAGCTGGGGCACGGCGTTGGCCGCCCGCCCGGCGCAGTACAGAAAGCTGAGAAAAAAGGGCAGCGATTCCCGCCGGCACAGGTCTAAAAAGCGGGTGAGCTCCACCTGAGCCGTCACCCCGGCGTAGGGGTCCGGCATGGCGTTAAAGTATTCAAAATGTGCCCGCCGTGGATATCGTTCCCAGTCAATGCGGCGATAGTCCATTGTGTTTCCTCCCTGCTAAGCTGGATATGGGGGCTGCGCCCGGCGCGGAAATGGGACAGGCTTGCGGCGGCAACAGCCCGGAAGCCAAAAGAAAAGCCACCCACAGGGTGGCTTTTCTTTTGGCCTCGTGTGGCAAAATTACTATCCGTGGGTCTAACTAAATGGGGCCCCTGCGAAAGCGTCCCTCAGCTTTCGTGGGGAAAGGAGCCGCAAGCAAAAGCCTACGGTGCGGCCCAACAGGATAGAAGCTATCGTGGCAGACATCCTGGCGGGCACAATCTCCGGCCTGATTACAGCGGCAATCCTTAAATTGCTAAACTGGTAAGGGCGAAGGGGTGCGGGGAGCAAGCCCCCGCACCCCAACTATAAAATATTTTAAGTATATCGTCAAGGGGGTAAATATGAAATATTTATTATTTGTTATTGTCTTTATCTTTGTGTTTGTACTGGTGCGCCAGATTATTCGAAAGATTTGGAAATAGGAGCGATTAGTCCTCATCAAGAGTAACGATGGCAGGAAGTTGTTCCACCACTTTTTCCACCACGTAAATCGCCAAAAGCCGCCAAAAGTCGCCAC
>CAQCFX010000009.1:39955-44118 GCA_948766235.1 uncultured Oscillospiraceae bacterium | reverse complement strand
ACGGCTATGTATCCACGACGTACGGCCGCCGCCGCTGGCTGCCCGAGCTGAAAAGCTCCAACTTCAACACCCGGTCCTTTGGCGAGCGGGTGGCACTGAATATGCCCATCCAGGGCACCGCCGCCGACATTATCAAGCTGGCCATGATTCGCGTGGACACCCGCCTGCGCGACCAGGGGCTGGAGGCCCGCTTAGTCCTTCAGGTCCACGACGAGCTTATCGTGGAGTGCCCCGAGGGGGAGACGGAACAGGTGAAGACCCTGCTCCAACAGGAGATGGAGGGGGTGGCGGCGCTGTCGGTGCCGCTGGTGGCGGACGCCAAGGCGGGGCGCACCTGGGCGCAGTGTCACTGACCGCTTATCCGCCCAAACCGACCGCCTGTCCCCCTTTTGTTGCGGCGGCAAAACCGATTTGTTACACTCAAGATGGCCTATTGCACCCAAAATTTAAAGGAGGTCATTTTGATGAAAAACCGTGTGAACCAAATCCTGCTGGCGGCTTTCTTCCTCACCGCCGCCCTGTACGTTTATTTTCTGCTGGTCTGGATTGAGGGCATCCCCCATCCCTTTTATAACCCCGCGGACCCCTTCCGTTTTTATGAGCTGTGGGTCTATTTGGGCGTGGGCTTCCACATTGTCCCCTGCTTTCTGCTCCAGCTTTTAGTCTGCCGAGTGGCGAAAAGCCCTTGGGTGCGGCTCATCCCCGTGTTCCTGCTGCTGGGGCTGGCAGCCTGGTTTACTGTGGGTTTTTTCAACGCCACCGGCTGGGATAACCTGGGCTGGGGCATCCTGCTCCTGCTGTGCGCCGCCCCGGCGGCGGGCTATGGGCTGGCCTGGGCGGTATACGGCGTACAATGCTTCTGTCAGCATATCAACAAATAGAGAGGTGCTTCTTATGAGTTTATTCGATACCTTCGACCCCGATTCCGAGGAAATCGTCAAATTTGAATACCAGCGTTCCTTCAAGCCCACGGACGCTTTCCCGGAGACGGTTATCATGACCTTCAAGGAGGAAACCTTCCAGGTGTTGGAACACGTCTGCCCCACCCAGGTGGTCGCCACCCTGCGGGAGGGCCGGGACGTGCCCATCTATAAACTGTACTGGAACGGCCGGAGCATCGGCATCTTCCAAACCCTGATCGGCGGGGCCGGAACGGCGGGGCTGCTGGAGGAGGCGCTGGCCATGGGAGCGAAAAAAGTTCTGCTTTACGGCTCCTGCGGCGTGCTGGATTCCGCCCTCACCGCCGGACACTTCATCCTCCCCACCCAGGCCTACCGGGACGAGGGTGTCAGCTACCACTATATGCCGGTGAGCGACTATGTGGATATCCCCACCGCCCAGCGCTTAGGCGAGGTCTTCGACGAGCTGCGCCTGCCCTACGTAAAGGGCCGGGTGTGGACCACCGACGCTTTCTACCGGGAAACCCGGAACAACATGGAAAAGCGCAAGGCGGCCGGCTGCATCGCCGTGGACATGGAGTGCGCCTCCGCCATGGCGGTGGCGCAGTTCCGGGGCGCCGAGGTCTACCAGTTCCTCTACGCCGAGGACAGCCTGGACGGGGAATCGTGGGATTCCCGCACCATGGGAAAGGTGCCTGCGTCGGACTATGAAAAATATCTGCGGGTAGCGCTGGAGGCAGCCTCCAGGCTGTAGCCCTTCCGAACCCACAAACGGAGGGACGGCTGGTCGGGGACGGAAACGGCGGGCCAGCCGCCCGCGCCCCGTAGCCTAAGGCTGGCCCAGAGTGAGCGTCCCTGACCAGCCGTTCTGGGAGGTTATTGTGAACCATCAAATCATACCTATGAGAGAAATCCATCTCCCCCAGGTGGCGGCGCTGGAAAAGCTCTGCTTTCCCGCCGACCCCTGGAGCGAGGCCCTGTTCCGGGAGGCGCTGGACAACCCCGCCGTGGCCATCCTGCTGGCCCAGGGGGAGGGCGGCGCAGTGCTGGGCTACGCCGTGCTGTCCGCGGTGCTGGACGAGGGCAATCTGGACGACATCGCCGTTCACCCGGAACACCGCCGCCAAGGGGTGGCGGACGCCCTGCTGGGAGCGCTGACGGACTTCGGGCGGGAGCACCTGTCCGCGCTCATGCTGGAGGTACGCGCCTCCAACGCCCCCGCCGTCGCCCTGTACGAAAAGCACGGCTTTGCCGCCGTGGGGCGGCGGAAAAACTACTACGACGCGCCCCGTGAGGACGCGATTCTAATGACCTTAACCTTTGAGGAGATACCCAATGAAACTGAAGCTGCTGAGTAAAGAGGAGCTCACCGCCCTCTACCAAAACGAGATGACCGCCGACTTTCCCCGCTCGGAGCTGAAGCCCTTAAAGGCCATGCTGCGCCTGATGGACCTGGGCCGGTACGACCCTTTGCTGGTGCTGAAGGACGGCGCGGCTGTGGGCTACGCCATGGTGTGGCTGCCCGAGGGCCGGGAGGGGGCGCTGCTGGAATACCTGGGGGTGCTGCGGGGAAAGCGCAACGGCGGGCTGGGCACGAAAATCCTGGCCCTGCTGGCGCAGCGGTACGGCCAGCTGTTCGGCGAGGCGGAGGCCCCCGGCCCCGAGGCCTCCCCCGAGGAAAACGACCTGCGCCGCCGCCGTATCGCCTTTTATGAGCGCAACGGCTTCCGGGTGCTGGACTACCAGTGCGCCCTGTTCGGGGTGCGCTTTCACTGCCTGTACCGGGGCCCGGAGAGGGACGACCGGAAGGTGGAGGCCCTCCACCGGGGGGTGTACGCCGGGTACTTCTCCCCCGCCCACATGGAGCGGTACATCCAACTTCCCCTAAAACCGGGGGAGGCCGTCAAGCCCGCGCCGGAGTGGGTGGAGGAGGCGTTTCCCGGCCCTGCGGTCGCCCTGGGGGAGCGCACTGCCCAGACCGCGGCCCACTCCTTTGACAAAATGAACACCGCGGCCATCCGCAAAACCCTCCCCATGAAGGCCAAAACGGCGGACGAGGCGGTGGCGGACTTCCACGCCTCCCAAACCCCCGGCGCGTCCAGCTTCGGGCGCACCATCCTGGCGGACGGGCGGCACGTGGGCGACGTGTGGTGCTATGCCTTTCACCAAGAGGACGAGCCGGACGCTATGGTGAGCTATTGCGTGTTTGCGCCCGAGCTGTGGGGGCGGGGCGCGGCCACCCAGGCGCTGAAGCTGTTCCTGGACGAAATTGTTCCAAAATATGCCGTTAAGACCGTAGGTGCGTTCACCTTTTCCGACAACATTCCCTCCATCCGGGTGCTGGAGAAAAACGGCTTCCGGCTCATGGAGGAGTTTACGGAGGACGGCGTGCCCTCCCGCTATTATCAGCTTAGCCTACACCAAGAGAAAGGGTGATTGGATGAACATTCTGGCCTTTGAATCCTCCTGTGACGAAACCGCCGCCGCCGTGGTGCGGGACGGCCGCACGGTGCTGTCCTCCGTTATCGCCTCCTCGGCGGATATGCACGCCGTCTACGGCGGCGTGGTGCCCGAGATTGCCTCCCGCAAGCACGTGGAGGCCATCTCCGGTTTAGCCGACGAGGCGCTGCGGCAGTCCGGCCTGTCCAAAAAGGATATCGACGCCGTGGCCGTGACCTACGCCCCCGGCCTCATCGGGGCGCTGCTGGTGGGGGTATCCTTCGCCAAGTCCGCCGCCTTTGGTTTAGGCGTGCCACTGATTCCCGTCCACCATGTACGGGGGCACATCGCCGCCAACTACATCGCCCACCCGGATTTGGAGCCCCCCTTCCTGTGCCTGTGCGTGTCCGGCGGCACCACCGCCATTGTGGACGTGAAGGACTACACCCACTTTGAGGTGCTGGGCTCCACCCGGGACGACGCGGCGGGGGAATGTTTTGATAAGACCGCCCGGGTGCTGGGGCTGGGCTATCCCGGCGGGGGACCCATGGACAAAATGGCCCAGGGAGGCAATGACAAGGCGTATTCCTTCCCCCGGGCCCACGTGGCCGACCACCCGCTGGATATGTCGTTTTCCGGACTGAAGACGGCGGTGCTCAACACCATCCACAACGCCCAGCAGAAGGGGGAGGAGCTGAATCTCCACGACCTGGCCGCCTCCTTCGCCGCCGCGGTGTCCGACTCCCTTATCCCACGGGTGATGGAGGCGGACGGCATGACGGGCTACCGCAAAATCGCCGTGGCGGGGGGCGTGGCGGCCAACAG
>CAQCFX010000009.1:0-39945 GCA_948766235.1 uncultured Oscillospiraceae bacterium | reverse complement strand
CGCATCCGCGCCGACCTGGAACGGGCCTGCGCCCAAGCCGGGGCCAAGCTCTGGCTGCCCCCCCTGGCCCTGTGCGGCGACAACGCCGCCATGATTGGCAGCCAGGGGTACTATGAGTTTCTGGCGGGCCACACCGCCGGCTGGGAATTGAACGCCAAGGCAAGTTTGGATATCTCCAAAGGATAAAAAAGCCCCGCCTGTTAACCAGGCGGGGCTTTTTTCATCAAAGGATGCAGTCGTCGTAGTCATCGTACTCAGAGGCAAAGCGGCAGTCTGCCTTCTTCTCCTCAATTTTGTCGGCAATGGCGTAGAACACATCCACAATCTTGTCCCAATAGGCCGCAATGGCGCAGGCCACGGCCACCACAGCCATGGATACGGCCACAATCTTCAACACCAAACGAGCAGCTTTCATCTCTATTCCTCCTGTCAATCGTCCGCTCGGAGGGATGCGCACAGGCACGAAACCGCGGCGCACGCCACCGAGGCCGCAGCCAAGGCAATGGCGGCCGTCCTCAAAATAAAGCTGGCAATTTTCATCAGCAACCCCTCCTCATGTGATATTCTATAGTTTACACGATTGCGGAGAAAAAAACAATGGGCTATTTGTAAATAATCTTTTTCCCTTGACACTTCGCTGCCCCTGTGCCGATTACTCGTCCTTCCGCCGCCGGTACCAGTCCAGCCGGTCGTCCCACTTCCGCCCGCTGGCGCGGTAGTAGAGCTCAATGCCTGCCGTGATGGCCACAAAAATCACGATAAAGATGACGATAAAGCTCACCCACGCCCCGGCGTTTTCGGTGGGGAACCACTCAAAGCCCACGGCAAAGGCGGTGAGCACCGCGAAAAACGGCACAGCGAACACCACCATCCGCCAGCCATAGGACAGCTTTTTAAACAGCAGGTTGGAAAAAGCCGCCACCTGCATGACCCCCGCCGCCAAGCTCACAACCATCAGGGAGAACAGTATGGGCAGGGGCGCGGTCTCCTGCTGGAACACCCAGAGGAAAAACATATAAAAAAACATGGCGCCGGTATAGCACAGGGACACACATTCCTTGATGGCCGCGACCACCTGGAAAAACTTTTTCATCTCAAGCGCTCCTTTCAAAGCCCTAATTTTTTCTTGATGGCGGGGACGTACTGGCGGTTTGCCACCACCACCTCGCCGTTGGACATGGTCAGCCGCATCCGCCCGCCGAAGTCGGGGCGCAGCGAACGCACCCGGTCAAAATTCACGATGGCCGACTTGCTCACCCGGATAAAGTCCCGGCTGGTGAGCTGCTCCTCCAGCTCGTACAGCCGAAGGCGGGTCTCATACACCCCGTCCACGGTGTAGAGGAAGGTGCCCCGGTCCACGGTGTCGATATAAAGCACGTCCTCGCTGTCCAAAATGCAGGTCTCCCCGTCCCGCTCCCCGGTGAGCCGGGCGTCGGACAGCCGCAGCAGCTCCATCAGCCGGGCCGTCTGCCCGTCCATCCGGGGACAGCGGATCACCACCTCGGTCTGTTCCAGCTCCGGCCGCTCCTCTACCGTCACCTTCATGGGCCTCACCTCTCCTTTCGTCATCGACACAAGCTCCACTCCCCACAAGGCCTATAGGACGGCTTTGCGAGGGCCCTGTTTGCAGCTGCATCTTGAGCATACACGAATCATGCCCCCTTGGCAAGGGGCGCGGGCGCGACCTGCCTCTCCGGCGGGGTAAGCTGCAAAAAACCGGGTACGGAGCGGCTCCGTACCCGGTGGGATGTTTCACGTGAAACATCAGTTCTATAGCAGATCCTTCTTTTTCAGGATAATCCCCGCCACCACAATGATGGCCACGGAGATGAGCAGCGGCGGCCAAAAGCTCCCCGCAAAGGGCAGCACGCCCACATTCATGCCGTAGAAGCCGAAGACAATGTTGGGCACCGTCATGAGGATGGTGACGGAGGCCAGCAGCTTCATGATGACGTTCAGGTTGTTGGAGATGACGGAGGCGAAGGCGTCCATCATGCCGGAGATGATGTCGGAATAAATCTGAGCCATCTCGATGGCCTGACGCACCTCGATGAGCACGTCCTCCAGCAGGTCATGGTCCTCCTCATAGAGGGTGACAATGCGTCCGCGCAGGATTTTCTCCAGCGTCACCTCGTTGGCCTTGAGGGAGGTGTTGAAGTAGACCAGGGATTTCTCCAGGTCCAGCAGCTGAATCAACTCCTTGTTCCGCTGGGACTTGTAGAGCTGCCGCTCCATGTGGTTGTAGGTCTTGTCAATCTGCTTCAGGTAATTCAAGTACCGCTTGGCCACCAGCAGCAGGATGTTCAAAATGAACCGGGTGCGCTGCTCGGTGCGCACATCCCGCACCACGCCGTTTTGAAGGTCCCGCACCACAGAGGTCTCCTTCAGGCATACGGTGATGATGTGCCGGTCGGTGACGATGATGCCCATGGGCAGGGTGGAGTACACCACGCCGGTCTCGTCCTGCTCCATAGCGGGGGTGTCCACGATGATGAGGGTGGAGCCGTCCTCCTTGTCAATCCGGGACGTCTCCTCCTCGTCCAGCGCCGCCCGGAGAAAGGACGGCTCCACCGCCAGGGTGGCGGCCACAGTTCTCAGTTCATCCTCGCTGGGGTTGACCAGATTCACCCAGCAGCCGTCCGTCACCGAATCCAGCCGGGTCATTTTGCCCTCCACCGTCTTGTGAATGGTCAGCATACGCGCTCACACCTTTCCCGGAACCGGGAGAGGACCATACCCCTGAAAAGGGCAGAAAAATCCCCCGCCGCTCCGCTTGTAAATTTTCCCACCGGCCTTCGGCCAATGGGCAGCGGGCGCACGGGGAGGCGGCGAGATGCCGGCTCAGCAGGTGCGCCGTGTTTGTAACGTCCAACTTCGACCAAACGGATCGCCTGACACGACGCATCTCACTTCCTTTGCTGTTTGATTGCCGCATATCCTCGGCTTTTTACATTATATGCTTTTTCCCGCCCGATTGCAAGGAGAAAAATCATCCGCGCGTTTTCGCGCTCCGATTGGGCGCATAGCCGGGTCGCTTTCCCTCCGTCTCGGGCAAAACCCGACTTCACTACGTGAACTCTGGGCTTTTGCCCTCGCTTCGGTCCAAGCTCCCCTATGCGCCTATCGTAGCAGCAAGGGCTGAATCTGCTCCCCCCGCACCGCGGCCTCCACCGTCTCGGGAATCCGGGTGAAATCCGCCACCAGGGAGGCGGGCTTTTCCACGCAGTCGTCCTGGCCGAAGGGGACGAAATACACGTTTTTCCGCCCCAGCATGGTCCCCAGGTTGGGCGCGCTGCCCGCCAGGCCGTCATTGGTGGCGATGGCCAGCACCAGGGGCCGGCCGTTGCGCAGATGGGCCTTGGCCGCCATGGTCACCGCGCCATCGGTGACGCCGTGGGCCAGCTTGGCCAGGGTGTTGCCTGTGCAGGGGCAGATTACCAGCACGTCCAGCAGCCCCTTGGGGCCGATGGGCTCCGCCTGCGCCACGGTGGAAATCACCCGGCGGTCGCACACGCGCTCCATCTCCCGCAGAAAGTCGTGGGCCGCGCCGAAGCGGGTGTCGGTGCCCGCCACTGTCTCGGACACAATGGGCGTCACCGGCCCAAACCGGGCGGCCGTCTGCTCCAAGGCGTCCAGCGCCTTGGACATGGTGCAAAAGGACCCGCAGAACGCGAAGCCCACCTTCAACTCGTTCCAGTTCACAGCTCTGATTCCTCCATAATATGATAAATGGTGTCCTTGATGTACCGCCCCGAGGTGACGGGGGCCACCTTTCCCGGCAGGGACAGCGCCCAGATTACCCGCACGCTCAGGGCCGCGGCGGCGTCCAAATCCACCCCGCCGGGGCGGGAGGCCAGATCAATCACCAGCGCCCCTTCCTTCAGCGCGGCCAGCTCCTCCACCCCCAGCACCGGGGCGGGCACCGTATTGAACACCAGGTCATAGCTGCACAGCCAGTCGCTCAGATGGTCCATCCGCTCGCTGCCCAGTCCCATGCTCTCGGCGGCGGCGCGCTGCTCATGCCGCCGGGCGCACACCCACACCTTTGCCCCCAGCGAGCGCAGCCGGGGGGCCAGCGCCCGGCCCAGCCGTCCAAAGCCCACCACCATCACTCGGGCGTTGTGCAGGGTAATGGGCAGCTCCTCCATGGCAATCTGGATGGCGCCCTCGGCGGTGGCCACCGCGTTCATCACCGCCAGCTCCTCCCGCGCGAAATAGTCCCGCAGCACCAGCCCCCGCGCCGCCGCCATGTCCTCCAGCGCCCGGTCCGTCATGCCCGCGCACACCAGCTGTCCCGGGCGCAGCGCGTCCAGCACCTGCGCCATGTCGTGCTCCCGGGCCGAAAGCGGCGCGTTCAGCCTTCCCTCCGGCCCCGCCGCCGGGAGGGGCAGCACCACGCAGTCCGCCCGGTCCGCCCCATCCATGGCCGGCTCACAGTCCATTTCCCCGCCCCGCTCCAGGGCGTAGGTATGTACGCTGTGGCCGTCGTCCGCCAGCAGCGCCGCCAGCGCCGCCTGCCGGGGGTCGCCGCCCACCACCCAGATGTTTTTTGCCCGCAGCATCATGAACTCCTCCTGTCCAATGTTTGTCATCAGTCCAGTGTATTCCCCCCCGGCCGGGCGGGTGACTGCGGAATGCACGGTCTGCCCGCGGGCCACCTTCTTTCCATATTGAAATGGGCAGTTACCCGTGACGGATAACTGCCCAATCCAGCATTTATATGCTGTGCGGTATGTAATTTGCTTTGACCACTACGCCAGAGCCCTTATTGACAATCCATTCGTGAATCCCCGTATCGCCCGTACGAAAGCCGAATTCCGAGTCCACAGGCAGCCTGAAAAACGCGCGATACAACTGGTTGATCATACCGCCGTGTGTGACGACGGCTATGGTGCTGTCCTCGGCATTTTCCGAAATCAGCTTCGACAGCATATATTCGGCCCTGTATCGAAATTCAAGCGCGCTTTCCTGCTCATACACAGCCAGATGCAGCGGCGTCTTCACCGGGGGATACTTCTCCTGCACAGCGCCGTACGCCAGCCCCGCAAGCAGCCCGTTGTTAAACTCCATCAGGTGCTCGTCAAATATCAAAGGGACATTTGACGCTGAGCGGAGGTGCTCCGCAGTTTGAGCCGCCCTTTTCAGGGTGCTGGCATATATTTTATCAATGTGATAGCTCCGACTTACATATTCGCCCATTGCCGCCGCCTGCCGGTGCCCGCGCTCCGTCAGCTCAAAATCGGCCCGCCCTTCATGTACGCCAAGGATATCCGCTTCACTTTCACCATGCCGAATCACTAACATTCTCACCGAAATCCCTCCTCAGGCCCAAAAATTTGCCAATTTCATTCTACCATCGCCCGCTTTGCGCGTCAACCCCGCCCAATGCGGAAAGGGGCGGATACCGTGCAAGTTTTTCCCAAAACGGGGCATACTGTATCTACCAAATACATTGGAGGGAACAAAATGCCGACCGACTATCAAAATTACCACAAGGGCAATGTGGATTTCATGAAAAGCCTGACGCGGGAAAACCTGATGCGCTCCTTCGCCGGGGAGAGCCAGGCCCGCAACCGCTACACCATCGCCGCCTCCGCCGCCCGAAAGGAAAAGCTGGAGGTGGTAGCCCGCGTGTTTGAGTACACCGCCGACCAGGAGAAGGCCCACGCCAAGGTGTTTTACGACCTGCTGCTGCCCTCGGCGGGGAAAAACATCGCCATCGACGGCAACTACCCCATCGACCTGTCCGACAAGACGCTGGACCTGCTCAAAGCCGCCCAGCACAACGAGTACCAGGAATTTGAGCACGACTACGCCGCCTTCGCCGAAATCGCCCACAGAGAGGGCTTTGACCTCATCGGCGGCCAGTTTGAGCTGATTGCCCAGATTGAGAAGACCCACGGCGACCGCTTCGGCCTGTTCGCCGACCTGCTGGAGCAGGAAAAGCTGTTCAACAGCGACGGGGAGACCCTGTGGGTTTGCCTGAACTGCGGAGAGATTATCAAGGCCTCTCTGGCCCCCCAGACCTGCCCGGTGTGCCGCCACGACCGGGGTTATTACGTCCGGCTGGACCTGGCCCCCTATACCAGCGGCAGATAAGCAGATAACACGACAAGGGCCGCCCTGGGGGCGGCCCTTGCTGCGATTTGGGGATTGAAATTGTTGTCAAGACAGCTTATAATGGTGGACACTGAAAAACAGGGAGGGATTCTCCAATGAAGCACGATGTCAACTACACCATGCTCACCGATTTCTACGAGCTGACCATGGGCAACGGCTATTTCCAAACCGGCATGGGCGAGCGCGTCTGCTACTTCGACGTGTTCTTCCGCAGCGTCCCCGACGGGGGCGGCTTCGCCATCGCCGCCGGACTGGAGCAGGTGGTCCACTATATCCAAAACCTCCATTTCGACGAGGAGGACATCCAGTATCTGCGGGGGAAGAACTGCTTCGCCCCGGAGTTTCTGGACTACCTGCGCAACTTCCACTTCACCGGCGACATCTGGGCCGTGCCGGAGGGCACCCCCATCTTCCCCCGGGAGCCCATCCTCACCGTCCGCGCCCCCGCCATCCAGGCCCAGTTTATTGAGACCTACCTCCTGCTGGTGCTCAACCACCAGTCCCTGATTGCCACCAAATCCAACCGCATCGTCCGCGCGGCCCAGGGCCGACCGGTGTCCGAGTTTGGCTCCCGCCGGGCCCAAGGCTCGGACGGCGCCATCCTGGGCGCCCGGTCCAGCTACATCGCCGGAGCCGGCGGCACCGCCTGCGCCATGGCCGACCTGATGTTCGGCACCCCCGCCACCGGCACCATGGCCCACTCCTGGGTGCAGATGTTCCCCGACGAGTACACCGCCTTTAAAACCTACTGCCAGGTCTACCCCACCGCCGCCACCCTGCTGGTGGACACCTATAACGTGCTGCGCTCCGGCGTACCCAACGCCATCCGCGTGTTCCGGGAGCTGGGCATCACCAGCGGCGGCATTCGGATTGACTCGGGCGACCTGACCTATCTGTCCAAAAAGGCCCGGAAGATGCTGGACAACGCCGGCCTGCCCGGCATCAAGATTGTGGCCTCCAACTCCCTGGATGAGTACATCATCCGGGACCTGCTCACCCAGGGGGCAAAGATTGACGCTTTCGGCGTGGGCGAGCGGCTCATCACCTCCAAGAGCGAGCCGGTGTTCGGCGGGGTGTATAAGCTGGCCGCCATCGAGGAGGAGGGCGGCGCCGTCATTCCCAAAATCAAAATCAGCGAAAACGCTGCCAAAGTCACCCTGCCCCATTTCAAAAAGGTATACCGCCTGTTTGAAAACGCCAACGGCAAGGCCATCGCCGACTATATCTGCGTTCACGACGAGCATCCCGACTTCACCCAGCCTCTGGAGCTGTTCGACCCGGAGGCTACCTGGAAGCGCAAAATCGTCGCCGACTACACCGCCCGCCCCCTGCTTGTGCCCATCTTCCAGGGCGGCAAGCTGGTGTACAAACTGCCCACCATTCAGCAGGCCAGGGAGCACTGCCTGCGGGAGGTCGACAGCCTGTGGGACGAGGTGAAGCGCTTCGAGTTCCCCCACAACTACTACGTGGACCTGTCCCAGAAGCTGTGGGACGTGCGCGCCGCCCTGCTGGCGGAGAGGCACTAAAATGCGGGTTCTGCTGTTTGCTATGGCCAAGGAGGCCGCCCCGCCCTTCGACGCAGGCGAGCCAGTGGAAAACGGCGCGGGGCTCACTCTGCGCCGCCTGTCGAAGGATTTGGCGGTGTGCCTGTGCGGTGTCGGCAAGGTAAATGTCGCTTTAGGCGCACAGTACCTCATCGACCGCTTCGCGCCCACGGAGCTGTGGAACGCCGGCGTCACCGGCTGCTTGACCGACCTGCCCGCCGGCACCATCGTGGCCGCCACCGCCTGCGTTCAGCACGATATGGAGACCTTCGGCGACCCCCCCGGCCTGATTCCCGTACTGGAGCAGGTAGAGCTGCCCTGCGCCGGCGCGGACGACACCCTGGCCCGGCTGGCCGCCGCCGGATTTGACCCTGTCCCCGGCATCGTGGCCAGCGGGGACTGGTTCGGCCGGGACCTGAAGCGGGCCCAGCGCATTCGCGACCACTTCCACGCCCTGGTGTGCGACATGGAGGCCGCCGCCGCGGCCCAGGTGTGTCTGAGAAACGCCGTGCCCTTTCGCTGCGTGAAGGTGGTGTCCGACCACCTGTTTCAGCCCTCCCAGTACGAGGAGTATCAGGCCAATCTCCCCGGCGCCGTGCAGCGGCTCACCCAGGCGCTGTGCGCGCTGGAGCTGGCATAAAGGAACACACGGGGCGCCGTGCCCGCGCACAGCGCCCCGTGCTTGAACGGTCCGCTCAGCTCACCCGAACGCCGCCCTCCAGAGAGATGCGGTCGGCAATCATGGCGATAAACTCGCTGTTGGTGGGCTTGCCCTTGGCGTTGGACACGGTGTAGCCAAAGTACTTTTGCAGCGTCTCCAAATCGCCCCGGTCCCAGGCCACCTCGATGGCGTGGCGGATGGCCCGCTCCACCCGGCTGGCAGTGGTGCCGTATTTCTTGGCCACCGCGGGGTAGAGCACCTTGGTCACCGCGTTGATGACCTCCATATCCGCCACAGCCAGGCCAATGGCCTCCCTGAGATATTGATAACCCTTGATATGGGCGGGTACGCCGATGTCGTGGATGATGGCGGTCACCTGCCGCTCCAAATCCCGGCCGTTATTCTCCTCCTCCGCCGTCTCCAGACTGGGTGCGGCGGTGAGCCGCCGGGTGCGCTCAATCACCGTCTGCGCCCGGCAGGGCTTGAGCATGCAGTAGTCGCCGCCGCACTGGGAAATCTGCTCGGCCAGCGAGGGGCCGCTGAAAGCGGACAGCACCAGTACCTTGGGCCGGCCCGCACCCAGCCTCTCCAGCACCTCCAGCCCGTCTATCCCCGACAGCATCAAATCCATGACCACCACGTCCGGCTTGTGCTGGGCAATCAGCGCCAGCAGCTCCTCGCCGCTGCCCGTCTGTCCCACCACGCACAGGTCATTCTCCTGCTCCATCATATCCGCCAGCATCCGGCGAAACTCCTCCGAGGCATCCGCCAGCACAATCTTCTTCTTATCGCTCATGTTATTGATCCTTTCCGGTCTATGACCTTTGGTGTTGAATTACCAGTTTTTGCCTTATCATTAAAATACCACAGAATCCTCCACATGGCAAGAAAGTTTTTCCATTTCCTCCAAAGTTTTCTTCGACAATATTTTCCATTTATTCCCTGTTGCTTTTGCGCCTTTGCCTGCGGCCATCCCTCTTACGGCGCATATTCAGTTGCATTTCCAGTAGAAATATGGTATAATTTCAATTAAGTGGAAGTTCTTGGCGCGCCGTTTCGCACCATTCAAATTTTACGCACAAGGGTGAAACATATTGGGTTCAAATAGACGACATTACAGACGTTTTGACGCAAAATACTGCTATAACGGAAAAGACCTGGGCGCCTCGCACTCCGCCTGGCGCACCGTCTTCAAGCTGTGGAGCCCGGAGGCCGACCGGGTGGAGCTGTCCCTTTACCGGGACGACTCCTCTCCCGCCTGCGCGGTCCACTCCCTCACCCGGGGAGACCGGGGCGTTTGGTCCCTGGCCCTGGAAGGGGACCTTCACGGGATATACTACGACTATGAGGTGGAGGCCGCCGGCCTTGTCCGCCGCACCGCCGACCCCTACGCCACAGCCTGCGGGCGCAATGGGGCGCGCAGCATGGTTACCGACCTGTCCCGCACCAACCCCGCGGGCTTTGAGCGGGACGTTTCGCCCCCTCTCCAGCCCGAGCAAATCATCTACGAGCTTCACGTCAAGGATTTCTCCTGGGACCCGGACGGCGGCGTCCCCGCCCCATACCGGGGAAAGTTCAAGGCCTTCTCCTGGACCGGATCGGACGGAGAGCTTCCCCCCTGCATGACCCACCTGAAAGAGCTGGGCGTTACCCACGTTCAGCTGCTGCCCATTTTCGACTTCGGCTCGGTGGACGAGGGCGGAGACGGCGGGCAGTTCAACTGGGGCTATGACCCGGTCAACTACAACGTGCCCGAGGGCAGCTACGCCACCGACCCCTCTGACGGCGCTCTCCGCATCCGGGAGTGCAAAGAGATGGTGCAGGCCCTTCACCAAAACGGCCTTCGGGTGGTAATGGACGTGGTATATAACCACACCTACGCCGCCGATTCCTGGCTGGAGCGCTCCGCGCCGGACTACTACTACCGCCGCCGGCGGGACGGAGGGCTGTCCAACGGCTCGGGCTGCGGCAACGATGTGGCCGCCGGACGGGCCATGGTGGATAACTATATCGCCAATTCCGTGATGTACTGGGCCCGTGAGTACCACATTGACGGCTTTCGTTTCGACCTGATGGGGCTTTTAACCGTGGAGCTGATGAACCGCATCCAGCGGGAGCTGGACCAGGTATTCGGCCCAGGGGAAAAGCTGCTCTATGGCGAACCCTGGCGGGCGGACGACTCCCCCATGGAGCCGGACACCCACCCTGCCCTGAAGTCCAACGTGGCATTGCTGGACTGCGCCATCGGCGTATTCTGCGACAGCACCCGCGACGCCATCAAGGGCAGCTGCTTTCTGCGCTGCTCCCCCGGCTTTGTCAACGGCGCGGCTGGGCTGGACGAGGACATTCTCCGCTCCGTTACCGGCTGGCCCCAGGGCGCATGGGAGTTTGAACCCCACGGCTGCTCCCAGATTATCAACTATGTGTCCTGCCATGACAATCTTACCCTGTGGGACAAGCTGGTGCTGTGCTCGGGACAGGGAGAACACCCGGACCCCGCCTGCTTCGCCCAGCCCCACGAGAACCTGCTCCGCCAGAACAAGCTGGCCGCCTTTATCTACTTCACCTGCCTGGGCCGCCCCTTTTTCCAGGCCGGGGAGGAGTTTGGCCGCACCAAGCTGGGCGACGGCAACAGCTACCGCTCCCCGCCGGAGGTGAATATGCTCCGCTGGGAGCAGGCCGCCCGCTTCGCCCCCCTGACGGACTACTACCGGCAGCTGATCCGGCTGCGCAAAGCCCTGCCCGGCCTGTGCCGCAAATCGCCGGACGCGGCGGACTATGTGACCGGCCAAACGGTGCTGGCCCCCCAGGTGGTGTCCTTCCAGGTAAACCAGGGCGGGAGCGCCGGGGAACAGCTGTGGGTGGTCTACAACGCCTCCCCCTGGGAATATACCATACACCTGCCCGACGAGAGCTGGGTCATCCGGGCGGACGGCCAGTGCGCCTGCCAATCCACCCCGGTGGAGGGCTGGTCGGTGTCCGTCCCCGCCCAGAGCGGAATGCTGCTATCCCACGCCTCGACCCCCTGAGCACACCACAAAGCAGGAGCGCCGCGATTTGCACGGCGCTCCTGTTTTGTGCTTCAGCTTCTTCTCCGCCGGGCGTCGTACTCCCGCAAAAACGCCTTTACATAGTCCACGTCCGACGGCGTGTCGATATATTCCATGCCCCGCTTCTGCCTCGTCTCCGCCCCTTTGCCGGTGATGAGAAGCACAGACGGCTCGCGGCAGCTGAGCACCGCCCGGCGGATGGCCTCCCCCCGGTTGGGCTGAATCTCCCACGGACAGGCCACGTGGGCGGCGATTTCCTCGCAGATGGACAAGGTGTCCTCCTCGCCGGAATCCTCCTCGGTGAGAATGACCAGGTCGGAATACGCCCCGGACACCTGACCCAAATCCCGGCGGCGGTCAAAGGCCTTTTTCCCCGGACAGCCAAACACGGTGACAATCCGCCGCCCGGGGTATTCCTCCGCCACAGAGCGGAACAGCGTCTCAAAGCTCAGGCGGTTGTGGGCATAGTCCACGATGGCCGTCACCTCTCCGTCCCGGCTTGCGTATACCTCCATCCGTCCGGGCACGCGGGCCTGACTGAGTCCGGCCTGAACCGCCTGCCTGGGAATATTCAGCCCCTGGCACACCGCAATGGCGGCCAGGGCGTTGTCCACGTTGAACAGCCCCGGCATGGTCAGGCGGTATTGGCCGCCCAGCCGCGCCGCCTCCGCCTGAAACAGAATGTCCCCGCCCACCTTGCGCACATCATGGGCGTATACGCCGGCGGCGGGGTCCCGGCGGGAAAAGGTGAGCACCGCTCCGCAGGCCTCCCGCGCGGCGGCCAGCACCTCCTCCCCATGGCCGCAGTCCAGATTCACACAGGCCAGTTCCGCCTGGGAGAAGATTTTCAGCTTGGAGTGAAAATAGTCGTCAAAATCCGGGTGCTCGATGGGGGAGATGTGGTCGTTTCCAATGTTCAAAAAGGCGGCGGCGGCAAAGCGCGTGCCCAGGGTGCGGTGGTATTTCAGGGCCTGGCTGGACGCCTCCATCACCATATACTCCAGCCCGGCGCTCACCGCGTGGGCGAAGTGCTTTTGCAGCTCCAGCGGCTCGGGGGTGGTGAGATGGGACTCAAACCGCTCCGCCCCGTCCCAGGTTTCGATGGAGGAAATCACCCCGCAGGACTTGTCCTGGGGCGCCAGATACTCGTCCAAAATATACTTCAGATAGTAGGCGGTGGACGACTTGCCCTTGGTGCCGGTGACACCCACCACCTTCAGCTTCTGGGAGGGGTCGTTGTAATACTTCACCGCCAGGGGAGCCAGCACCCGCCGCATATCCCACACCTGGATGCAGGGCAGGCTCACCTGGGGGTATGCCGTCTCGCTGACATAGGCAAACGCCCCCCGGCGCTGGGCCTCGGCCAGATAGTCCGGCCGAAAGTGGGCCCCCTTGCAGATGAACAGGGTGCCGGGAACCGCCTCCTGGGAGTTGTAGGACACCAGCTTCACCGTGCGTCCCAGGTCCAAGCCCTCCGGCAGCGGCGACGCCAGCTGGCCCAGCTTGTCCAGCAGCCCGGTGTACTCCCCCAGGGGGAACAGCGTCAATTCCATGGTAAAAGCCTCCCGTTTAAATGGTGCGCAGGGGATAGCCGCACTGTTCCACCGCCCGCTCGGCCATGACCAACATGGCGTCCAGGTAGAAGGGGGGCAGCGGATGATAGGTGGAGAACACGGACAGCTCGGTGCAGGCCAGAATGGCGCAGTCGCACCCGGAGCGCCGGATGGCCCGGTCAATGTGGGCGAATTTCTCCCGGCTGCCCTTCTCCCCCTGCTTGATTTCATCGTAGATGATGGACATCACCAGCCGCTGGGTGTCCGGGTCGGGGGACACCGCCTCCATGCCCAGCTTGGCGCACTCCTTGTGGTACAGGCCCATTTGGATGGTGCCGTCGGTGCCCAGGATGCCGGGGCGCTTTTTTCCCTGCCGCGCCAGCTCCTGGGCGGTCTCCCGCAGCATATGAATGATGGGCACGCCGATCTCCCCCTGGAGCCGGTCGGCAAAGTAGTGGGAGGTGTTGCAGGGAATGGCCAGCGCCGTACAGCCGCAGCCCTCCAGCATTTTCGCGTCCGACCGCAGCCGCTGGTACAGCGCCTCGGTGTCCCCCGAGAGAATGGCGGCGGTGCGGTCTGGGATGCCTGTGTCCGACAAAATGATGGCGGGCAGATGGTCCTGGTCCCGGGCCGCGTCGGTGCGGTCCAGCACAAACTGATAGAACACCTGGGTGGCCTGGGGCCCCATGCCGCCCAATACCCCTAATTTCGATTCCTGCTTCATGTGTTCTCCTCTGGCTTCACACAATATTTGCTGAACCGCACCCAGCAGCCCACATGGTTTTTCCAAATGCGCCAGGTGCGCTTGAAGGTGTAGTCCGGGCGGTACTCCATGGAGTGGTGGTCCGCCCCGGCGCGAAACAGCGCCTTCATCTCCCCGTGGTAGCTCCTTGGGATGAAGCGATAGGCCAGGGCCCGGGGAATCATCCGCCAGATGGAGCGGTTTTTCACCACCGTGAGGGGCAGGTCCCTCCCCTCCACCAAGTCGCCCACCAGGTACTGGGCGATGTTGTGGCCCGAGCCGGTGACATAGTAGTTGCTGCGCCCCTGGCGGGTGTTAATCTCGAAGGCCTTGTATTTGCCGTCCCGCCGGTCGTACTTGATATCAAAATTGGAGAAGCCCACGTAGCCGATGTCCTCCAGCATCCCCTGAATCTTGCCGCACAGCTCCTGGTCGTGCTCGGTGATGATGACGGCGTGGTTGCCGATGCCGTGGGGGGAGTGCTCCTCCAGCAGCACGTGGCCAAGGCACATCAGCTTCACCCTGCCGTGGGTGTCGGAGTAGTTGGTGAGCACCCGCATATAGGTGTCGTCCCCGGGGATAAACTCCTGCAAAATCATCTTGCCCGGATATCCCGCGGCGTACACCTCGTCTAAGGCGGCAAGCAGCTCCTCCCAGCTCTGGCAGAGATACACCTTCTTCAGCTCCCGGTGGCCTGTGGCCCAGTAGGCCACGCCGTCGGCCGGCTTGGCCACATAGGGCGCGCCCCAGGGCAGCTCAAACTCATGGCCCATGGCTCCGTCATACACAAAGGTGGCGGGGTGGTCGATGCCGTATTGGTCGCACAGAGCGTAAAACTGCTCCTTATCCGTGAGCTTGTCCAGCATCTCTCCGCTGATATAATTGCACTTCACGTTGGCGGGGAACTGCTCCTTGAGATGGGCGGCCATTTTCACGTAGCTGTCCCCGCAGCCAATCACAAGCACTGTTTTGTCCGCGCACTCCTGCGCCACGTTTTTCACGTTCTGGAGGAACACGGCCTCGTCCTCGTTCTCCAGACAAGGGCGGTAGTCGATGATGGCGCTGTAGGAGCAGGGGAAAGACACGAATTTGCCAAAGGCGATGCTCTTGACTCCGTAGGCCTCGTGAAAGGCCCGGGCCACGCTGTACACGTTGATGTCCCCGCCGAACAAAAGCGGCTGGAACTTGCAGTCGGACATAGCATATCAAACTCCTCTCGTCGAAGCAAAGTCCGCTCCACTGGGCTTTTGTGGGGCCCCTTCTTTGGATTTAACCTCCCGCTCTGCGCACCAAGAACACCCCCGGCACGGCGGAGAGCTTGTTGATGACGGCGGACAGCTCCGCTTTGTCCTTGACGGACAGCTCCAGGTTCACCATGGCGTAGCCGTCGGGCTGGCTGCGGGCGGAGATGTTGTTCAGCCGCACCTTCTGGGCGGACAGCGCCATGGCCACGTCCAGGGCCAGGCCGTCCCGGTCCTTGGCGGATATCTCCAGAGAGGTGCGGAAGTGGGCGTCCTCGCCCACCGCCCAGGCCACCTTTACCCACCGCCCTTCCTCCTCCGGCTTGCGCCTGGCCGGGTCGGCGTTGGGGCAGTCCTGCCGGTGAATGGACACGCCATAGCCCCGGGTGATGAAGCCCACCACCGGGTCCCCCGGCACGGGGGTGCAGCACTTGGAGAACTTCACCATGCAGTTGTCCAGCCCGGACACGATGATGCCGCTGCTGGACCGCTTGGGGGCCAGAATGGAGTCCTTGGGGGCCCGCGGGGAAAATCGCCTCGCCGGAGGAGGCGGTGCGCAGAGCCTCCGCCTCCGCCCGCTGGCGCTCCAGCCGGCCCAGGCGGGTCATCTCCTCCTTCATCCGGCCCACCGCCTTCTGGGCGGACATCCCGCCGTAGCCGATGGCCGCATACAGCTCGTCCAGCGCGCCAAAGCGCACCCGGCGCAGCAGCGTATCCAGCAAATCGGCGCTGGCGGTGATGGCGGCGATGGACAGCCCCGCGTGCTTCAGCTCCGTCTCAAAGGAGGCGCGGCCCGTGGCGATGTTCTCCTCCCGGCGCTCCTTTTTAAACCACTGGCGGATTTTGTTGCGGGCCTCGTTGGATTTGCAGATTTTCATCCAGTCCCGGCTGGGGCCCTTGGCGGACTTGGAGGTGATAATCTCCACAATGTCGCCGTTTTTCAGCGGCGTCTCAAAGGTGACGATACGCCCGTTCACCCGCGCCCCCGTCATGGAATTGCCCACGGCGGAGTGGATGGAATAGGCAAAGTCGATGGGCGTGGCCCCGGCGGGCAGGCTTTTCACATCCCCGTTGGGGGTGAAGACAAACACCTCGTCGGCAAACATATCCACCCGAAGGGTGCGCACAAACTCGTCCGGGTCGGTGTCCTGCTGGCTCTCCAGCAGCTTGCGCACCCACTCAAACTCCCGCTCGCTGCCCAGGTTGCTGTTGGCCATCCCCTGCTTGTACTTCCAGTGGGCCGCCACGCCGTACTCCGCCGTCTGGTGCATCTGCCAGGTGCGAATCTGCACCTCGAAGGGGATGCCATCCCGGCCCACCACAGTGGTGTGCAGCGACTGGTAGCCGTTGGGCTTGGGCGTGCCGATATAGTCCTTGAAGCGGCCCAGCACCGGCTTGAACATATCGTGGATGCAGCCCAGCACGTTATAGCAGCTGGGGATGTCGTCCACCATCACGCGGAAGGCGTAGATATCGAAAATCTCCCGGATGGTCTTGTTCTGGGCGTACATCTTCCGATAGATGGAATACAGATGCTTCAGCCGCCCATACACAGTGCAGCGCAGCCCGTCCTGATTAAGCCGCTCCTCAATCTGCTTCTGCATCCGCTCCAAAAACTCGGAATTCTCGTGGGTCAGCTCCTCCAGGGCCTCCTCCACGTCGTGAAAACCCACCGGGTCCAGGTAGCACAGGGCCAGGTCCTCCAGCTCCCACTTCAGCTTCTGCATTCCCAGCCGGTGGGCGATGGGGGCATAGACCTCCATGGTCTCCAGCGACTTCTCCTTCTGCTTCACATCGGACTGGTACTGAAGGGTGCGCATATTGTGCAGCCGGTCGCACAGCTTGATGAGAATCACCCGCACGTCCTTGGCCATGGCCATGAACATCTTGCGCAGATTCTCCATCTGCTCATCCTCCCGGGAGGTATACTGCATCCGGGTGAGCTTGGTGACCCCTTCCACCAGGTCGGCCACCTGGGGGGAGAACAACCGGGCAATCTCGTCGTGGGTGGAATCGGTGTCCTCAATGCAGTCGTGGAGCAGAGCGGCGATGATGGAGTCCTGGTCCAGCTCCAGCTCGGTGACGATCTCCGCCACCGCGATGGGGTGGATGATATAGGGCTCCCCGCTTTTGCGCAGCTGGGATCCGTGGTGCTTGTCCGCGTACTCAAAGGCCGCCCGGATACGCTCCAGGTCCGCGGTGGGATTGCTCTCCCGAATGTGCTGTTCCAACGCTTCATAGCGTTCATGGGCCAAATCCATCTATGATACCTCCATGGGGGTGCGCCCCGTCAATCCTCATTCATCCATTTTCGCAGCTGGCGCATCAGCTCGGCCTGCTCCAAATCCACCTTGCGCTCCGGGCGGCACAGCAGCACGCGCTCCTGCTCCAGCTGAATCAGCCCCCGGTCGCCCATGACGTACAGGCACACCAAGGTTCGCCCGTAGGCGCAGCGCCCGTCGGGCCGGCGGGCGGCCTGCTTGAGCAGCTGGGGCCCCGCCTGCGCGCCGCCGCCGGCGCACGCCTGCTCCAAAAACCGCCACAAGCGGGCAAAATCCTGCCGGGAGGGCAGCAGCAGCCCGGCCTCCCAGCGGGAGAGCAGCTCTCCCTCCCGCAGCCGCTGAAACAGCTCCCGCTCCAGCTGGGCACGGGTTGGGGCGGGGCGCAAATCGCTCAGCTGGAGCTGCACCGTGCGGCTGCCCCGGAACTCGTTAATCTGGGGGGTAAACAGCAGGTCCAGCCGGTCCCCCGCGGACACGCCGCATTCTGCGCAGTTGGCGGAAAAGAAAATGGCGTCCAGCACCATGCCGTCCCGCCGCACCTTCATTTTCAGGTGCCTGCCGTTTCCCACGTCGCAACAGGAGAGCACCGCCGCCGAGCGCAGCAAAAACACCGGCTTGGGGTTCCCCGTGCCGAAGGGCTCCAGTGCGGACAGCGCCTCCACCTGCTCCTGTGTCAGCTGTGCGCAGCTGTCAATCTCCGCATCTACGTCAATGGCGGTCTCCATCGGCCGCCCCCCTGTGAAGGCGGACACCAGCTCCTTCAGCCGCGCCGCCAGCAGGGGAATATTTTCCTCCAAAATGGTAAAGCCCGCCGCCATCTCGTGGCCGCCGTAGCCTTCCAGCAAATCGGCGCACTGCTCCAGCGCCCCGAACAGGTTAAACCCGCCGAAGGACCGGCAGGAGCCCTTGCCCTTCCCATTCTCCAGGCAGATGATAAAAGCGGGGCAGGAGTACCGCTCGGTCAGGCGGGAGGCCACGATGCCCACCACCCCCTGGTGCCAGCCCTCCCCGGCCAGCACGATGCAGGCCGGGGCCTCCACCCCCTCCAGCATGGCCGTACACTGCTCCAGTATATCCATTTCAATGGCCTGCCGCTCCCGGTTCAGGCGGCACAGAGTATGGGCCAGCACCTCTCCCCGGTCCTCCTCCCGGGTGAGCAGCAGCTCCAGCGCCACCATCGCCTGCTCAATGCGCCCGGCGGCGTTGATGCGCGGGGCCAGGCCGTAGCCGATGGTCACCGCGGTGGGAACGCCTCCCGGCTCCAGCCCCGCCTCCCGCATCAGCGCGCGCAGGCCGGGCCGGCTTGTCCGGCCCAGCAGCTCCAGGCCCTGGCGGACCAGGGTCCGATTCTCTCCCGTCAGGTGCATCACGTCCGCCACCGTACCCACAGCGGCCAGCTCTCCAAAGCGAAGAAACACCTGCTCCCGCTCCTCCGGGGGAGCCAGGGCCTGGGCCAGCTTCAGCGCCACCCCCACCCCGGCCAGCTCCGGGAAGGGATAGCCGCAGTCGGGCCGCCGGGGGTCCACCACCGCACAGGCGGCGGGCAGCTTCTCCTTGCATTGGTGGTGGTCGGTGACCACCACCTCCACCCCCAGCGACCGGGCAAACTCCACCTCAGCGGCGGCGGTGATGCCGCAGTCCACCGTGATAATCAGGCTCACGCCCTCTTGCGCCAGCCGGGCCACGGCGCTCCTGTTCAGCCCGTAGCCCTCCTCTGTGCGCTCGGGGATATAGCTGACCACCTCCGCCCCCATCCCGGCAAGGGTCTCGGTGAGCAGGCAGGTGGAGGTGATGCCGTCCACATCATAGTCTCCGTAGACCGCGATTGTCTCGCCCTGCTCCACCCCCCGGCGGATTCGCTCCACCGCCTTGTCCATGTCCCGCAGCAAAAAGGGGTCGTGAACGCACTCCCAGCCGCTGGCCAGAAAACGTTCAGCCTCCTCCGGGCCGTCCAGCCCCCGGGCCGCCAGCACCGCCGCGCACAGCGCAGCCAGCCCCGCCGACTCCATCCGCCGCCGCGCCGACGCACAGCCCGGGCGCAGATTCCACTGTTGATATTTCATCTTGTGTCCCTCAACTCTCAAACGCCCCCTGGAACGGGCGGCCCGGAAGACCGTTCCTGTCTCTGTAATAGTCATAATACTTTGATTATACCAAATTCTCTCGGTTATTTCAACTGACAAACCGTACAGACCCCCCTTTCCCGCACATAGAAAAAAAACTTGCATTCCGCTGGAATATGTGATATCATAGCCAATATCTGTGCGGGGACATTGTGCCCACCGAGCCGAAGAATCAACCGAAAGGATATGAGTCACATGACTACTCCCCAGCTCGTTTTGTCCATCATCTATTTCATCGTGGCCCTGGCCCTTATCGCCGTGGTCATGCTCCAGTCCGGCAAGAGCGCGGGCCTGTCCGGCGCCATCGCCGGCGGCGCCGACACGTTTTTGTCCAAGAACAAGGCCAAATCCGCCGACGCCCGTCTGGCCCGTATGACCAAATGGGTGGCCATTATCTTTATGGTCCTCACTTTGGTGGTCTGCCTGCTGTAAGCAAGTAAGCGAAAAGCTCCCCCGGCTGTGCCGGGGGAGCTTTTATTCTATTTACCTTACCGCAGGAAGCCGTCCAAAATCTTCTGCTCCGCTTCCTCCTCCGTCAGCCCCAGGGTCATGAGCTTGAGAATCTGGTCCCCTGCAATCTTGCCGATGGCCGCCTCGTGGATGAGCTGGGCGTCCATGTGGTTGGCGGTGATTGCCGGGATGGAGCTCACCTTAGCCTGCCCCATGATAATGGAGTCGCACTGGACATGGCCAAAGCAGGGCGCGTCCCCCACCACCTGGGGATAGAACACCTGCACCGACTGGTCCTGGGCCACCGACCGGGAGATGACCTGGGTGCGGGCCCCCTCTCCCTTCATGATAACGTCCATTTTGCTCTCGGCAAACTGCTCTGCATGGGTGAGCAGCCGCTCTGTGACCACCGCCTCGGCATTGGCGCCCATCTCCACCTTGGTATACCGCTTGGTGTGGTCCACCCCTTTGATTTGGACGGTCTCCAGCTGGATGGACGCGCCCTCTTCCAAATAGACGATGGTGTGGGGGTTCATCACCCGCTTGCCGGAGCCCTCCCCCTCGCCGTAGTGCTTCTCCGTGTAGCGCACCTTGGAGTTTTTGCCCACGTAGAAGGTGTGCACCCCGTCGTGCTGGGTGGTGTCGCAGCCGTCGTTGTGGATGCCGCAGCCCGCAATGATGTCCACGTCGCAATCCTCGCCGATGAAGAAATCGTTATACACCAAATCGGTCAGCCCGCTCTGTGTGAGCAGCACGGGGATATGGACGTCCTGGCCCTTTGTCCCCGCCTTGACGCGGATGTCAATGCCCGGCTTGTCCTGCTTGGTGGAAATCTCTATCGTCTCCGTGCTGCGCCGGGAGTCCAGCGCGCCGTCCTTGCGGATGTTGTAGGCCCCCTGGGGCACGCCGTCCATATCGGCAATCTGCCGCAGCAGCTCGGTATCGGTCTGGTTCACTTACTGTCCCTCCTCTCCCACAAAGGCGCACCCGGGCTGGGTGTTGGCCAAAATCTTGGGAAAAATCTCCTCCCGCGGACCCTGTTCGGACACCAGACCGTCCGCCACCAGCACAATCTCATCCGCCAGCCCGATGATTCGCTCCTGATGGGAGATGATGACGATGGTGGACTCCCGCTTGTCGTGAATATAGCGAAAGGTCTCAGTGAGCTTGGCAAAGGACCACAGGTCAATGCCCGCCTCCGGCTCGTCAAAAATCATCAGCGGCGCCTTTCGTGCCAGGATGGTGGCAATCTCAATGCGCTTCACCTCACCGCCGGACAAAGAGGCGTCCACCTCCCGGTCAATATAGTCCGCCGCGCACAGGCCCACCTGGGTGAGCAGCTGGCAGCCCTCGGTGCGGCTGAGGAAGGGGTTGCCCGCCGCCATCCCCAGCAGGTCACGCACCCGCAGACCCTTGAACCGGGGGGGCTGCTGGAAGCCGTAGCTGATGCCCCGCTGGGCCCGCTGGGTAATGGAGAGATGGGTGATGTCCTCTCCATTCCAAAGAATCTGCCCGCCGGTGGGCTGGTTCAGCCCCATGATGGCCCGGGCCAGGGAGGTCTTTCCCCCGCCATTGGGGCCGGTGATCACCCAAAACGCGCCGTCCGGCACCGTCAGGGACACATCCCGAAGGATGTCCTTCTGTCCCGCCCCCTCCTCTACGGAAAAGGCGAGGTGTTTCAGTTCAAGCATAGTCCATTGCTCCTATGAGGATTTCGCGGGGCGAAATCATAGTCTATTTCTATGGTTTGCAGTATACCATAGGAGGGAATCCCTGTCAAGGACAAAATTCATAGTGTTTTACTATGGTTTTAGGTTTTCTGTCTTTCGCCCAATAGCAAATCCTCCCCCTGCCACATAGAATGAGGGGCAAAGGAGGTGTGAACATGGAAGAAATCATCCCATGCTCGGCGAAGGACCAGGAAACGTTCCGGCGGGTGTGGCAGCGGGTGATGGCGGGCCGGGACGAAGCCCAGTGCCCCATTGAGACCATGCAGGGCGACCTGTCCTGTCAGCGGCTGGAGGCGCTGACCCGCCAGCAGGACGGTCTTTTGCCGGATGCGCCAGTTCAGGAGGAAACACCCCAGCCGGACGGCTGGCAGACTCCCCAGGAGCCGCCCCAGGAGGAGGCCCCCGCCCCGGAACCCCCGGCGCAGGAGCCCCCCGCCCAGCCGGATTTACTCCCGGAGCCCAACGGCCTCAGCTGCGCAGGCGACCTGCCCTCCCTGTGGGAGCAGCCCTCGCCCGCCGGCGACCGCACGGCCCGGCTGCGTCATCAGGTGATGGAGGCGCTGGAGGGCTGGCAGTTCTACCGGCATCTGGCCCGCCGGGCCAGAGGGAGCGACGCACGGGTACTTAACAATCTGGCCGGCGAGCTGCACCGTCAGGCCCGAAAGCTGTCGGCGGCCTACTTTTTGCTCACCGGGCTGCGCTACTGGCCCAGCGAGCTGCTGACCACCCCGGCCATTGCGTCCTACTGGGGCGCGCTGCGCCAGCGGCACCAGGCGGAGCAGCGCCAGGAGACGGCGTTTCGCATCGCGGCGGACGACTGGGACGACCCCGCCCTGCTGGAGCTGTACACGGAGCTGATTGACGCCTGCCAGCGCCGCTGCCGCCAACTGCGCACTCTGCTGGAGCAGGGCATGGCGTAAACAGCCCCAGGCGCACGATATGCGCCCGCACACAACGCGAAAAAGGGGGACGCTCTTAAAAAGAAGCGTCCCCCTTTTGGGCTTTACTTATGCGGGAATTCGTGGAGCTGCCGATACAGCTTAATGGGCGTTCCGATGGAGCGCTTATTTATACAGCTCAATCAGCTTCTGCAGGTGCTCCCAGCGCTCCATGGCCGCTTCCTCGTTCTTCTTGAACAGCTCGTCGGCGCGCTCCGGGAAGGAACGGGTCAGGGAGCTGTAGCGGGCCTCGTTGAGCAGGAACTCCTGATAGCCGCCGGCGGGCGCCTTGGAGTCCAGGACGAACGGATTCTTGCCCTCGGCCTTCAGGGCGGGGTTATAGCGGAACAGGTTCCAGTAGCCGCAGGCCACAGCCTTCTTCATCTCGCTCTGGCAGTTGGCCATGCCGCCCTTGATGGAGTGCATCTCACAGGGGCTGTAGCCGATGATGAGGGACGGGCCGTGATAGGCCTCGGCCTCCCGGATGGCCTGGAGGGTCTGGTTGGGGTTGGCGCCCATGGCCACCTGGGCCACGTACACGTAACCGTACTGCATGACAATCTCCGCCAGGGACTTCTTGCCGATGGCCTTGCCCGCGGCGGCAAACTGCGCCACCTGGCCCAGGTTGGAGGACTTGGACGCCTGTCCGCCGGTGTTGGAGTACACCTCAGTGTCAAACACGAAGATGTTCACGTCCTCGCCGGAGGCCAGCACGTGGTCCAGTCCGCCGTAGCCGATGTCGTACGCCCAGCCGTCGCCGCCGAAAATCCACACGGACTTCTTGCCCAGGTAATCCTTCTGGGCCAGAATCTGCGGGGAGATGGGGCAGCCGTGGGCCGCGGCGTTCTCCAGGACGGGAATCAGTTCCTTGACGGCCTCGGCATTGGCCTCGCCGTCGTCCTTGGTGTCCAGATACTTCTGGATAACGGCCTTATCCTCGGCAGGACCCTGGCCGTGCTCCACCATGGCCTCCAGCTTCTCAATGAGGGCGTTGCGGATGGCCTTCTGGCCCAGGTGTAGGCCCAGGCCGTGCTCGGCGTTGTCCTCGAACAGGGAGTTGGCCCAAGCCACGCCCTTGCCGTCCTTGTTGACGGTGTAGGGAGAGGTGGCGGCGGGACCGCCCCAGATGGAGGAGCAGCCGGTGGCGTTGGACACGTACATACGCTCGCCGCACACCTGAGTGACCAAGCGGGCATAGGCGGTCTCGGCACAGCCGGCGCAGGAGCCGGAGAACTCAAGCAGGGGCTGCTTGAACTGGCTGCCGGGAACCGTGGCGGTAGTGGTGACCTCGCTCTTTTCGGTGACATTGGCCACCATATAGTCGAAAGCGCTCTGGCGGCCGGACTCCTGCTCCAGGGGCACCATGGACAGGCTCTTGGTGGGGCAGATGCCTACGCAGACGGAGCAGCCCATGCAGTCCATGGGGCTGACGGCCAGGGAGTACTTGTAAAGGCCCTTGCCCTTGCCGGCCTTGAAGTCCACAATCTGGGCGCACTCGGGGGCGTTCTTGGCCTCCTCCTCGGTGAGCGCGAAGGGACGGATGGTGGCGTGGGGGCAGACATAGGCGCACTGGTTGCACTGGATGCAGGTGTCCTGGTTCCAGGCGGGCACGGACACGGCCACGCCGCGCTTCTCATAGGCGGAAGCGCCCTGCTGGAAGGTGCCGTCCACATGGGGCACGAAGGAGGACACGGGCAGGCTGTCGCCGTCCATGCGGTTGATGGGCTCCATCACGTCCTTGACCATTTCCACCAGCTCGGAACGGCCCTCCAGGTGCTCGCCCTTGTCCTCGTCCACGGCGTTGGCCCAGTCGGCGGGCACGTCGAACTTCTTGAAGGCGGTGGCGCCCAGATCGATGGCCTTGTGGTTCATATCCACCACGTCCTGGCCCTTCTTCAGGTAGGAGTGGGTGGCGGCGTCCTTCATATAGCCGATGGCCTCGTCGATGGGCATGACGTTGGCAAGCTTGAAGAAAGCGGACTGGAGGATGGTGTTGGTGCGCTTGCCCATGCCAATCTCGATGGCCAGGTCGATGGCGTTGATGGTGTAGACCTGGATGTTATGCTCGGCGATGTAGCGCTTGGCCACGGCGGGCATATGCTTGTTGAGCTCCTCATGGCTCCACTGGCAGTTGATGAGGAACACGCCGCCGTCCTTCACGTCCCGGACCATGGGGAAGCCCTTGACGATATAGGCGGGCACGTGGCAGGCCACGAAGTCGGCCTTGTTGATATAGTAGGGGGCGCGGATGGGCTGGTCGCCAAAGCGCAGGTGGCTGATGGTCACGCCGCCGGTCTTCTTGGAGTCGTACTGGAAGTACGCCTGGATATACTTGTCGGTGTGGTCGCCGATGATCTTGATGGAGTTCTTGTTGGCGCCCACGGTGCCGTCGCCGCCCAGACCCCAGAACTTGACCTCGATGGTGCCCTCGGCCGCGGTGTTGGGAGAGGGTTTCTCCTCCAGGGACAGGTTGGTCACATCGTCCACAATGCCCATGGTGAACTGGCGCTTGGGCTGGGCACGGGTCAGCTCCTCATACACCGCGAACACGCTGGCGGGGGGAGTGTCCTTGCTGCCCAGGCCGTAGCGGCCGCCAATCACGGAGATGTCGCTGCGCCCCGCGTTGGCCAGAGCAGTGACCACGTCCAGGTAGAGGGGCTCGCCCTGGGCGCCCGGCTCCTTGGTGCGGTCCAGCACGGCGATGTGCTTGCAGGTGGCGGGGATGGCGGAGAGCAGCTTGTCCGCGCGCCAGGGGCGGTACAGACGCACCTTAATCAGGCCCACCTTCTTGCCGTGGGCGTTCAGGTAGTCGATGACCTCCTCAGCCACGTCGCAGATGGAGCCCATGGCGATGATGACCCGGTCGGCATCCTCGGCGCCGTAGTAGTTGAACAGCTGATAGTTGGTGCCCAGCTTGGCGTTGACCTTGCCCATGTACTCCTCCACGATCTCGGGGATGGCGTCGTAGTAGGCGTTGCAGGCCTCGCGGTGCTGGAAGAAGATATCGCCGTTCTCGTGGGAGCCGCGCATCACGGGGTGGTCGGGGTTGAGGGCGCGGGCGCGGAACTCCTCAATGGCCTTCCAGTCCGCCATCTCGGCCAGGTCCTCGTAATCCCAAATGGCGATCTTCTGAATCTCGTGGGAGGTGCGGAAGCCGTCGAAGAAGTTCAGGAAGGGGACGCGGCCCTTGATAGCGGCCAGATGGGCCACCGCGCCCAGGTCCATGACCTCCTGGGGGTTGGACTCGGCCAGCATGGCAAAGCCGGTCTGGCGGCAGGCCATGACGTCGGAGTGGTCGCCGAAGATGTTCAGCGCGTGGCTGGCCACGGTCCGGGCAGACACGTGGAACACTCCGGGCAGCAGCTCGCCGGCGATTTTGTACATATTGGGAATCATCAGCAGCAGGCCCTGAGAGGCGGTGTAGGTGGTGGTCAGGGCGCCGGCGGCCAGAGAGCCGTGCACCGTGCCGGCGGCGCCGGCCTCGGACTGCATCTCAATGACCTTCACGGTCTGGCCGAAAATATTCTTCCGGCCGGCGGCGGCCCACTGGTCCACGTTGTCCGCCATGGGGCTGGACGGCGTGATGGGATAGATGCCGGCCACCTCGGTAAAGGCATAGGACACGTGGGCGGCGGCAGTGTTGCCGTCCATGGTTTTAAACTTGCGTGCCATAGGCGTTTTTCCTCCTTTTCATATGAGAACGTGCTTCCATATGGTTTCGCTCCGTTTCGCATTGTCAAGCTTATCACATTCTCTCCAATTTTGCAATTACAAATGAACAGATTTTCCGCTAAAGTTTTCCTGCCGCCCTCCTGCGGGAAAGCGGCGCGCCGGTCCCCTCCCGCCCAGTAAATCTCCGCGCCCCCGGCCCTGACAGCCGCCGGGGGCGCGTTTTTTCCTGCATCCCTTGCGGAACCGCCAAAAGCATGGTAAACTGTTTTGTATGTATTATCTATAGAAGGAAGGTGCCTCCCCATGGTGTGTAACGTGGCCTCCCTGGGCCTGTACGGCGTGGCCGGCTACCCGGTGGACGCCGAGTGCGCCCTGTCCGGCGGCCTGCCCGCCTTTGACGTGGTGGGCCTGCCCGACGCCGCCGTGCGGGAGGCCCGGGAGCGGGTGCGCTCGGCCATCAAGTCCAGCGGCTTCGATTTTCCCGTCTCCCGCATCACCGTAAACCTGGCCCCCGCCGACCGGCGCAAGGCGGGCACGGTGTACGACCTGCCCATTTTAGTGGGCATTTTGTGCGCCGGCGGCCAGCTCAGCCTGAAGGGCGAGCAAAGCGCGGCCTTTCTGGGCGAGCTGTCCCTGGACGGGCGGCTGCGGCCGGTATCCGGGGTGCTGCCCATGGCCCTGGCCGCCCGCCGCGCGGGCATCTCCCGGCTGTTTCTCCCCGCCGACAACGCCCCCGAGGCCACCCTGGCCGACGGCTTAGAGGTCTTCCCCGTGCGCACGGTGGCCGAGCTGGCGGACCATCTCACCGGGGAGCGGCCCATCTCTCCCGCCCCGGCGTGGCGGGATGATCCATTCCCCGCCCAGGGGCCGGACTTTGCCGAGGTAAAGGGCCAGGAGCACACCAAGCGGGCGCTGGAGGTGGCCGCCGCGGGGGGCCATCACGTGCTCATGTCGGGCTCGCCCGGCTCGGGCAAGTCTATGATGGCCAAGCGCCTGCCCTCCATCCTCCCCGACTTGACCCGGGCGGAGGCCCTGTCCTGCACGGAAATCTACTCCGTCATGGGCCTGACCTCCAAGGAGCACCCCATGGTGCGCCGCCGCCCCTTCCGCGCCCCCCATCACACCATTTCCGCCGCCGGGATGACCGGGGGCGGCTCCTCCCCCAAGCCGGGGGAGATCTCCCTGGCCCACAACGGCGTGCTGTTTCTGGACGAGCTGCCCGAGTTCCACTCCGACGTGCTGGAGGTGCTGCGCCAGCCCCTGGAGGACGGAGTGGCCCAGATTTCCCGCGTCTCCGGCTCGGTGACCTACCCCAGCCGGTTCATGCTGGTGTGCGCCATGAACCCCTGCAAGTGCGGCTGGTACGGCCACCCCTCTGGTCGGTGCACCTGCACGGAGCAGGCGGTGCGGCGCTACCTGTCCCGGCTGTCGGGCCCCATGCTGGACCGCATCGACATCTGCGTGGACGTGCCCGCCCTGGACTACGACGAGCTGTCCGGGGCATCCGCCCCGGCGGAGCGCTCGGAGGATATCCGGGCGCGGGTGAACGCCGCCCGGGCCATTCAGACCGCCCGGTACGGCCCGGACGGCCCCGCCTGCAACGCCCAGATGGGTCCCCGGGAGCTGCGGGAGTACTGCGTGCTGGACGAAAGCTGCCAGCAGCTCATCCGGGGGGCCTACGACCGGCTGGGGCTCACCGCCCGTGGCTACGACCGTATCCTGCGGGTGGCCCGCACGATTGCGGACCTGGACGGGTCGGAGGATATCGCGGTGCACCACCTTGCTGAGGCATTGCAGTATCGGCCCCCAGAGCATCTCAGAGCATAAAAAGTCCGTCCCCCGGCCGCCGGGGGACGGATTATTTCTTTATGCGTCCGCTAACACTGCCTGAACCACCGCCGTGGAGCCCACCAAAATCACCCGTGCGCGCCCCGATGGTTTCATCCTACCATCCCGGCGAGCCGGTTTCAATTTGAAATCCTTCCCCTTTTTCACGCCAGCAGCTCCTCCAGCGAGCGCACGTACCGGCTGCACGCCCCTCTCAGCTCCTCCTGCCGGTCCGCGTAATAGGCGTCGTACACCCCCACCGCGCTCATCCCCGCCCTCACGGCGGTGGCACAGTTATCCGGGTTGTCGTCAAACAAAACGCACTCCTCCGGCCGCGCACCGATGCGCCGGCTCAGCTCCACGAAGCACCGGGGGTCCCACTTTTCCAGGCCAATCTCCTCGGCGTATACGATATGGTCGAACAGCTCCAGCAGACCGAAGCGCTCCAGCGCCATCCGGCACAGGGCAGGGCGGCAGGCGGTGAACAGGGCCATGGGACGCCCCTGCGCCCTGCACTGGCGCAAAAATTCCTCCGCCCCCGGCTTGAGGGGGGCCAGGTCCCGGTAGTGGTGCCCGGCCAGGGTGTCCCACTCCGCCATAATCTGCTCTGGAGTGTCGGCCAGGTGATAGTAATCCCGGGTAAACCGGGCCGCGATGGGGTAGATAGAGCGCTCCACCACCTTTTGATACTCCATGTCGGGGACCAGCCCCCGGCGGGCCAAAAACTCCCGGTCCACCTGCGCCCACAGGCCGTTGGTGTCGGTAATGGTGCCGTCCAGGTCAAAGATATACAATTCTTCCACTTCCCCCTCGTTTTTTCTTTTTCAGAATAACAGACAAGCCCGCCTCTTGCAACCCCCGGCGCAAATTTCCATCGCCGCATTGACTTGTCTGCCGCCAGCGGATAAAATATAGAGAAAGATTGGGAGGGGAGGCAGTCTCATGCGCAAACTGGCCTGGTTTTCCGGCGGCTTCGGGGCCGCCTGCCTGTGGGCGTGCTATGACATGGGTCCCGTGCAGCTGCTGGGGCCGCTGCTCCTGGCCCTGGGCGTGTGGCTGGCCACCCGGCCAAAGACCAGCGGCCCTCTTTCTCCGCGCCGCCCGGCGAAAGCCGGCCCTCTGTCCCGGCACACGCTGTACCAGCTCTCCCGGCGGGGGCTGGCCCTGTGCCTGGGCGCGGCGCTGGCCCTGGCCTGGTCCTGGGCCTACTTTATGCTGTTCCGCGCCCCGGCGCAGCAGTGGATTGGGGACGAGGTGGAGCTGTCCGGCGAGATATCCTCTTACCCCTCCTCCACCTCCATCGGCGGGTATTCGGTAACCGTCCGCCTGGACGGCGGATTTTTCGCCCCGGACGTGCTGGCGTACGGCACACAGGACTGGGCCGGCGCAGCCCCCGGCGACCGGGTAGTCTGCACCGCGCGGGTGGCCCCCTCCGCCCGCGTGCGCGGAGACGAGACCACCTATTACACCGCCCGGGGCGTATACCTGCTGGCCTACTGCAATGAGGCCCCGGAAATCACGCCGGCGGGGCGCGTCCCCGCCCGGTACTGGCCCACTCTGTGCGCCCACGCCCTGCGCCGGGGCATTTACGCCGCCTTTGACGAGACCGCCGCCCCCATGGCCGCCGCCGTCACCCTGGGGGACAAGACCGGGCTGGACGAAACCCTCTATTCCGCCCTCAGCCGGACGGGGCTGATGCACGCCGCGGTGGTGTCCGGGCTGCACATCTCTTTTCTGGTGCAGATGGCGCTGTTCCTCACGGGGCGCAGAAGAAAGGCGGCGCTGGCCGCCGTTCCCCTGCTGGTGTTCTACGCGCTCATGGCGGGCGGCACGCCCTCGGCCTTCCGGGCGGTGATCATGCAGAGCGCCCTGCTCCTCGCCCCCATCGCCCAGCGGGAGGAGGACGCTCCCTCCGCCCTGGCCCTGGCTCTGCTGGTGCTGCTGCTGCAAAATCCCTTTGCCGCCGCCAGCGTGGGGCTTCAGCTGTCCTTCGCCTCCGTGGCGGGCATTCTGCTGGTCTCACAGCCTCTGTTTCAGCGCCTGTACCGCCCCTTCAAAGCTCTGCGCCCCAGCAAAGAACAGCGGGTCCGGCTCTGGCTGTACAAGGCGGGGCGGACCGCGCTGTCCGCCGTGTCCGCCTCTCTGGGGGCCATGCTGTTCACCGTTCCCCTCATCGCGCTGCACTTCGGGCAGATTGTGCTGCTCTCCCCTCTGTCCAACGTGCTGGTCCTGTGGGCGCTGAGCCTGCTGATGGTGTGCGCCCTGCTTTTGGGGACGCTGGCCGTCTTCCTCCCCGCCCCCGCCGCCCTGTTGGGCGCGGCGGCGGGGCTGACGGCCCACTACGCCCGGTGGATGGCCCTGGCGCTGGGAAAATTCCCCTTTGCTTCCCTCAGCGCCGGCAGCCGGTACTGTCTCATCTGGCTGGGGGCGGTGTACCTGGTCCTGGCCGGGGCGGCGCTGGGCCGGGGAAAACCCAGGCGGCCCCTGCTCCCCCTGTGTGCGCTGTGCCTGCTGCTGTGCGCCGCCATCGGCCTGGAGCGGCTGGAGGCGGACGCCGCCGACCTCACCGCCGCCGCCCTGGACGTGGGGCAGGGTTCCTCCACTGCGCTGCTCTCCGGCGGAAAGGCCGCCCTGGTGGACTGCGGCGGCAGCGGGGCGCGCAGCGCCGGGGACACGGCGGCGGACTACTTCGCCGCCCAAGGCCGCACCCAGCTGGACCTGCTGGTGCTCACCCACTTTGACGCCGACCACTTCAATGGGGTGGAGCAGCTGTTTTACCGCATGAGGGTGGACCAGGTGGCCGTCCCGGCGGGCGATACCGACCCCGCGGACTTGGCGCGCCTGACCCGGCTGGCCCAGGCCGAGGGCGCGCAGGTGGTGCTGGTGGACGAGACGAAAACGCTGTCCCTGGGCCAGGCCGCCCTGACCCTGTTCCCGCCCCTGGGCGGCGGGACCTCCAACGAGTCCGGGCTGTTCGCCCTGTGCACCTATGGGGATTTTGACGTGCTCATCACCGGGGACGCGGACGCCTTTGTGGAGAAAATGCTGGTCAAATACTACCCCATCCCCGACATCGAGCTGCTGGTGGCGGGCCACCACGGCTCCAAGCATTCCAGCTGTGAGGAATTTCTCCGCGCCGCCGCCCCTGAGCTGGCCGTCATCTCCGCGGGGCGCGGCAATTCCTACGGCCACCCCGCCCAAGAGACCCTGGACCGCTTCCAAGCGCTGGGGACCCAGGTCCACCGCACCGACGAGGAAGGCTGCGTCACCGTCCGGGTGAGGAACGGGGCCGTGGGAATATTCTGATATCTAATAAAGGAGGCAGCGCTATGCCGCCCAAGAAAAAGCCAACGGACAACACCGCCATGCGGGAGCTGAAGCTCGCCCTGAAGGATGGCGCGCCCAAAACCCTCTACCTGTTTCACGGGGAGGAGGCCTTTCTGCGGGAGTACTACCTGGGCCGGCTCAAGCAGGCCCTGCTCCCCCCGGGACTGGAGGACTTCAACCTCCACGCCGTCCAGGGGAAGGACTGCTCGGTGGACTGGATTGAGCAGGCGGTGGACTGCCTGCCCATGATGAGCGCGCGCACCCTCATCACCGTCACCGACTTCGACCTGTTCTCTTTGGGGGAGGGGCCCCGAAAAAAGCTGCTGGACCTTCTAAACGTCCTGCCGGACTACTGCTGCCTGGTGTTTGTCTACGACCTGCTGCCCTACAAGCCGGACGGGCGGTCCAAGCTGGCCGCCCTGCTGAAGCAGCGCGGGGCGGTGGTGAACTTCCAGCGCCAGGAGGAGGGGGAGCTCACCAGCTGGATCTGCCGCCAGTTTCAAAAGGCGGGCAAGTCCATCGACACCCGGGACGCGGGCTACCTCATCTTTCTGTGCGGAGACCTGATGCACGACCTGTCCTCCGAAATCGGCAAAATCGCCGCCTACGCCGCCCACCCACGGGTCACCCGGGAGGACATCGACGCGGTGGCCGCCCCCAAGGTGAGCGCGGTGGTGTTCCGCATGACCGACGCCCTGGCCAATCAGGATTTCGACAAGGCCGCCTCGGTGCTGGCTGACCTGCTCCACAACCGGGAGTCCCCGGTGATGATTTTATCGGTGATGGGCAAGTACTTCCGGCAGCTGTACACCGCCCGGCTCTACCTCAACGCGGGCAAGAGCAAGGCGGAGTATATGCAGCTTTGGAACATGAGCGGCGGCTACTTTATGGAGCAGCAGGCCCAGCGCCTGCTGGACGCCGCCAGGCGCTTTTCCCTGCCCTGGTGCCGGTACGCGGTGCGCCGCTGCGCCGAGGCGGACGCCGCGGTGAAGTCCGCCCCCAGAGGGCAGGACGGCGAAGCGCTCACCGCACTGTTGGTAGAGCTGTTCTCCGCCGACCGGCGGCGGGTGGCGGGATGAGCGCCCCGCTGCGCATTCGGGAGGCCGTGGTGGTGGAGGGCCGGTACGACAAGGCCGCCCTGGCCGGCGTGGTGGACACCCTGATTTTGGAGACGGCGGGCTTCGGCGTGTTCAACAACCGGGAGCGGCTGGCCTTTTTGCGGCGGCTGGCGGAAAAGCGGGGGCTTATCGTGCTCACCGACTCGGACGGGGCGGGCTTCGTCATCCGCAATTTTCTCAAGGGAGCCATCCCCAAAAGCCAGCTCAAGCAGGCCTATATTCCCGACGTCTACGGCAAGGAGCGGCGCAAGCGCGCCCCCGGCAGGGAGGGCAAGCTGGGCGTGGAGGGAATGCCCCCCCAGGTGCTGCGCCGCGCCATTCTCCGCGCCGGGGCCACGGTGCTGGACGATTCCGCCCCCAACTGCCCCCAGGGAAACCTGACCCCGGCGGACCTGTTCGCTCTGGGGCTGTCGGGAACTCCGGACGCGGCGCAGCGGCGCTCTGAGCTGCTCAAGCACCTGGACCTGCCCGAGCACATGAGTGCCAAGGCCCTGCTCTCGGCGCTGAACGCGCTGTATACGCCGGAGGAGCTGGAGACCCTACTTTTTCTTTGAAAAGAAAAAGCAGGCAAAAAGAACCTTTAGACCGCTGACGGCGGTAGACTAATACTGAAAAGTATGCGCCCGGCCACGGACCTGTCAGCAAAATAGAACGTAAAAATATTAAAAAATGATTTCGTGGCCGGGTGGAAACTCAAAGGTTTCTGCCCGGCCACGAACCATATAGATACAAAACAGAGAGAAGTTTAAAAGTTTCTTTTTTCGCTTCCTTTTTTCTTTTCAAAGAAAAAAGGAAGTCACTCCAAGTTGTTTAACCCTTCATACAGCTCGTTAAAGGACTTCTCCCCGGCGCACCGCCCGAAGGACAGCTTCTTATCCTCCCCGAACTCCAGCAGGAAGCACTTGGCCAGCTCCTCCACCGTGATTTCCAGCGATTCAAAAAACTGCCGGTAGGCAAAGTTCCAGGCCGGGGTGCCCTGCTCAAAGTGGCTGACGATGAGGCCTTCCGCCACCTGGTCCAGGGGGTACAGTTTTAAGTGCATCAGCTCGTGGACGATGACCTCCTCCAGATTTTCCTGCTTGGGGTTGGCGGCGTTGAGCATCAAAATCGCCTTGCGGTCGTCGCAGTCAATTTTGATGTCGCCGGTCTTGCGCCACTCGGGGTCCTCCACCCACTCCAGGCATACGTCCCAACCGGGGGTGAGGCGCAGCTTGCCCTGCCAGTAGGCAAACCGCTCCTGGAGCTGTTCCCGGTCAACCGTGGGGGCGCTCATCGCTCCGCCTCCATCACCTTGTCCACCCGGCGCTGGTGGCGGCCGCCCTCGAACTCGGTGGACAGGAACACGTCCAGGATACGTTCGGCCAGGTTGCCGCCGGTGACGCCCGCCCCCATGGCCAGCACGTTGGCGTCGTTGTGGCGGCGGGTCATCTCGGCGGACAGGGTTTCGTGGCACAAAGCGCACCGCACGCCCCGCACCTTGTTGGCCGCCATGCTCATGCCGATGCCGGTGGTGCACAGCACCACGCCCCGCTGGCAGGCGCCGTCCGCCACCAGCTTGGCGGCGGCGAGGCCGAAATCGGGGTAATCGCAGCTCTCGGTGCTGTCAGTTCCGCAGTCGGTGACGGCGTGGCCCTGCTCCAGCAGGTGGGCCTTCAGCCGCTCCTTCAGCTCATACGCCCCGTGGTCGCAGGCGATGGAAATTTTCACTCAAGATTCCTCCAATCATTGATAGGGCCCCGCAAAACAAACTCGCCTTGATGCGTTTCACGTGAAACATCCGTTTGTTTTCACAGCTTGTGCAGCACCGGGCGGCGGCCCTCGTAGGTGGTCACGCAGTCAAAGCCCGCCGCTTTTATCATCTCCAACCCCTGGGGAATACCCCTTGCCACATCCTGGGGCCGGTGGGCGTCCGCCCCCACGGTGACCAACCGCCCGCCGCACTCCTTAAACCAGGCCAGCAGCGGCGGCCAGGAGTCCAAATCATTCCCCCGGCACACGTTCACCTCCATGGCGTGGTCCGTCTTGGCCACCTGGGTGAAGATGGCCCGCACCCGCTCCTCATAGTCGGCCAGGGACAGCTCCACCCCGTCCCGGTGGATGTACCGCAGGGGATAGACAATGTGGGCCAGACTGTCGTAGCAGTCGGGCAGCTGGGTCACCAGGGTCCAGGTGTGCTCCAGCGCGCCCTCCAGCGCCCGGCGGGCCAGCTCCGGGTTGTCGTGGTAGTCGGAGAAGTAGAAGTCCAGGTTCTTCTCCTCTCCAATCCAGTTGTGCATGGAGCCCAGCACAAAGTCCAGCTCCTCCCCGCCCTGGGCCAGAACGGCTCGGGCCACCTCGGGGTCATAGGTGGCCGAGCCCAGCTCCAAGCCCAGGCGGAGAACGAGCCGGTCTCCCAGCTCCGCCTTCACGGCGCGGTACTGCTCCTTGGCTCCGGGCCAGTCGAAGACGGTCAGCGGTTTGCCGTCCAGCCCCAGCAAGTCGAAGTGGTCGGTGACGCCGAATTCCTGAACCCCCGCGTCTATGGCCGCTTGGGCGGTGTCCCGCAGCTGCGCCTTACTGTCCGGAGAAATTTTGGTGTGGCTGTGAATGTCGCACAGATACATATTGAATCACCTCTAAAAAGTATGCCCTTCCAAACCCAAATCGAAGCCCAGCGAAGCGGGTTCGATTTGGAATTGTAGACGCAGCGCAATGAGCGAGCTTTCGGCGCAGCCGGAAGCGAGGGATATGGAGCTTGCGTCTACAATGGCCAGCTGGGGAACCACCGCAGGAAATAGGCGCTGTACCAGGTGGGCACGTAGAGCCCGATAAGCTCCGGGTAGAACACCGCGTACAGCCCCACCGCGCAGCCGGTGAAGCCGTACACCGCCAGCCGGTGCCCGCCGCGCCTGCGCCCCATCATGTCGTCCATGAGATAGGCGATGGCAAAGCACAAAAACAGCACCGTGGGGAAATAGTGATAGGCGAACAGGATGCGCCCGATGGGCAGCCAGGGCACAAACTGGGACAGGATGGCGATGAGGATAAACAGCCCCTTGCCGCATCGGCGGCGCACCGTCTGAACGGCCACGGCGAAAAAGGCCAGCAGCCCCGCCCAGGACACCAGGGGATTATTAAAGGAGGCAAACAGGCTTTTCATCCCCGGCACGTCCAAATCCCGGTAGTACAAAATGGGCCGGCCGTCGAAAATCCACTGATACCAGTAGGACTCATAGGGGTGGGGGTTGTGAACCCCCTGGTGATAGGTGAGCATGAAATGCTGGTTTTTCAGCATGATGTCCACCGGGTGGGCGCTGTCGCTTGCAATGACCTCAAAGAACCCCCGGCTGGGTCCGCCCTCCATGGGCTTGGCCATCTCCGCCAGATACTGGGGCAGCTGGGTGAAGGGCCAGGACAGCGACTGGGCCGCCATTCCCCAGAAGCCCGCCTCATTACCCCGGGCCGCGGCATAGGGAAAGTAGGACACGGTATAAATGCACACCGGAATCAGCACAAAAAACACCACGGACAGCAGGGTCGTGCCCACCGCATAGGCGGCAAAGGAGCTGATTTTGGGCCGCTCCCAGGGGGGCGGCGCCTCCTGGAACATGGCCTCCATCACCTCCTGGCGCACCTCCGGGGGCGCGGGCTGAGTGCGGGCGCGGTCCTCCGCCTCCCGCCAGTCTCCGGCCTTGAAAATCAGCCCTAACAGCCACAGCAGGGCCAGCCCCACTCCGGCGTACACCACCGTCCACTTGGACGCGCAGCCGATTCCCCAGAACACGCCGCTGAGAAACAGGGGCAGGATATACCACCGCAGCTTCTTCCCCGCCGGGACGGCCAGAAAGCGGTACATAAAATAGTAGGACACTAGGATGAAGAACACGCCGTAGGTGTCGATGGTGGCGATGCGGGTCTGGACCAGGTGCATGAAATCAAAGGTGAACAGGCACGTGCCGCACACGGCCACCGGGGTCTTGCCGAACAGGTTCTTGAGAAAGAGATAGAGCACCGGCACCATAAGCACGCCAAAGAGCGTGCCCATAAACCGCCAGCCAAAAGGGACCATGCCGAATATCATAATGCCGATGGAGATAATCAGCTTGCCCAGGGGCGGGTGGGACACCTCGTAGGGGTAGACGTTGTTCAGGTGCTCCAGCGCCGTGCGGGGGTGGTAAATCTCGTCGAAATAGGAGGAGTTCATATAGGTGGCCTTGGATGCCCACAGCTCGTGCTCGTCGAACAGGGCCGCTCCCCCCTCGTCCACATGGTCGGGGGCGGGCAGGGGCACGGGGGTGCGCTGCTCCCCGTTTTCGTCCGCAGTGACCTGCGCCCCGCTCCATAGCGCCAGCTCCGCCAGCCACAGCCCCTCCTCCCTGGGGGCGCTGGCCGCGGTGAGGCGGAAGCGGGAGGCCAGGATAACGCCCACGGGCTCCTGGTCCTCATTTCCGTTCTCCCCATTGATGGTCAGGCCCTCTGCGTCCACCTGCTCCAGGTCCAGAACCTGCCACTTGAACAGGGAGTTATAGGGCTGGTCCAGCTTGACCCCCTGCCACTCCCCGTTCTCGTCCTCCCACTCCAGGGTGTAGTACCCGGTGCCCAGGGAGGTGTAGAAGGACAGCTTGTCCACCGTCACCGGCTGGTCGTAGGAGAACTCCACGCTATCCCCCCGCTGAAACTTTGCCGCGTTCTGGGGGGCGTCAAAGCCGCCCAGGCGGAAAAAGGCGGTGACGGCGTATACCGCCGTGAGCAGCAGGATGGGCAGGATATCCCGCCGCTCCATGGGGTGGCAGGGGATGGTGAGGGTCATCCGCCGGGGCTTGGCGCGCTCCTCCGCCATGGCAATCCACTCCAGGCTGTGGGGGCGGGGGCGCAGACAGTACCAATAGTACCCCAAAAAGGCCCCGCATATCACAAGGCCGAAAACCGCCCACACAAAGGCGGGGGACAGGTTGGTGAAAAACCAAGTGACGCCGTATACCACCGCGTCCCACATCTCCTGAAGGGTGAGCGGGGCGCTCTCCTCCGGCGCGGGTGACGCCGAAGCGGTCAAAGACAGTAAATTGATCATCGCGGCCTCCATGCGCGCAGCGCTGCTGATTTTATCGTCCTTATATCATACTACGAACGCCGGGGAAAGGGAAGCCCCCTTTTTTACTTCCTTTGCATCCAACCGGGCAACATGGGCCGTTGAGCAGTCCCGGTGCTGTTGTGCAAAATCAGCGGGGCTTTCTGGCGCGGCGCAGCATTCACATTTAATTTACAACTGGACTATTGACAATTTTGGGGGGTGGTGGTACATTATCTTTAGCACTCGAACAGCATGAGTGCTAAGCCTTTTGAGAGGAGGCGGTCCCTTGGGTCTGACTGACCGCAAAAAGAAAATTTTGCGCGCCGTGGTGGAAAGCTATATCCGGACGGCGGAGCCGGTGGGCTCCAAGGCGCTGATGGAGCTGGCGGAGCTGAATGTGTCCTCCGCCACCATCCGCAACGATTTAGCCGACTTGACGGAGCAGGGCTACCTGGAGCAGCCCCACACCTCCGCCGGGCGGGTCCCCTCCCCCAAGGGCTACCGGCTGTACGTCAATGAACTGATGGAGGAGCAGCGCCTGAGCCTGGAGGAGACAAAGCAGATTAACGACGCCCTACACCTGAAGATGCGGGAGCTGGACAAGGTCATCGACCAGGCGGGACGCATGGTGTCCCAGCTCACCAACTACCCCGCCTTCGCCCTGGCCGAGGGCGTCCGGCGGCTGACCATCAAGCGGTTCGACCTGATTTTGGTGGACTGCGCCTCCTTCATCGCCGTGGTGATGACGGACTCAAGCGTGGTGAAAAACAAGCTGTTCCGCCTGCCCGCCGATTTGAGCGAGCCGCAGCTTCAGCTGCTCACCACCCTTTTGAACACCGCCTTCGTGGGCAAGACCCTGGACCAGCTCACCCCCGAGCTGATGCGGGTGGCCGAGCACGCGGCGGGCAGCTCCTACGGGCTCATTTCCCTGGTGGTGTCCTTTGCCATGGAAGTCCTGGACGAGCTTGAGCACAGCGAAGTATATACCGCCGGAACCAGCCACATTCTCAACCACCCGGAATACCGGGACGTGGACAAAGCCCAGAAGCTGATGAGCTACCTGTCCGAGGAGCGCTCCCTGGCCCAGGCGCTGGCCCTGCCCGCCCTGGAGGGCGACGACACCAAAATTTTGATTGGCCCGGAAAACGTGGCCGACGAACTGAAGGACACCAGCGTGGTGCTGGCAAGCTACGACATCGGCGACGGCATGAAGGGGGTCATCGGCGTGGTGGGCCCCACCCGGATGGACTACGCCAAGGTGGCCGCCAAGCTGTCCTATGTGGCAGACGGTCTGTCCAAACTGTTCGGGCAGCCGGAGCTGCCCCCCAGTACGCCGGAAAAGGAGGAATAAAATCCCATGGCAAAGCAGAGCAAAAAGGAAAACCCCGTCCCGGAGGACGTGCAGAACGAGGCCCAGGAGATTGAGGAGCAGCAGGCCCCGGAGGCGGAGGAGGCAGCCGAGCCTCAGCAGCCCCAGGCCGGGGAGAAGAACCAGGACCAGCTGCTGGCGGAGGCGGCGGACAAATATCTGCGCCTGGCCGCGGAGTACGACAACTACCGCAAGCGCACCGCCAAGGAAAAGGACGCCGCCTGGACCGAGGCCAAGGCCCAGACCGTGGCCGCCTTCCTGCCGGTATTTGACAACCTGGAGCGGGCCTTGAAGCAGGACACCGCCGACGAGGCCTATAAGAAGGGCGTGGAGATGACCATGAAGGGCCTCCATGACGCCCTGGCGGGCCTGGGCGTGGAGATGATTCCCGCCCTGGGCGAGACCTTTGACCCCAACCGCCACAACGCCGTCATGCACGTGGACGACCCGGAGGCCGGAGAGAGCACCATTGTGGAGGTCTTTGAACAGGGCTTTATCTGTGGGGAAAAGGTGATTCGGTTTTCCATGGTCAAGGTGGCAAATTAAAAAGAAGTGCGGAGCCGTCGTGAGCAGCGCGGATGGAGCGGAGCGAGGACAAAAGCCCAGGGCCAACGATGTTGGACCGGGTTTTGCCCGAGTCGAAGGGAAAGCGACCGAGCGTCCTGGCCGTTTCGCAGCATGACAACAAGCGTTTCCCAATTCACATTGTATAAATACACTTTTCATATAACAGGAGGAAATCATTATGTCTAAGATTATCGGTATCGACTTAGGAACCACCAACAGCTGTGTATCCGTGATGGAGGGCGGCGAGGCCGTCGTCATCCCCAGCGCCGAGGGCAGCCGCACCACCCCCTCCGTCGTCGCCTTCTCCAAGGACGGCGAGCGCATGGTGGGCCAGGTGGCCAAGCGCCAGGCCATCACCAATCCCGACCGCACCATCGCCTCCATCAAGCGCGAAATGGGCAGCGACTACCGCGTGCCCATCGACGGCAAAAAGCTCACCCCCCAGGAAATCAGCGCCATGATTCTCCAAAAGCTGAAGGCGGACGCCGAAGCTTACCTGGGCCAGAGCGTCACCGAGGCGGTTATCACCGTCCCCGCCTACTTCACCGACGCCCAGCGCCAGGCCACCAAGGACGCGGGCA
>CAQCFX010000008.1:39706-50294 GCA_948766235.1 uncultured Oscillospiraceae bacterium | reverse complement strand
CGCCCACCCCCACCCCCACTCCCGACGAGCCGGAGGAGTCCCTGGACCCGGAAGTGGTGGACAAAATCAAGTACAATGTCTACGTGGAGATGAACAACAAGATTGTGGACGTGCTGGACACCCTGTACAGCTACTATGAGGTGGTGGAGTACGCCGACGAGTTCGCCCTGCGCACCGACACCCAGTACACCTACAAGTACGACATCTCCCCCTATAACACCGACCTGCTGGAGGACGCCGAGTATGTGGCGTCGCTGGAGCCCGCCTTTGAGGAGCTGGACGCCCTCACCCTGGAAATTCTGGACCCCATGCGGGCGCTGATGGACACCTTCTCCACCATCTACCGCGACTACGACTACGCCGCCGACCAGTACGCCGGACCCAAGGAGTACCACAAGGTCATCCAGGCCAACGCCGCCCTTTTTGAGGACCTGGCCTTCCAGTACATGGACGCGGTGGAGCTGCGCAGCCTCCAGCGGGTGGAGGCGGACGAGCAGCGGATGCAGGACGACGGCCGCCTGCTGGCCTACGGCTTCAGCCACTCCATCACCGTGGTGAAGAAGATTACGGCGGAGTGCTACGCCCAGGAGGTGGACGACTATAACCTGCTGGAGCTGGACCTGGCGCCCATCCGGCCTTTGTACCAGGAGCTGCTGGACACCATCGCCGCCTATAAGACCGCCGCGGAGGACAACAACCAGCTCATGTCCGAGTCCATGACCGCCGACGGCGCGTACCACATCGGCACCCAGCTGGACCGCATGGCCAGCGCGTTGGAGCGGATGATCGGCCAGGTAGAGCAGCAGACCCTGGTCAGCGAACCTGGCCGGGTTTACCTGGGCAGCCTCCTTTTTGTCAACGAGGTGCTGTCCGACTGCATCGACCTGTATAACAGCTCCATCGCCTCTTAACCCAGAGGGTGGAAGCAAAAAGGAAGACTGCCGAGGCAGTCTTCCTTTTTTATATCCGCACACAAATCGCTTTGTGTTACTTAACCATCATGAATAGGCGTCCAAAACTTTCTTAATGGCGGGCACCACTTGGTCCGGATTCTCAGATTCAAAGGCAAGCAGCGTAAAATAAGCGCCGTTTAGCTGAAAAGAGGTATTGCAGACCAGCGAATGTCCGTCGTCAAGCAGGCGGGCGGTGGAGATGACCGCTTGCAGGCCGCTTGGGGTGACATAGGTTTCCGTCACCGGCTGCTGCGTATCGTTGAATGTGTGTCCAGAGATTCTTTCCTCAGTACCCAGGCTCTGGGTTGTGATTGTTCCGGAGACAATCAGGCGAAAACTGACGTTATCTTCCGCTTCAAGCCGGTAGATGGCGGATGTTCTGATGGTGGGGGCATCCATGCGTCCATCGAACTGCACAATGAAATTGGCCTCGTCCGTTTTGGTCCCGTACTGGCGGTCCTCCACCTGATTTGGAAAGATTTCCATTTGGTCCAGCACCGGGTTGTGGGCGATGCTTACGCCCAGAAACTGCTCCACCTCATCCCAGGAATCGAAGCTCTTGTACTGGGGCAGATACGTGAAAGAGTGGGCAAACTCCTGGGCCTCCTGGGAGAAGCGCTCAAAGGGGATATAAACCGTACCGTCCGACCTGATTTCCACCGTGGAGTAAGAGCTCTCCGTGCCGTTCACGTTGGTGTTTGGATAGAAATCCACGTTGGACACCCTGATCCACCCACCTACAATCCCGGCCATTGCCGTCCCCACTAACGCGAAACACAGGCAGGCCGCAATCAGCCCCGCGCGGGCCAGTCCCAGCGGGCGGCGCTTGGGCGCTTCCAGGTTCAGCAGCCGCCGGTGGAGGGTGTCGGACGCCTGAATACCGTCCATATACTCATTGTATTGTTTCACAACAATCCTCCTTTTCGTTGTCAGTCAGATAGATTTTAAGGGCCTTCCGCGCCCTGCTCAGGTGGGAGCGCACCGTCCCGGGCCGCTGACCCAGAATGGACGCGATTTCGTCGGTGGAATACCCCTCGTAGTAGTGCAGATGCACCGCCCAGCGCTGGTTGGGGCTCAGGGCCAGAATGGCCTCCACCAGCTCCCGGCTCTCCCGGTCCGGGGCGGGGTACACGTCCAGCAGCTCCACCTCCGATCGCCGCTTGCGCCGGCGCAGGACGCTTTTGCAGTGGTTGGCCGTCACTTTCAGCAGCCAAGCCTTTTCATGCTCCCTGTCCCGCAGCTCCGGGCGCTTTTCCAGGTAGCGCAGGAAGGTCTCCTGCACCGCGTCCTCCGCCTCCTGCGCGTCCCCTAAAATGGCCAGGGCCGCCCGGAACAGGGTGTTTTCGTACTTGTTTACCAATTCTTCCAACCGGTTGGAGTAATCCATTCTATCCCTCCTTTCACCTCCCCGCGGCCTGAAGGGGGGCCGCGGAGAGGTCCCTTCACTTATCACACGCTCTGGCCCCGCCGATTGTTGCGGAAAAAGAAAATATTTTTACTCTGGCCTTTCGCCCCCGCCTATGATATACTATATCCATCATCCGCGCAACGCGGCAAAAAGGAGCACCCGGCATGGAAAACGAACTGCGCTTAGCCGTCCTCATCGACGCGGACAACGCACCCCGCACCGCCCTGCGGGAGATTATGGCGGAGGTGGCGGTGTACGGCGCGGCCACCATTAAGCGCATTTACGGCGACTGGACCGCCCCCAACATGGGCAGCTGGAAGCCCCTGCTGCTGGAGCACGCCATCACCCCCTTCCAGCAGTACAGCTATACCACCGGCAAAAACGCCACCGACTCGGCCATGATTATCGACGCCATGGATATCCTCTACTCCGGCAACTGCGGCGGCTTTGTGCTGGTGAGCAGCGACAGCGACTTCACCCGTCTGGCCACCCGCCTGCGGGAGGCGGGCATGAAGGTATACGGCATGGGGGAGAAAAAGACCCCCAAGCCCTTTATCGTGGCCTGTGACAAGTTTGTATACATTGAATCCCTCAAGACCGCCGAGCCGGAGGCCCCCGCCCCCGCGGGCAAGAGCGCGAAGAAAAAGGCCGCGCCCCCGGCGGAGTCCCCCGCCCTGTCCGTCAAGGACCTCATCGCCCAGTCCATCGAGGACCTGGCCGACGAGGACGGCTACGCCTACCTGGGGGACCTGGGCACCCTGCTGATTAAAAAGCAGCCCGACTTCGACGCCCGAAACTATGGCTACGCCAAGCTTTCCCGGTTCATCGCCGCCTTGGACGGCTTTGAGATTGACGAGCGGCACAACGCCAAGTTCCAGGGCACCCAGGTGTTTGTGCGCAACAAAAAATAAGAGACGGGCCGCTGCAAGCCGCAGCGGCCCGTACTTTATTTGCTCAGCCGTTCCATGACGGCGTCCTCGATTTTGTCCCCATACTTCATGGCCAGCAGGAACACCGCCAGCCCGCCCAGCCCCAGCAAAACCATGCCCCACCAGGGAATGGCCAGGGTGGCGCTGCCCACCATGCAGGACACCAGCAGCCCCCAGGGCCGGGCCAGCACCACCAGCAGGAAAAACCGTTTGAAGGAGATGTCGGTCACCCCCGCTAAAATACACAGAATGTCGTCCGGGAAAAAGGGAAACAGGAAGGCCAGGGCTAAAAACACGTCCCGCTTCCGGCGAATCACGTCCAGGTACTTCTCCGACAGCTTGTCGCTGACGAACTGCCCCACGAACTTCTGCCCCAGGGCCCGGGCCAGGGCGAACACAATGGCGGAGCCCATTGTCACCGCCCCCCAGGTGAGCAGGAAGGAGGGCCACAGCCCGAACAGGTACGCCCCCGCGGCGGCGGTGATGTTGCTGGGAATGGGGGCGATGACCACCGAGGCCAGCTGGATTCCGAAATAGGCCAGGTGGGACCAGGGGGCGCAGCGGGCGATATACGCGCCCAGCTTTTCCTGGGAGCCCGCGGCCTCGAAAAACCCGGTGGCGTACAGCGCCCACACGCTGCCGCCCAAAATGGCGGCGGTGAGCACCCAGAGCAGTATTTTCAGCGATTTGTTTTCCATAACAGCCCCTGCCTTCCGCAGCGTCTAAAGTCTATGGCTATTATAGCGTTAAATTGGAAAATCGCAACAAAGGTTCCCCTAAAAAATCATGAAGATTTCCTTTAGAACTGGGACAAAACCGCGAAATCCGGCGCAGCCTTCAGCCGGACAGCCGCATGGCCAGCTGGCGCAGCATCTGCGCGGACCCGATTCTCGCCGTAGGGTGGGGCATACCAATCACCGTGCCGGAAAATTCCGGCGCGTGGGCCTGAAAATACCCCACCGTGCCGCAGCATACAACCGTTTTGGGGCGCAGCAGCTCCAGCTCCGCCCGCAGCAGGCGGTCCGAAATCTCCGCGCCCGCCAGCGCCCGGTACTCCTTCCCCGCGCGGCTATACCCCCGGACCTTGTTAAGATTGGTGAACGCTATCGTCCCCAGCGCCGGCAGCACCGGCCCTTTCAGGGCTGCCAGTTCCTCAATGCTTTGCTCCGCTCCATTGAGATACATGGCCCAGCGGCCTATATTATACCACATTCTGGGATAGGTCTGGACATGGCCTTTTCCATCCGTCCCCTCTTTGGAGATGCCCTCCAGCCAACCGCGGACCAGGGAGCCGTCCTCAAACTCTTCATTGCTCCAGCCGTTGTTCTCCCTGGCCACAAACAGGACGCCCGCGTCGGTATCGTACCGCTCCTCGTCAATGATGCCGAACTCGTTAATGCGGCAGGGCGGGTCTGTGTCCAGGCGGGCAAAAATACTGCGGTACGCGGCCAGATATTCCTGGCTGTATGCGTTATATAAATCTCGCAGCGCCTGGTTAAGCCGCCCATTCTCCTCAACATGAATCATAACGTTTTACCTCCTTCACTCCACAAGGAAGCCGTCGGCGCGCAGGCCGTCCTTGCCGGTCAGGCCGGTGCAGCGGTAATAGGACCGCTCCACCGTCCCCTTCCACGCCTGGTCCACCACAAAAATCTGTCCCTCCTCCACCGCCATGGGGAAATACTGGTCCACATAGAGGAACTTGTAGGTGGGCGTCGCGAACTGGAAATCCTCGTAGGCGTCCTCCAGCCGCCAGTACTCCATATAGCAATCGCCGGAGGGGGTGGGGATGTAAATCTTTCCAAACTGCTGCGCGGTATAATCCTTGCCCGCCAGAGTAATCACGCCGGTCCCCAGGGGCGGGACGCTGCCGGCCAGGTCCTCACAGTGCACGTCCTCCCCGTACCGCTCCAGCAGCCGGCTTGCCATGTTGGGCTCTGTCCCGTCCGCCCCGTACCAGTCTACGATGCGTCCCGGCTCCACGTGGGCGCCGCCGTAGATGCCCATGATGTCGGCATTGCCCAGCTTGTCCCGCTCCCGGATGAAGTTCTCCGCCAGTTTTTGCTCCCGGTAGGTAAAATCCTCGCCGGGAACATTCCCACAAAAATATTCCCCCTGCTCCATGTTCTCTTTCGCCAGCCGGTACTGCTCCGAGTCCGTCTGCCCGGCGTCCTCCAAATGCTTTAAGTAAGGCTCCCCGAGCTTCTCGTTCCAGTACAGGTGCCCCACATCCGTACCGTGGAACACCGTCTCCGGGCAGTCCTCTTTAATCCGCTTGAAAAGTGCCCGATCCAGCTCATGGGCCTCTGCGGGCATGGGGGAATTACTGACCTGCCGCATCTCCACCAGCTCCTGAATGTACTCGTCCAGCAGCTCGTCGCCCTCCGCCTGCATCCACAGGTTGAGCCACTCCGCCATGTAATACGGCAGCTCCAGAAACAGGTGCCGCATCCCCCGCTGGTGGTAGCATTCCGACCACAGCTCAAACTCCCAGGCCTGGACTGCTTCGGAATAGTGAAATTCGCCGTACAGGTAGCTCTGCCCCGTCCCTTCCGGCAGGGCGGGGCGCACCCCCAGGGAGTGGACAAAGACGGCCCCGCACAGGGCAGCCGCCGCCAAAAGGGCGGCCGCCGCCCGCTTTACGCTGTTTTTCATGGTTCCGGCTCCTCTCTCTCGTTCTGAGTAAAGGATAGCAAACCCCCGTCAAGGCCCAAGCAAAAAACGCCCCCGGAGGCTTGCTCCGGGGGCGTTTCATCGCCTTTTAGTCGGTGACGTAGGGCAGCAGGGCCACGTGACGGGCGCGCTTGATGGCGTCGGTCAGCTGGCGCTGGTGCATGGCGCAGGTGCCGGTGGTGCGGCGGGGCAGAATCTTGGACCGCTCGGACAGATAGCGCTTGAGCTTCTGGGCGTCCTTGTAGTCGATTTGCTCCACCTTGTCCACGCAGAACGCGCACACCTTGCGGCGCTTGCGGTTGCCGCGGGGCTTCACATTATCCATAGCCATGATTGGCAGACCTCCTTTATGTGAGATAGCCCTTCCGATTCATTTAGAAGGGCAGGTCGCCGTCGTCGTCAGCCAGCTCGGCGAACTGGTCGCCGGCGGACGGGACGCCGTAATCGGCGGCGGGAGCGGAGGGACAGCCTGCGCCGTAACCGCCGCCGTAGCTGGGGCTGGCGCTGCGCTCGCCGTAGCTGCCGCGGTCGTCGCCGTCCCGGCGGGAATCGCCGAAGTAGACATTGTCGGCCACCACCTCGGCGGAGGTGCGCCGGTTGCCGTCCTTATCGGTCCAGTCCCGCATTTGCAGCCGGCCCTCCACCACGGCCATGCGGCCCTTGGAGAAGTAGCGGCTGACGAACTCGCCGGTGCCGCGCCAGGCCACCACGTCAATCCAGTCGGTGGCGCGCTCGCCGGTGTTTTTGTCCTTGAAATCCCGGTCCACCGCCAGGCGGAAGGTGGCCACGGGAGTCCCGCTCTGCGTGTGGCGCAGCTCGGGGTCACGGGCCAGCCGGCCCATGATAACGATATGGTTGAGCATGACGTCCTCCCCCTCAGCCTTCCTTGCTGACAATCATGGAACGCATCACGCTCACGTTAATGCGCATCAGACGGTCCAGCTCGGCGGGAAAAGCGGGATCGGCGGAGAAGGTCATCAGGACGTAGTAGCCCTCCTCCAGGTCGTTGATGGGGTAGGCCAGCCGGCGCTTGCCCCACTCGTCCACCTCAGTGACAGTGCCCCGGCCCTCAGCCAGCTCCTTGAAGCGGGCCACCAGAGCGGCGGTCTCCTCCTCGCCCAGGGTGGGGTTGAGGACGTAGAGCACCTCGTAGTTGCCATTTACCTTTGCCATTGGTTTTGCACCTCCTTATGGTCTTATGGCCTCCGGTCAGCGCCGGAGGCAAGGATGGTTGCCGCGCTGTGAAAAAGCGGCAGACCAAAATATTATACATGATCTTCCCGGCTTGTCAAGGGCTTTCCCCAGAAATAGCGGAATAAAATCCGCTTTTCCGGCCGCAGGGCGGCGCACAGCCGCCTTCGCTCCCCGTCCACCAGCCCGCGCAGCTCCTCCAGCTCCTCCGGGGTGAGGATGTGCCGGCTGAACTTCGCCTTCTGGGCCAGCTCCACCGCCCGCTCGTCCACCTGTCCGCCCCAGCGCTCCATGCCGCGCAGGTATCCGTAGCAGGCCAGCGCCGCCCGGTTGGGGTCCGCCCCGCTCATCCGCCGCGCCCGCAGCCGCTTGAGGGCGAACTGCACCAGCCACAGCAGGGCGCACGCGCACGCCGCCCCGGCCAGCCCTTTCAGCCACCCGGACAGGGCCGCGCCGCCGCTTTCCGCCCCGCCGGGACCGTCCTCCTGCGCCGGGAGGCTTTCCTCCGGCTCCGGCTCCTGGCTGGGCTCGGGCGTCTGCTCCTCCTCCGGCTCCTCGCTCTCCTCCTCCGGGGCGTAGGTGATATCCCGCTCCTGCTCCCAGTCGAAGGCCGCAGCGGGAGTGACCTCTACGGGGTACCACCCAAAGCCGTCCACCCATACCTCCACCCAGGCGTGGGCCGCCCGGTCGGGCACGTCCACCGTTCGGTCCGGGATGCTCTCGGCGGTGAAGCCGCTGACGTACCGGGCGGGGACGCCCATGGCTCGCAGCAGCAGGGTGGCGGCGGAGGCGTAGTGCATACAGTAGCCCCGGCGGCTCTCGGTGAGGAAGTAGAGCACCGGGTCAACGCCCTGCGGGGCGGCGGGGGCGGAGGCGTCATACTCGCAGCAGCTTTCCAGCCAGGCGGCGACCCGCTGGGCGTATTCCAGCTGGAAGCACACCACAGCCTCCGGCGTAATCTCCGTCGGGTGCCGCAGGGCCTGGCCGATCATCTCGTCCAGGGTGCCCCGCAGCTCCTCGGGCACGGCCAGATAGTACGCCCCCACCTGGTCCCAATACGCCTGGCTCCACCGGCTCGACGTGGAGACCACATTGAGAGGCTCCTGCCGGATAAAGTCCATGGTAAAGCTCCGCTGGCCCCGCAGGCCGGCAAAGTAGGCGTCCTCCACGGGGAGCATCCCCCGCTCCCCCCAGTCCTGCTCCGTCAGGAAATAGGGCGTGTACACACAGGAGCCCACCGCGCCCACGTTGTCCACCGTGGCGGTGTACCGCCCGCCGCCCGCCACCGCAAGGGCCGCCAGCCCCTGTCCCGCGGGGAACAGCAGCGGAGAGGGGGCGTCGTCGGGGTTCTCCAGGCTGTCCAAGTACTGCTGGTACACCCCTTCGGGCAGGGCCTTCCACACCCCGCCCTCATACACAGCCAGGGACGACCCCCGCAGATACAGCCGCCCGTCGTAGTCGGAGGTGAGGCGCAGCACCGTCCGCCCCGAGTAGCTCAGCGGCCCGGCCTGGGTCAAGTCGGCCTCCCCCGCCGAGCCCACATAGGTGACGGTGCGCTGGAAGGGCCCGTCCCACTGGGAGAAGAAGTCCGCCGCCCGGTTGGTCAGGTTTACCAGCTCCCCCTCCGCCCGCAGCGCCCAGGCCGGGCGGGTGTAGCCCGCCTCGGGAAAGGCCAGGGCCACGCCCCACAGCACAAGGGCCGCCCCGCCCAGCGCCGCCAGGGTAAGCCTGCCCCGGGCCGAGGGGGCGGACCACTTGCACAAGCTGGTGAGCAGCATCACGCACCAGCACAGGCACAGGGCCAGAAAGGCCGGCCAGCTGGGGTAAAAGTCGGCCAGCAGCCCCGGCAGCAGGGGCGGCAGGGTGAGAAGCACTGCCAGCCACCACCGCCGCGCGCGCACCACCGCCCAGCCCAGGGCCAGCGCCAGCAGGGCGATGAAAAACAGCAGGAACAGCCGCACGTTGGCCGTGGCCTGGTTCAGCGTCAGCCCCGGGCTGTAGCCAAATGTCCCGCCCCAGCTCACCCGGGCCTCAAACAAATCGGCGATGGTTTTGGCGGTGAACACAGCGCCGGAGCACACCGCCGCCCAGTTCCGCCACAGGGCCAGCGCCCACGCCGCCGCCAGAGCGCCCGCCGCCAGCTCCCGAAACCGGGGCAGCGACCACGCCACCAGGGACACCAGCGCCCACACCGCCGCCCAGACCAGCAGCGGCCGCTGACCGGCGGCGCACCGGGCCAGCACCTCCGTGTCCGCCCAAAGGGCGGCCTTGGGCCCGCCGTACAGGGACAAAAAGGCCCCCGTCAGCCCGCACAGGGCGCACAGCAGCAAAATTGCGTCCCCCAGCAGGACGGACCAGAAAAACCGGCGCTCCCGCTCAGCCATGGCCGTCCCCTCCCTCCGGGGTGATGTGGATGCGGAACACCGCGCCCCCTGGAATCAGTTCAGGGTGGTCGTCCAGCCGGCAGCCCGGCTTTTTCAGCGGGGCCTCCCCGCTGAGCAGAGCCAGCAGGCATACCTCCTGCTCACGGGTGTCCCATATAGGGTAAAGCTGGGGCTCCTGCGCCCGGTCCAGCCACAGCACAGCATGGAGCTGCTGCCCCCGCAGAAAGGCGTCGCTCAGCCCCAGCAGCTTGTCCAGCAGCCTGTCCAGCTCCTCCGGCTGGCCGCACAGGTCCAGGGTAAGCAGGGGAAGGAGGGTGTCGTCCTGGGACCGCTCCCGGACAATCAGCTCGTCCCACTTGGAGGACAGCTTCCAGTGCACCGCGCGCATGGGGTCGCCGGGGCGGTACTCCCGCAGCTCGTAGTCCTCCCCCAAGCCCCGGCGCCCGCTCCCCAGGCCGGCGGGCCGGACACCCCGCCCCTCGGGAAGGGTGGGAGCCTCCGCCGCAGCAGGGACAGGGCGGCACACCAGCGCCGCCGGGGCGGGCGGGGGCAGGCGCCAGGCGAACAGCCCCAGATAGTCGCACACCCGCACTCTGTCGATGCGCAGCTCCAGCACACCGCAGTGAGCGGTGGGGGCGGGCAGCTCCACCGGACGGCGGCGGGCCACCCCGGTGAGCTTGAGCCGCCGGCTTTTGTGCTCCAGCGTCAGCCGGTTGTGCACGGTGAGGCGCATGGTGAGCCGGGACAGGGGCAGCCCCGCGAAGGTGTCCACCTCCACGGCCCAGCACCCCTTTTCCCCCCGCTCCAGCTCGGCGGGGCGGGCGGAGAGGATTACCCGGCACCGCACCATCCCCGGCAGGGACATGGCCAGGGACAGCAGGGGCAGGGCGATGCACAGGGCCAGCAAAAACCGGGCCAGATAATTTTCGTTGGTAATCTGAAACAGCAGCGCTCCGGCCAGCACCGCGCTGTACAGGATTCTCCGGCCTGCCATAGCCTAACGCAGGCGGGGCGGGCGTACCGAGGAGAGCGCCTCCCCGGCAATCTCCA
>CAQCFX010000008.1:0-39681 GCA_948766235.1 uncultured Oscillospiraceae bacterium | reverse complement strand
GCCGGCAGGGAGCACCAGCCGGTGGGCGATGGCGTCCGCCCACACATACTGCACGTCCTCGGGCACCACGTAATCCCGCCCCCGGAGGAAGGCGGAGGCCCGCGCCAGCCCGGCCACCGAAATGGCCGCCCGGGGGCTGGCCCCCTGGGCCAGCTGGGGATGGGCGCGGGTGGCCTGCACCAAACGGAGGATATATTTTAAAATGGCGTCGTCCACAAACACCCGGTCCACCTGGCCGCGCAGCCGGGATAGCTCCTCCCGCCCCGCCGCCTGGACCACGGCCTGCATGGGGTCGCCCCGCATTTTGCGCTGGAGCAGCTCCAGCTCGTCCGCCGGGGCGGGGTAGCCCATGGTGAGGCGCAGGGCGAAGCGGTCCAGCTGGGAGTCGGGCAGCAGCTGGGTGCCGGACGCCCCCGCCGGGTTCTGGGTGGCGATGACCAGGAAGGGGTCGGGTACGGGGTGGGACACGCCGTCCACCGTCACCCGGCCCTCCTCCATGGCCTCCAGCAGGGCGGACTGGGTGCGGCTGGTGGCGCGGTTGAGCTCGTCGGCCAGGAACAGGTTGCAAAGCAGCGCACCGGGCTGGTACTCCATCCGCCCGCTGTCTTTATTGTAGAGGGAAAAACCCGTCAGGTCGGAGGGCATCACGTCGGGGGTGAACTGCACCCGGTTATATTGAAGGCCCAGGGCCTTGGAAAAGGCGATGGCCAGGGTGGTCTTGCCTACGCCGGGGATGTCCTCCAGCAGGATGTGCCCCCGGGCCAGTATGGCCAGCAGCACCTTCACCACGATGTCGTCCTTGCCCACCACGGCTTTCTTCACTTCGCCCGCCACCTGGGCGGCCAGACTCATTTCGCTCACAAAGCGCCACTTCCTTGGTAAACTGGGATGGGGCTATTATAGCAGACGGGGTCTTGTTTGACCAGCCCTTTGGAAACGGGAAGGGCCGCGGGGCATGGCTCCGCGGCCTTTTGTCAGTTGCTCACAATATACTCCCCCACGCGCCCCAGGGTCTTGGGCGTGCACACGGCGGTGACCTCAATCACCTCGCCGTAGTCCACCCTCTCCACCTTAGCCTCCCGGTACAGCGCGTCCAGCACGCCCCCCTTGTCGTAGGGCAGGCGCAGCTCCACCCGGCGCACCCCGGCGTCCAGCCGCTGTTCCATGGCGGCGCACAGCTTTTCCAGCCCCGCGCCGGTTTTGGCGGAGATGGACACCATGTCCTCCCCGTGGGGCAGGATGTCCCCCACAAAGCGGTCGCACTTATTAAAGACCTCCAGGCGGGGCGTTTCCGCCGCCCCCAGCTCCTGCACCAGGCGGTCCACCACCGCCGCCTGCTCCCGCCAGTTGGGGTCGGAGGCGTCAATCACGTGCAGCAGAAGGTCCGCAAAGGTCAGCTCCTCCAGCGTGGCCTTAAAGGCGTCCACCAGCTGGTGGGGCAGCTTGGAGATAAAGCCCACCGTGTCCGAGACGAGCACGGTGCAGGTGTCGGACAGCTCCAGCGTCCGGGTGGTGGTGTCCAGGGTGTCGAACAGCCGGTTATTGGCCGGAATGTCCGAGCCGGTGAGGGCGTTTAAGAGGGTGGACTTGCCCGCGTTGGTGTAGCCCACGATGGCGACGACAGGCACCTCGTTTTTCTCCCGCCGCTCCCGCTGGGTGGCGCGGACCCGGCGCACGTCCTTCAGCTCCTCCTCCAGCTTGGCGATTTTGCGGTGAATGTGCCGCCGGTCGGACTCCAGCTGGGTCTCGCCGGGGCCGCGGGTGCCGATGGCGCCCTCCTGCCGCTCCAGGTGCTTCCACATGCCCGTCAGCCGGGGCAGCAGGTACTTGTACTGGGCCAGCGCCACCTGGAGCCGCCCCTCGCTGGTCCGCGCCCGCTTGGCGAAGATATCCAGGATAAGGGCGGAGCGGTCCATCACCGTCACCCCCAGCTCCTCGGTGAGCACCCGCTGCTGGGAGGGGGAGAGGGGGTTGTCGAAGATAACGATATCCGCCCCCAGGCTTTGGACCAATTCCTTGATTTCCGCCGCCTTGCCCTCGCCGATGAAGGTGCGCGGGTCGGGGGCGGAGCGGTTTTGCAGCACCGTGCCCAGGCAGGTTCCCCCCGCGGTGTCCAGCAGGGCGGCCAGCTCCTCCAATGACTCGTCCGAGGCGTTTTCCTCGGCGCTGAGGCAGGGGGCGCACAGGCCCGCCAGCACGGCGCGGTTGATTTCCTTTACTTCCGTTTTTTCAAACATATTCGGCTTAATTCCCTCGCTTATTCAAAAATTCCACCGTTAAAAAAGAGAAAGACCCGCCGCATTACCTGCAACGGGTCTTTGGAAAACAACATGGTTTCAGCCCAGGCCGAACTTCTTGTTGAAGCGGCTGACGCGTCCGCCGGTATCCACCATCTTCTGCTTACCGGTGTAGAAGGGGTGACACTTGGAGCAGACTTCCACCTTGATGTCTTTCTTGGTCGAGCCAGTCTCGATCACGTTGCCGCACGCGCACGTAATGGTGGTGTGGTTGTAGTTGGGATGGATGCCTTCCTTCATGGGGATTCACCTCTTTCTGTCGATCAAAAGTCCAGAAGCCATAAACAGCTCCTTGTAAACGCAAACCGTATCTTATCATGTTCGCGGTAAAAATGCAAGTGCTTTTTTCATTTTCCCAAATCTTTTTCCCAGCCTCACAGCTCCACCTCATGTCCAACATTAAAAAACCACAGGCACCGGCGGCCCACCGTTACCCCCGCCGCCTGGGCCAGGGCCCGGGTATAGGCGTCCAGCTGGGGGCGGTAGTCCTCCGCCCGGCCTGCCACAGCCTCCTCCCCCACCCGGTCGGTCTTGAAGTCCACCACCGTGGCCGTGCCGTCCTCCTCCAGAAACCAGCAGTCCACCACGCCCTGGAGCAGAACCTCCTCCCCCTGCTCGGCCTGGGGGTAGTAGTCCGCCGCAGGTGAGAGCATGGAGAATTTAAACTCCCGCTCCACCCGAGATGAGCGGCGCAGGCGCAGCCCCAGCTCCGAGCGGAAAAAGGCCAGAATGTCCGCCGGGTTGACGGCGTTTCCCTGCTGGGGGGTGATGTACTGCCCCTCCACCAGCCGGGTGACCTCCTGTGCTATCTCCCCGAAATCGTTTGTGCGGCCGTAGTCCAGGTACTGCATCACCATATGCAGGGCGGTGCCCCGCTGGGCGGGGGTGAGGGGCCGCTCCCCCTCAAACACCGGGCGGCGCAGAGTGGTCCGGGGGGCGGCGGGGTTGGAGGGAACAGAGCGCAGCTCCACCGCGTCTTCCGCCGCCTCCGCGTCCTTCTCCCGGCCCTTGAGCTGGGTGGCGGTGAGCTTGGATGGCATATCCGCGGACGCCTGGTGGGGATAGCGCCAGCTCAGCCGCTCCTCCAGGCCGGGAGGCGGCTCCGGCCCGCCGCGCTCCGGGGCCCAGGCTGCGCCCTCCCCCTGGGGAGCCTGGAATTCCTCTCCAGGCAGCATTCGGATGTCCCAGCTCAGCCCCTCCGACGCCGGGGGGCGGGGGCGGGGCTGGTCCAGGCTTTCCCACAGCGGGGCGCTGTCTCCCCGGCACAGCGCCGGGGTGAGCACCCACTCCGCCATGGAGTGCGCGTCCGCCATCTGCCGGGGGGGCGGCGGGCACTGGGCCTGCCCCGCCAGGGTGGAGAGCTGCCCCCCCCGCCCGTTTACGGCGGCAAATAAAATCAGCTTGTGCTCGGCCCGGGTCATGGCCACGTACAAAAGGCGCATCTCCTCCGCGCGCAGCTGCTGGCGCAGGCGCAGGGCCACCGCGTCCCGAGCAATGGTGGTGTAGCGCACCCCCCGCACCCGGTCTGTGCGCTTGGGCCCCAGGCCCAGCTCCGGGTGGAACAGGATGGGGGCCTTGGCGTCCGCCTCGTTAAACTGCCGGTCCAGCGCGCACACCAGCACCACCGGGAACTCCAGCCCCTTGGATTTGTGGATGGACAGGATGCGCACGCCCCCCGTTCCCTCCCCCTGCACGGGGACGCTCAGGCCGTTTTCCGCCATCCGGCTCAGGTGGAGCAGGAAGGCCATCAGCCCCCGGTGGCCGCCGCTTTCAAAGCGGGCGGCCTCGTCGTACAGCGCCATCAGGTTGGCCCGGCGGCGCTGGCCGTCGGGCATGGCGGCGAACACCGCGCTCATGTCCAGCCTGCCGTAGATACGCCACAACAGGCGGTGGCTGCTCTCCTCCTTCGCCAGCTCCCGCAGCTCGCCCAGCAGGGCCAGAAAGTCCCCGCAGTCCTCCTCCCCCCGCGCCGCTCCGGCGCGCAGGCAGTCGTACACCGTCCCCTCCCCCCCGGCCCGAAGGGCGGCCAGCCGGTCTGGGGTGAAGTCAAACAGGGGGGAGCGCAGAACCGAGAGCAGGGCCACGTCCTGCCGGGGGTTGTCAATCACCTGCAGCAGGGCGATGGCCACCGAAATCTCCGTGGTCCCGAAAAACTCCTGCCCGCCCTCCGCGCTCCAGGGAATGCCCAGCTCGTCCAGGGCGGCGGCATACCGGCGCAGCACAGGGCCGGGGGAGCGCAGAAGGATGACGATATCCTCCGCCCGCACCGGCCGGTCCCCGATGGGCAGGCCGCTGTCCAAAAGCGCGCGCACCCGCTTTGCCGCGGCCCGGGCGCACACCGCGTCCTTATCCGCCCGCTCCCCCGTCCCGTCCGCCGCCAGCCCGGACAGGTCCACGCAGTTGAGCTCCACCTGATAGCGCTCATCCGGGGTCAAATCCCCCCGACCGGGGCGCAGCGCCTCGGCCTGCGTATAATCCAGCTCTCCCGCCGTCCGGGTCATCACGTTTCGGAACACAAAGTTCACCCCGTCCAGCACCTCCGGGCGGGAGCGGAAATTGTCCGAGAGAAGGATTTTCCGCCCCTGGCCGGGGGCGGCGGCCTCCGCCGGGGCAAATCGGCGGTACTTGTCCAGGAAGATGGCCGGCTCCGCCAGGCGGAAGCGGTAGATGGACTGCTTCACATCCCCCACCATAAAGAGATTGTCCCCCGCCGACAGCGCCCCGAAAATGGCGTTCTGCACCGCGTTGGTGTCCTGGTACTCGTCCACCATGATTTCCCGAAACCGCGCCCCCGCGTCCCGGGCCAGGGCGGTGGGGGAACCGTCCGGCTGGGTCAGCAGCCGCGCGGTCAAATGCTCCCCGTCGGCAAAGTCTATGAGGCGGCGCCGGCGCTTGAGCCGGGTAAACGCCGCGTCAAACTGCGCCGTCACCTCCAGCAGCGCCGTCATGGCCGGGCCCACCCAGCGCAGGTCCTCCATGGCCTGCTCCGCCCCCACGTCAAACCGCTCCCCCAGCTTCTTTATCTGCTCCCTGCACTGCTCCCGCCGGGCGGCCATGCGGGCTTTCAGCAGCTCGTTATACTCCCCCCGCTTCATGCCGGGGCGGGGGAAGGGGACGGGGAAGCAGGCCGCCGCCTCGTCCCACCCCCGCTCCAGGGCCTGGGAGAGCCGCTCCAGCCCCTCAATCGTGGCGTCCAGGCTGGGGCCGTAGTTTTTTTCCAGCAGCTCGTCCCAGGCCACGTCGTTGCGCACCTCCGTCATGGCCTCCAGCCAGCTCCTGGCCAGCTGCGCGCCGTCCTCCAGCAGCACCCGGCCCCAGGGGGTGTCCTCGGGGGCCGCGCCGGGGCGCAGCGCGTAGTCCTCCCGGCGCTCCATCAGCCAGCGCACGGGGTCAGCCTGGGCCTGCACCCGGCGGTGGACGTCCAGCACCACATCCTCCAGGGTCTGGTCGTCCCGCTCCCCCGCCAGCGCGTCCACCAGGGCGGCGAAGGGCGCGTCCGTCTCCATGCCGGCATACCGGGCCTCCAGCACCTCCTCCAGGGCGCGGCGGCGCAGCTCCTCCCCCTCTGCGTCGTCGCACAGCCGGAAGTCCGGATCCAGCTCTGCCAAATGCCCCCACTGGCGCAGAAAGTCCAGGCAGAAGGCGTCGATGGTGCAGATGGGCGCTTTGTACACCAGCGTGGCGCTGCGCCGCAGCGCCCGGTCGCCGGGCCGCTGGGCCAGCCGCGTGTGGATGGCCTCGGCGATGCGCTCGCGCAGCTCGGCGGCGGCGGCGTTGGTGAAGGTTATCACCAAAAAACGGTCGATGTCCTCTCCCTGCTCCACATAGCCCATCAGCCGCTCCACCAGCACCCTGGTCTTGCCCGACCCGGCAGCGGCGGACACCAGCAGGTCGCCCCCCCGGTCCTCCACCGCGACGCGCTGTTCCCGCGTCAGCTCAATGGCCATGGCCGTCCTTCTCCTCCTTTCGTTTCTCCATCCAGTCCCAGAACTCCGAAGCCCGCACGCCCCGGCGCAGCCGCCGGGCGTCGCCGCAGCCCTCCTCAAAGTGGCAGGCCGCCCGGTACTCGCACCAGCGGCAGGGGTTTTTGTCCGCGTTGTGCCAGTAGGGGTCGGCGTCGATGTTGCCCGCGGCCAGCTCCCCGGCGCAGCGCTGGAGCGTGTCGGTGATGAATTCGTCCAGCTGCTCCATCTGGCCGGCGCTCACCAGGCTCTCGCTGCCCCCCCGGCCCGAGCTCACCGGCAGGAAGCGGCAGCCGCCCTGGGTGCGCTCCATGGCCCGCAGCACCGCAGGATCGCTGAGCACCAGTCCCTGGCGGCGCAGCAGCTTGTCCCGCGCGGCCTGGATTTCCCCGTCGGTCATGCCCCGCTCGCCGTCCACCAGCGGCGTGCGAGCGGGGACGTACAGCACCCCCGCCGGGACAATCTCCCCAGGGCCCAGCACCCGCTCCCCCTCCCGGCTGAGGGCAAACAGGTACAGCAGCATTTGCAGCCCCCGCCCGTCCTCCACGTCGGAGAAGTCGAAGCTCTTTTTCCCCGTCTTGTAGTCCACCACCCGGAGATAGCGCTTTCCGTCGTGCTCCCACTGGTCCACCCGGTCCACAAAGCCGGACAGGCTCAGGCGCACCCCCTGCTCCGCCTCCACGGCGGGCAGCTCCTTGCCCCGGCCAAAGCCCAGCTCAAAGGCGGCGGGGGTAAAATCGGACACAGACAGCTCCGCCGCCACGCTGCGGGTCACCGCCAGGGCCGCCTGCTTCATGCGCCCAAAGAGATGCCTCACCCGGGCGCTCTCCCCCTCCAGCCCCGCCAGCGTCTCCCGCTCGTACCGGTCGGCGGCGGCCTGGGCCAGACGGCTCACCGCCCCGTCGTCGTCCAGGGCAGTCCCCGTCCGGCCGGCCTCCCGCAGCGTCTCCTCCAGCACGGCGTGGACAAAGGTGCCATAGTCCGACGGGCGCAGCGCCGCCCGCTGCCGGGGCTTGGCGTCCAGTCCAAAGCGGAGAAAATAACCAAAGTGACAGGAGTTGAGCAAATCCAGCCTGGTGGCGGACATGGGCACCACGCTCCCAAACAGCGCGCGCACCGCCGGGGCGGACAGCCGCCCCCGCCGCCAGCGCCCGGCGTTTTGGATGCGCGCCACCCGGGGGGCCAGGCCGGCAACCCGCCCCAGCGCGGCGGCCAGCCGGGCATTGGCCCCCGCCAGCTCCAGCGCGGGCCCCGGCGCGGACATACGCGCCGCGGGGTCCCCGCCGTCCCGCACCGGGGCATCCGGGAACAGCGCCTCCAGCCGCTTCCAGAGAAAGCAGGGGGTCTTCTGATTGTCCCCCATCCCCGCGGCAAAGCTGACGTACAGCCGCTGGGACGGGCGGCAGCAGGTCTCGTAGGCGATGGTCAGCTCCCGGCGCAGCTTGTCCTCCTGCCGGGGCGCCAGCTCCACCTCCATGGCGGCCAGGGCGTCCCGGTCCTGGTCGGAGAGCAGCCCCGGCGACAGGGCGCAGTCGGGGATAGCGCCGCCGTCCGCGCCTAAGAGGAACAGGGCCTTGACCTCCTTGTGGGCCATGCGGGGGGCGTCCCCCACCGTCACCGCGTCCAGGGACACGGGGATGGCCCCCACGTCGTACTGTCCCAGCACCAGGGTAAACAGCCGGGAGAACTCGTCCAGCTCCAGCTCAGTGTTCCCCAGCAGCAGGGCGCACTGCTCCAGCCCCCCTGCCAGGATGTCCCACAGCTGGCGGTACTGGGCGGCGGCGGTGCGCTCCCCCCGCGCGTCCAGGCTGTCCGCCCGCTCCCCCAGGCGCTGGGGCAGACCGATGTCCTCCAGCAGCCGGTACAGGGCCAGCGCCCGGCCCTTCCCCGTCTTGTCCTTCCCCTTGCGCAAAGTCTCCAGCGGGGCGATGACCCGGCGGCGCAGCTGGTCCAGCCAGGCCACGTAGGCCCGGTCCTCCTCGGTAAACTCCCGGCCATAGCCCTCCGGGTGCATATCCCAGGGCTTTTTGCGCGTCCAGGCCGAGCCCTTCAAATCCCAGGTGAGGGCGTAGTTTTCCAGCTCGTCCCGCTCCCCGTCGGAAATCCCCGTCAGGCCGGTTTTCAAATAGCGGAACAGCTCCTCATAGGGGTAGTCCTCCGCCGCCGCGGCCAGGGCGGCGGTGGCCAGGGCCAGCACCGGCTTTTCCAGCACGTCCTCCATGGCGGAGCGGAACACCGGCACGCCGTACTGGGAAAACACGCTGCCGATAAGCTCGCCGTACCCGTCCAGGCGGCGGGCGCACACCGCGATGTCCCGGCAGCGGTAGCCCTCCTCCCGCAGCAGGCGCACAATCTCCCCGGCGCACCACTCCGCCTCCTGCCGGGGGGTGGCGGCGGCCACCCGGGTGACGGCGCACTCCCCCGTCCAGGGGGCGTCCGGCCCCGGGCCGAACAGGCCGCGCTCCAAAAAGGCCAGGGAGGGGTGGCGGGGCAGCGCCCGGCAGAGCGTCTCCTGCGTCACCCCCGCCCCGGCGCTTTTGGCCAGCCGCGCCAGCCGCCGGGCGGCGCGCAGCGCGGGGCGGAACACGCCGTCCTCATCCTCGCCGGGGTCGCACACAAAGGCGGCGGTGAGCTCCCCCTGGGCCATCAGCGCGGACAGCACCGCCTCCTCCTGGGGGGTGAAGTCGGTGAAGCCGTAGACAAAAAAGGCCATCCCCTGGGCCCAGCGGGTGCGCTCCAGCTGCTGGGCCAGCCGGTCCAGGCGGCTTCGCGGGTCGGCGCGGCCCGCCGCCTCCAGCTGCTGATAGGCGGCGTAAATCAGCCCCAGGTCCCGCAGCTTGTCCCCCTGCCGGCCCCCCAGCTCCTCCCCGGCGCAGATGAGCTGGTCCGGCCCCACCCGGTAGGAGCGGCACTCGTCCACCGTAGCCAGCAGGCCGGTGAGAAAAGCGGGGTTGCGGGAGGGGGCGCGGTAGGCGCTCAGGCTGTCCGAGGCCTGGCGCAGCGCGGCGTACATCAGCAGCATCCGCCCCCCCGCGTCCAGCATGGGGGCTGCCCCGCCCCCCGCCGCGTCGGCCAGCCGCCCGGCCAGGCGGGTGAAGGAGAGCACCTCGCACTCCATGGACGCGCCGCCCAGCGCGGCGCACATGGCCCGCTCGCTCTCGTGGGAGTACTGCTCGGGTGCCAGCAGCAGCCGGCGCCTGGCCTTGGAGCGGCCCATGCGCTCCAAAAGCTCCCCCCGTATGTCCTGCCCGGCCCGGGCATAGAGCAGCTTCAGCATATCCCGGCCCCCTTTCGCGGTTTTTCTACAGTATATCAGAACCGGGCCGGGAAAAAAAGCTGTTGACAAATTTTCCGCCGTCTGATATGATACTGGGGCAAAAGGAAGCAGGAATGGCGCCGCCGTCCTCACCTCCCGCCGCCGGCGAAGGGGTTAACATGGTGAGAACCGCACCGCTTGGGGTGCGGGACTTGTTGTGGACGTGGGCGCTGCTGCGCTCACGTTTTGACGTATTTTAGGAGGTGCGTGACCATAGCTAATACGGCTCATCAGATTAACGAGGAAATCCGCGACCGCGAGGTGCGGCTCATCGGCGCCGACGGCGGCCAGCTGGGCGTCATGTCCGCTCACGAGGCTCAGGCCCGCGCCGACGAGGCCGGTCTGGACCTGGTGAAAATCTCCCCCACCGCCACCCCTCCCGTGTGCAAGCTCATGGACTACGGCAAGTTCAAGTTCGAGCAGGCCAAGCGGGAGAAGGAGGCCAAAAAGAACCAGCACGTGGTGGAGGTCAAGGAGGTTCGGATGTCCCCCGGCATCGACATTGGAGACTTCAACACCAAGCTGCGCAACGCCCAAAAGTTTTTGAGCGAGGGCAACCGGGTGAAGGTCACCGTGCGCTTCCGGGGCCGTGAGATGGCCCACACCGACATCGGCCGCAAGCTGCTGCTGGACTTTGCCGCGCAGTGCGCCGAGCTGGCCGTGATGGACAAGGAACCCAAGCTGGAGGGCCGGCATATGAGCATCTTCTTGTCCGCCAGGAGTGCGAAAACAAACAAAAATTGACCCTATCAACTACGAAAAGGAGACAACCGCCATGCCTAAGATCAAAACCCACAGCGGCGCCAAAAAGCGCTTCAAGCTGACCAAGAACGGCCAGGTCAAACGCGCCCACGCCAACAAGAGCCACCTGCTCAACGGCCACGGCAAGACCCGCAAGCTCAAGAGAAGCCTCCGCAAGGGCGGCTACGCCGATGTGACCAACGCGGCCACCATCAAGCGCATGATTCCCTATAAATAAGGGACACAACTATTATTTTACTCAACATAGGAGGCTGAACGACAATGGCAAGAGTGAAAGGCGCGATGATGACGCGCAAGAGAAGGAATAAGATCCTCAAGCTGGCCAAGGGCTACTGGGGCGCCAAGAGCAAGCACTACAAAATGGCCAACGAGCAGGTGATGAAGTCCCTGCAGTACGCCTACGTGGGCCGCCGGCTGAAGAAGCGCGACTTCCGTCAGCTGTGGATCGCCCGCATCAGCGCCGGGTGCAAGATGAACGGCATGAACTACTCCACCTTTATGCACGGCCTGAAGCTGGCCGGCGTGGAAATCAACCGCAAGATGCTCTCGGAGCTGGCCATCAACGACAAGGCCGCTTTCACCCAGCTCACCGAGCTGGCCAAGGCGAAGCTGGCCTGAGAGAAGCGCGGAGCGCCCGGGAGCAGGCGGCTAAGACACGAAGCGGAGTGGACGGCTTGTCGGGCCAAAGGCCCGACAAACGGCGCGCGAAGTCGCAGTGGCTTAGACGCCGTTGCGGCGGGTGCGCAGCGTGACAATGAGAGCGCGTCCAATCCAAGCGTGACAACATGAACAACACACAGGCGCCCGGTCATTTGACCGGGCGCTTTTGCTTTGCCGATGGACAATCAGCGGCAAAAGATGGCATGAATTGCCATGGTTTGGCGGCCGGGTTTGGATATAATTAAAAATAGTACCTTGTGGAAAAAATCTGATACAGGGGGAAAAGCTTCATGAAATATGGGCACTTTGACCAAGAACGCCGGGAGTACGTCATTGACCGGGTGGACGTGCCGGTTTCCTGGACCAACTACCTGGGGGTGGAGGACCTGTGCGCCGTGGTCAACCACACCGCCGGGGGCTACCTCTTTTACAAAAGCCCGGAGCACCACCGCATCACCCGCTTTCGGCCCAACGGGGTCCCCATGGACCGCCCCGGCCACTACCTCTACCTCCGGGACGACGACACCGGGGAGTACTGGTCCGTGTCCTGGCAGCCCTGCGGCGGGGACTTGAAGGACTACCGCTGCCGCCACGGGCTGAGCTACTCGGTATACGAGTGTACCCGCAGCGGCCTGAACGCCGCCCAGACCCTGTTCATCCCCCGGGGGGAAAACGTGGAGCTGTGGGATTTGTCCCTGGAAAACGCCTCGGGTCGGGCGCGGCGGCTGAGCGTGTACTCCTACGCCGAGTTCTCCTACCATCAGATTCCCATCGACAATCAAAACTTCCAGATGTCTCTGTACTGCGCCGGGAGCAGCTATGAGGACGGTATCATCGACTACGAGCTGTTCTACGAGCACGCCCACCAGTTCATGGCCGCCTCTTTTGACCCCGACGGCTTCGACTGCCTGCGGGACAGCTTCCTGGGCCCCTACCGCACGGAGACCAATCCCCTGGCGGTGGAGCGGGGGGAGTGTTTCTCCTCCTTTGAGAAGGGGAACAACCACTGCGCCGTGCTGCAAAAGCGCCTCTCCCTGGCCCCAGGGGAGAAAACCCGGCTGGTGTGGATGCTGGGGGAGGGCGGCGCGGACGAGGGCCGGCGGGTGCGGAAAAAGTACCGGGACTTCGCCGCGGTGGACGAGGCCTTCGCCGACCTGTCCCGGTTCTGGCAGGACAAGCTGTCCAACCTCCAGGTGGAAACGCCCGACCGGGATATGGACGTGATGCTCAACACCTGGACGCTGTATCAGAGCGAGGTAAACGTGATGTTCTCCCGCTTCGCCTCCTTTATCGAGGTGGGCGGGCGCACGGGGCTGGGCTACCGGGACACCGCCCAGGACGCCATGACCATCCCCCACTCCAACCCCAAGGGGTGCAAAAAGCGCATCTTACAGCTCATGCAGGGCCTGACCAGCGCGGGCTACGGCCTGCACCTCTTTGACCCGGCCTGGTTCGGCCCCCAGCCCGAGAAGCCCGCCTACAAGTCCCCCACCGTCATCCCCACCCCGGACAAGGCGTCCATCGTCCACGGCCTGGCCGACGCCTGCGCCGACGACGCGCTGTGGCTGGTGGCCGCCGTGGCGGAGTACGTCCGGGAGACGGGGGAGCTTTCCTTCTTTGACCAGGCGGTGGGCTATGCCGACGGCGGAGAGGGGACCATCTACGAGCACCTGAAGAAAATCCTGGACTTCTCCGCCGCTCAGACAGGCCCCCACGGCGTCTGCAAGGGGCTCCGGGCGGACTGGAACGACTGCCTGAACCTGGGCGGCGGGGAGAGCGCCATGGTGTCCTTCCTCCACGTGTGGGCCTTAGGCCACTTCGTGGACTGCGCCCGCGCCCTGGGCCGGAAAGAGGACGCGGCCCAGTACGAAAATATGCGTCAGGCCGTCATCCGCACCTGTGAGGAGCAGCTGTGGGACGGGGAATGGTATCTCCGGGGCATCACCGCGGACGGGCGGAGGATTGGCGCCCACACGGACAGCGAGGGCCGGGTCCATCTGGAGAGCAATGTGTGGGCGGTGCTGTCCGGCGCGGCCCAGGGGGAACGGGCCGTCAAGGCCATGGACGCGGTGGACCAGCACCTGTACACCGAATACGGCCTGCGCCTCAACGCCCCCTCCTACACCAAACCGGACGACGCCATCGGCTTCATCACCCGGGTGTACCCCGGCGTGAAGGAGAACGGCTCCATCTTCTCCCACCCCAACCCCTGGGCCTGGTGCGCCGAGGCCGTGCTGGGCCGGGGAGAGCGGGCCATGAAGTTCTACCGGGCCTTGTGCCCCGCCGCCCAAAATGATAAAATAGAGGTGCGGCAGAGCGAGCCTTACTCCTACTGCCAGTTTGTTATGGGACCCGACCACTCCGCCTTCGGCCGGGCGCGGCACCCCTTTATGACCGGCTCGGGCGGATGGAGCTACTTCGCCGCCACCCGGTATATCCTGGGCGTTCGCCCCCAGTTTGACGGGCTGCTGATAGACCCCTGCGTCCCCGCGGATTGGAAGCAGTTCCGCGTCACCCGCGTTTGGCGGGGGGCGGTCTACCACATCACCGTGCACAATCCCGACGGGGCGCAGAAAGGAGTGGCCGGCGTCTTCTGCAACGATAAGAGGATACACGGCCCCATCCCTGCCCAGCCTGCGGGCAGCGTAAACCAAGTCACGGTCATTATGGGAAGGAGAGAACACGCATGAGCATTACCTTTGGAACCGGCGGCTGGCGGGCCGTCATCGGCGACGGCTTTACCCGCGCCAACGTCCAGCGGCTCACCTGTGCGCTGGCCCAGAAAATGAAGGACGAGGGGGTGGCCCGGCGGGGCTTCCTGGTGGGGTACGACCGGCGCTTCCTCTCCCGGGAGGCCGCCCATTGGGCCGCCGAGGTGATGGCCGGGGCGGGCGTGCACTGCATGGTGGTGGAGCGGGAGGCTCCCACCCCCCTTATCATGTTCGCCGTGGGCTATTACGAGCTGCCCTACGGCATCGCGGTGACGGCCAGCCACAACCCCGCGCTCTACAACGGCGTGAAGGTATTCACCCAGGGAGGGCGGGACGCGGACGAGACCGTCACCGGCAGCATCGAGGAATATATCGCCGCCCTGCCCGAGGGGGAAATTCCCCTGGTCCCCTATGAGCAGGGGCTGCGCACCGGGCAGATTCAGGTTATCGACCCCATGAACGCCTATATCGACTCGGTGATTCGCGCGGTGAACATGGACGCCATCCGCGCCCGTGGGCTGAAGGTGGTGCTGGACCCCATGTACGGCGTGTCCAAAACCGCGCTGAGCACCATTCTCATCACCGCCCGGTGCGACGTGGACGTGATTCACGAGCGGCGGGACGCCCTGTTCGGCGGCCGGCTCCCCGCCCCCAACAGCAAAACCCTCATCGGCCTGCAATCCTTCGTGGTGGAGAACGGCTGCGACATCGGCATCGCCACCGACGGCGACGCCGACCGCCTGGGCGTCATCGACGACCGGGGCGAGTTCCTCCACCCAAATAAAATTCTGGTGCTGCTGTACTACTACCTGCTGCGCTACAAGGGCTGGCACGGGGCGGCGGTGCGCAATATCGCCACCACCCACCTGCTGGACGCCATCGCCGCGGAGTTCGGCGAGACCTGCTATGAAGTGCCCGTGGGCTTCAAGCACGTGTCCGGCAAAATGACCCAGACCGGCGCCGTCATCGGCGGAGAGAGCTCCGGCGGCCTCACCGTCCGGGGGCACATCCAGGGCAAGGACGGCATCTACGCCGCCTCCCTGCTGGTGGAGATGCTGGCCACCACCGGGCGCAGCCTGTCCGAGCTGTACGCGGAGATTGTGGCGCGCTGCGGCTCCTATGAGATGGTGGAGCGGGGCTACCGTTTCTCCCAGGAGGAGAAGGAGCGCATCAACCAGCTGCTCATGGAGGACAAGCTGCTGCCCGACTTCGGCGTGGAGATTGAGAAAGTGAGCTATGCCGACGGCTGCAAGGTCTACTTCCGGGACGGCGGCTGGGTGGTCAGCCGCTTCTCCGGCACCGAGCCGCTGCTGCGGGTATTCTGCGAGATGGACAGCGCGCAGCGCGCGGCGGACATCGCCGCGCGGATGGAGGCGTTTTTGGGCCTGACGGACCGAAACGCGGAATAACACACTGCTTTCAAGGGGGCGGTATCCCATGGACGCACAGGTGAAGACAACCTCCCTGCACCGGCAGATGTCCCTGATTATCCTGCTGTGCTGGCTGCTGCCCATGATGATTGCCGCCACGGTGATGGGCTGGTACCTAATCACCGGCGTGGGGCGGCAGACCGAGCAGGCCATGGCGGAGCAGCTTCAGCTCAACCTCCAGATGGGGGGCGACCGGGTGACCACCGCGGTGGAGGCCTCCCGGCTGTCCTCCTACGACCCCGAGCTGCGGGATGCCTGGAGCGCCTACCTGCAAAACGAGAACTACGCCCAGCTGTACCGCCGCTGCTCGGCTCTGTTCGGCCGCCTGTACCAGTCGGACAGCCGCTTTCGCTACGGGGTGTTCTGCTTTGCCCAAAACCCGGAGGAGATGGCCATCACCGTAGTCAGCGGCAGCTCCGGCCTGCTCACCAGCCGCCAGGTGCGGGAGCGCTGGCGGGGGGACCTGCCCGCCGTGCTGGAGCTGGCCCAGCATTTGGACACCGCCGTGGGCTTTCTGGAGCGGGACGGCGAGGTATACCTGGTGCGCAACCTGATGGATTCCGAGTACCGGCCCATCGGCGTGCTGGCCCTGGCGCTGGACCTGCCTTACTTTTTTGAGGATTTGTCCCTGCTGCCCTGGGCGTCGTCGGTGGCGGTGGAGCTGGGGGACGACACCCTGCTCACCGTCAAGGGGGACGCGCCCCCCGCCCCGGGCAGGGGGGTGCTGGAGTGCACCGTGGCCCAGCGGGACTTTACCCTCCGGGGCTGGGCCGCGCTGGACTATGACACGCTGCTGTCCGGCCTATTGGGCTACCGCTGGCTGCTGCCCGCCATGGCGCTGTCGCTGCTGCTGCTGCTGCTGCTCACCTTTCGGTTTTTCCGCCGGCGGGTGTCCCGGCCCATCGACAAGCTGCTGGAGGGAGCCGCCCGCATCCAGGAGGGAAATCTGGGCTGCCAGGTGGACTGCCAGACAGGCAGCCGGGAATTTCAATACTTAGTGGACTCCTTCAACCATATGTCCGGCCAGCTGCGCCGCCAGTTCGACTGCCTCTACCAGGAGGAGCTGGCCCGGAAGGACGCCCAAATCAAGGCCCTTCAGGCCCACATCAACCCCCACTTTCTCAACAACACCCTGGAGAGCATCAACTGGCAGGCCCGGATGAGCGGAGACGCAAAGGCCTCCAAAATGATTGAGGCCCTCTCTACCGTGCTGGACGCCGCCCTGGACCGCAAGGGCCGGCCCGAAGTGCGCCTGGCGGAGGAGATGACCTACGTCAACGCCTACCTCTACATTATCAGCCAGCGCTTCGGCAAGCGCCTCACCGTGGACATCGACCTGCCCGACGAGCTGATGGACTGCATGGTGCCCCGGCTGATTCTCCAGCCGGTGATTGAAAACGCGGTGGAGCACGGCATCGGTCAGGGAGGGCAGGGCCGGGTGGCGCTGCGGGGCTCTCTGGACGGCGACCTTCTGATTCTGGAGATTGACAACGACGGCGGGCTGTCCCCCCAGGACGAGGCCCACATCGCCCGCCTGCTCTCCCCCGACTACGACATGGCGGCGGAGCCGTCGGGCAACATCGGCATCGCCAATGTGAACCTGCGCCTGCGCATCCTCTACGGCCCGGACTGCGGCCTGGCCATCTTCCGGGGGGAGGGCAGCCGGGTAACCGCCCGGCTCACCATTGCCGCGCAGCACAGGCGGCAGGAGGACGGCGGAGCTTGTACAGCGTTGTGATTTTACCCAGCAAGGACGGACAATAAATGGCAATTTTGGTTATTTGTTCTTTTTCTCAAATGGTGTATGATGATATTGCACAAAAGAAAAGCGAGAAATCAACTATTAATTAGGGAGGTTACACCATGAAAAAGAACAGACTTCTTGCCATCGCACTCAGCGCCGCCCTTCTGCTGGGCCTGCTGGCCGGCTGCGGCAGCAAAAGCAACGACAACCCTAACTCCGGCAACGGAGGAAACCAAGGCGGTTCCTCGGTGGAGCTGAACGTGGTCACGTCCTACGGCGGCGACGACGGCAACCGCAAGCAGTATGAGGCCGCTGTGAAATCCTATGAAGAAGCCACCGGCAACAAGGTGCTGGACGCCTCCGCCTCCTCCAACGAGGAGTGGAAGGCCAAGGTGCTCACCGACTTTGAGACCGGCACTGAGCCCGACGTGCTGTTCTTCTTTACCAACGCCGACGCCGAGCCCTTTATCCAGGCCGGCAAGGTGGTGGACGTGGCCACCGTCCGGGCGGAGTATCCCGACTACGGCTCCAATATGCGCGACTCCATGCTGGCTGTGGCCTCCGACGGCAAGAACTACGCCATCCCCTCCTCCGGCTTCTGGGAGAATATGTTTGTCAACACCAAGGTGCTCTCCGACTGCGGCATCTCCGTCCCCGGCCCGGACTACACCTGGGACCAATTCCTGAAGGACTGCCAGGCCATCAAGGACAAGGGCTACACCCCCATCGCCTGCTCTCTGTTTGAGGTGCCCCACTACTGGTTTGAGTTCTGCGTCATGAACAACGGCACCCTGGCCAACCAGCTGGACATCCCCGCCTCCGCCGACGACGCCGCGGGCCAGAAGTGGTGCGCCGCCCTGAACGACATCAAGGACTTGTACGAGAAGGGCTTCTTCCCCGCCAACACCCTCACCGCCACCGACGCGGAAACCGTCCAGATTTTTGGCGACGGCGAGGCCGCCTTCCTCATTGACGGCTCCTGGAAGGTGACCCACTTTGTGGACAACTACCCCGAGAACCTGGAGAACTTCGCCATCTCTTACGTCCCCGCCAAGGGCGAGCGCAAGGCCAGCGAGGCCATCGGCGGCATCTCCATGGGCTACTTCATCACCAAGAAGGCCTGGGACGACCCCGCCAAGCGGGAAGCCGCCGTGAAGTTTGTGGAGCACATGACCTCTGACGAGGTGATGTCCACCTTCGTCACCACCGAAGTCACCGCCCTGAAGAACGGCGCGTCCCCCGCCGGCCTGAATCCCCTTCAGCAGGCCGCCGCCAAGGCCAACGCCGAAATCACCGGCGTGGTGGGCGCCGTGCAGGACACCATCAGCAGCGAAGCCAAGACCGACCTGTTCGCCAACGTGCAGAACGTGGTCACCGGCGCCATGTCCCCCGAGGACGCGGTCAACTCCGCCATCGCCCTCAACTGACCTGTTTCTAAAAAGGCCCCGCCCGGTGGGCGGGGCCTTTTCTCAAAATCACAGAGAGGAGTGAGCGCATCCATGTCGCTGTACCGCAAAAAGGGGCCGCTGATTGTGTTTTTGCTGCCCGCCTTTGTATTTCTGGTCCTGTTTTTGTACTACCCCTTTATCCAGAACATTCTGAACAGCTTCTCCGACATCACCGGCCTGGGCTCCCCCTCCAAGGGGCTTAACGACCCCTGGTGGGCCAACTATGCCACTCTGTTCACCGACCCCAAGCTGCGCACAGCCATGGTCAACACGGTGATTCTCACCGTGTGCACCGTGGTGTTCCAGGTGGGCATCGCCCTGGTGCTGGCCCTTTTGGTGGACTCCATCAAGGTGGGGGCGCAGCTGTTCCGCACGCTGTACTTCTTCCCCATCGTTATCTCCGCCACCGCCCTGGGCCTCATGTTCAACCTTATCTTCCTCTACAACGGCGGCATGGTCAACCAGCTGCTCCAGGCCCTGGGGATTATCTCGGAAAATGTTGACTGGAAGGATTCCGGCCACTTCCGCTTCACCATGCTGGCCCCGGTGATGTGGCAGTACGTGGGCTTCTACTTTGTGATTTTGGTGACGGGGCTGAACAACATCCCCGCCGACCTGTACGAAGCCGCCGCCCTGGACGGCTGCACGGGGCTGAAGCGGGTGCGGCACATCACCCTGCCCCTGCTGCGCAATGTGCTGTGCACCTGCCTGGTGCTGGCCATCACCGGCGCGCTGAAGGTGTTCGATCTGCCCTGGGTGATGTTCGGCGCGGGAATGCCCCAGGACCAGGGCTGGCTCACCGGCACCTATATGTACGACCAGACCTTCAACCGGGGCAATGTGGACTACGGCTCCACCATCGCCATTTTAATTGTGGTGCTGGGCGTGGTGCTCTCCAATGTGGCCAACCGGGTGTTCAAGCCCCGCAACGACATTTAAGGAGGGAGCGTTATGCGGAAAAAAATAACGCCTACCAAGGTATGTACCTATGTAGTGCTCACCTTCTGGGCCCTCACCACTTTGTATCCCTTTGTCTGGGTTATCCTCAACTCCTTCCGGGAGAAGGGGCTTATCCGCAAGGACTCCTTCTCCATCCCTCTGCCGGGCAGCGGCCTGACCACGGATAACTACGCCAAGGCCATGGAGCGCTTTGACTTCGCCAACGCCTACCTCAACAGCCTGATTGTCTCCATCGCCGTCACCATCGCGGTGGTGATTATCGCGGGGCTGGCCGCCTACGGGCTGGTGCGCTTCAAATTCAAGCTGCGGGGCGCCTGCTACAGCCTTATCATGGCGGGCATGATGTTCCCCGTGTTCTCCACCATCATCCCGGTGTTCCGCATGGAGGCCGCCTGGGGCATCGCCAGCAGCGGCAACCGCTGGCTGTCCCTGCTGGCCGTGATTCTGCCCCAGATTGCGGGCAACCTGTGCTTTGCCATCATTGTGCTCATGGGCTTTATCGAGTCGGTGCCCATCGAGCTGGAGGAGAGCGCCTATGTGGACGGCTGCAATGTGTTCCAGGTGTACTTCCACATCATCATCCCCGCGGCCAAGTCCTCCTTCGCCACGGTGGCCATCTTCTCCTTCCTGTGGAGCTATAACGACCTGTTCACCCAGAACTTCTTCCTCCGGGTGCCCCGGGAGAAGACCATTACCCTGCTGCTCAACGAGATTAGCTCCCAGGCGGGAGTGGACTACGGCCTGATGGCCTCCTCGGTGGTGCTCATTGTGGTGCCGGTGCTGATTGTCTACGTCCTGCTGCAAAAGCATATCGTCAAGGGGCTGACGGCGGGGGCGGTTAAGGGATGAGAAAAGCGTTTCACGCGAAACGGATGTTTCACGTGAAACACGGTCCCGCGCCTCTTGCGCGGTTCGGTTCTTCCTGATATGATGGTTTTAGGAGGTGAAGAAGATGTATAAGGTCGTGCTGGTGGACGACGAGTCCATCATCACCGAGGGCCTGCGCCAGGTGGTGGACTGGCCGGCCCACCGCTGCCAGGTGGCCGCCACGGCCGGCGACGCCGTCTCCGGCGCCCAGGCCATCCGGCGCTGCCGCCCCCACATCCTGTTCACCGACATTAAAATGCCCGGCGAGGACGGCCTGACCATGCTGGCGGGGCTGAAGGGGGAGTTCCCCCGGATGCAGATTGCCGTGCTCACCGGCTACCGGGATTTCGAGTACGCCCAGCGGGCCATCCGTCTGGGCGTGTCCCGGTTCCTGCTCAAGCCCTCCAAAATGGATGAGCTGGAGGAGGCCCTCACCTACATGACCCAGACCCTGGACCGCCTGCCCCCCGAGCCGGAACCGGACGTGGGGCCGGAGGAGGCGGACGACCTGCCCGCCAACAGCTTTGTGGCGCGTCAGGCCCAGGGCTACATCATGGAGCACTACGCCGACCGCCTCTCCCTCCAGGACGTGGCCGACCACTGCTATGTCAGCCAGTGGCACCTGTCCAAGCTGCTCAACCGCCACCTGGGCCAGACCTTTTACGACCTGCTCAACTCGGTGCGGGTGCGTCAGGCCAAGGAGCTGATGGAGGACCCGGCCCTGCGCATCAGCGAGGTGGCCGAGCGGGTGGGCTATGCCGACACCGCCCATTTCTCACGGGTGTTCAAAAAGCTGGAGGGAGTGTCCGCCGGGGAGTGGCGCAACCTCCACTGCGGAAAACCATAGCGCCGCGGCGCCCCGCCTTACCTCAGGCGGGGCGCTTTTTTGCGCCCACCTATACTCCGTGATATTTTTGCAAAAAATCAGCGCATTGACAAATACGTCCGGCCGCGGTATGATTTTTTTGTATAGTTTGCACGTCACTTAATTGAGAAGGGAGTTTTTGCTATGGTTGATCTGCGCGCAAAGCCCTATTGCCTGTCCGACGAGGACATCGCCTGGGTGGAGGCCACCATCGCCGGCATGACCGACGAGGAAAAGGTGGGCCAGCTGTTTTTCGACAACAACGGCGGCGCCACCGACGAGGAGCTGCGGGAGATTGTGGCCAAGTACCATCTGGGCGGCTTCCGCTACAACGGCATTAAGTCCGCCCGGGTCCGGGAGGTCATCGAGGTGCTTCAGACCGCCTCCCCCATCCCCCTGTTCATCGCCTGCAACACCGAGAGCGGCGGAAACGGCTCCGGCACCGACGGCACCTACATCGGCAGCGGCCTGAAGGTGGCCGCCACCGACAAGGTGCAGTACGCCCGTGACCTGGGCTTCTTGTCCAACGAGGAGGCCGCCGCCATGGGCAACAACATGGCCTTTGCCCCCGTGTGCGACATCCACTACAGCTGGGAAAACACCGAGATTGTCCAGCGCTGCTTCGGCAACGACGTGCAGCGGGTGACTGACATGAGCGTGGCCTATATGCAGGGCGTGCACGACCTGCCCGGCTACGCCAGCGTGGCCAAGCATTTCCCCGGCAACGGCCAGGACTTCCGGGACGCCCACCTGTCCAGCAACATCAACGAGTTCACCAAAGATGAGTGGATGGCCACCTATGGCAAGGTATACAAGGCCCTTATCGACGCGGGGCTGGACGGCGTAATGGGCGGGCACATCATGCTGCCCAAGTACATGAGGGAGGTCAAGCCCGGCATCACCGACGACGAGATGCTCCCCGCTACCCTGTGCCCCGAGATTCTCACCGGCCTTCTCCGGGACGAGCTGGGCTTCAACGGCGTGGTCATCTCCGACGCCACCCACATGGTGGGCATGACCAACCGCATGACCCGCAAGGAAATGGTGTCCGCCTCCATCAACGCCGGCTGCGATATGTTCCTGTTCTACAACGACGCGGACGAGGACATCGGCTGGATGCTGGAGGCCTACCGCTCCGGCGTCATCAGCGAGGAACGGATGAACGAGGCCCTCACCCGGATTCTCGGCCTGAAGGCCCATATGGGGCTGAACAAAAAGCCCAAGCAGGAGCTGACCCCCTCCGCCGAGACGCTCCAGTCCGTGCTGGGCGCTCAGAAGTACCAGGACAAAGCGGCGGAAATCGCCAGGGACGCCATCACCCTGGTGAAATACAAGGACCAGGACGTGCTGCCCATCACCCCCGCCAAGTATAAGCGAATCATGCTGGTGAACATCAAGGGCGCGGACAACGCCATGGCCCAGCTCATGCGCATGGCCTTTGGCGGCGCGGCGGCCAAGACCCCGGCGGAGATTCTGTGCGAAAAGCTGAAGGAAAAAGGCTTCGACGCCTTCGTGTACGAAAGCCCCATCGACAAGGCCAAGCGTATGGCGGCCGAGGGCAAGAGCGCGGGCTTCAACGATATGTACAAGGCCGGGAAATCTGCCATTGAAGATTTCAAGGCCCAGCAGGACCTGGTCATCACCGTGTTCAACGTGGACAACGGCCGGCCCTCCTTCGGGTTCAGCAAGGGCGGCGGCGAAATCCCCTGGTACGTCCACGAGCTGCCGGTGATCGGCATCAGCGTCAACGCCCCCACCATGCTGGCCGACGTGCCCACCCTGCGCACCTATATCAACGCCTATGACTCCCGCCCCTGCACCATGGACGCCCTGGTGGACAAGCTGCTGGCCGGCCCCGACGCCTTCACCGGCATCGACCCCATCGACAGCTTCTGCGGCCTGTGGGACACCCGGCTGTAAGCTCTCCTTTCTCCAAACCGCGCAAAAAGCGCCGCCCCCAAGGGGCGGCGCTTTCCTTTTTCGCTGCGGTCTGCCGGCACTCAGCGCACGCTGCCCGCCAGTCCGTTTTTCAGCTTGAACTTGCGGGTCTCGTCCTCCAGCAGATGAACCTGGTCGAACAGCTCCGAGCTGACGGCGGCGGATTCCTCGCTGCTGGCGGAGTTGGTCTGCACCACCGAGGAAATCTGCCCGATTCCCTCGGACACCTGGGCCAGGGACTCGGCCTCCTGGTGGACCGCATCGGTGATGGAGGCGATGGCCTCGTCCGACTGCACCACCATCTCCTGCGCCCGCTTGAGGGACTCGGACACCTCGCTGACAATCTGGCTGCCCCGCTGGGTCACCTGGACGGAATTCTCAATAAGCCCCTTGGTGGCCTTGGCCGCCTCGTCGGACTTGGAGGCCAGGTTGCGCACCTCGTCGGCCACCACGGCAAAGCCCTTGCCCGCCGAACCGGCCCGGGCGGCTTCCACCGCCGCGTTCAGCGCCAGAATATTGGTCTGGAAGGCGATGTTCTCAATGGTGGCAATAATCTTGCCAATCTGCTGGGAGGCGTCGGCGATATCCTCCATGGCGGACACCATCTGCTCCATCTGCTGGCTGCTGAGGGAGACCTGCTCGCTGGTAAGCTTGGCGCTGCGCTGGGCGTTGGCGGCGGCCTCCACATTGCGGGCCGCGCTCTTGGACAAATCGTCCACAGTGGCGTACAGCTCCTGAACGGCGCTGGCCTGCTCCGTGGCGCCCTGGGCCAGGGCCTGGGCCCCGCTGGACAGCTGCTCGGCATGGCCGGACACCCGCTGCTCCGCTTGGACAATGCTGCTCATAGCGTCCGAAATGGAAACGGTGAATCGGCCCAGCGCCTCCTCAATGGGCTGGAAGTCGCCGATATACCGGGCGGAGGTGGTCACGTCGAAATTGCCCCGGGCCAGCTCGGCCATCACCCGGTCAATGTCCTCCACATACTCCTGGATGCGGCCCATGGACTCCTCCAGCGTCTGGGCCAACTGCCCCAGCTCGTTCTGGGAGTGGTAGTCAAAGCGCAGGGACAGGCGGCCCTCCTGAAGGGGCCGGGTCTTTTCCGTGATGCCCACCAACGGCTTCACCACGTATTGCAGCACGTACACCACCAGGCTCACCAGCGCCACCAGGGCCAGCACCAGGCAGACAACGGTGGAAAGGTGCATAAACGCGATGGTGCTGTTCATTTGCGCGGTGCACTGGTCGCTGAGCACGCCGCCCCGCTCCACCACCTGGTCCAGCAGCCCCACCAACGTGGTGAGGTTGGTCTGGATGACCTCCTGATAGTACTGCTGTGCCCGGGAGTGGCTGTTTTCATACATCCCCAGCACCACGTCCGCCGAAGCGTGAAGCTCCTTGTGCAGCGGCTCAATCTGGGCGCGCAGGGCCTCAATCTCGCTGTCGGTCAGGCTCATCTCCGAATACAGCCACTTGCCCAGCACGCAGGCCGTGTGGTCCTTGCTGCCGGTGAACTCCGTGCCGGAGTACAAAGCGTTGCTCAGGTTGGCCGACCACTTATAGTGCGCGGTCTCCGCCTGCTGAACCTGCTCCAGCATATTGACAGCCCGAACGCTGTCCTCCTGGGTCGCCTCAATGCGCAGAATGTTCATTGTGGTCATTCCGCTGAACAGGAAGATTGCCACAACGGCACAGGCGACACGGATGCCGACCGATCTTTTGATGCTTTTACCCATGGTGATTAGGGCCTCCTTCACAGTTTTCTCAAAGCCATGCATCATCGGGGCAAGGCGGTCCGCCCCGTCAATCCGCCCGGAGCCGCAAAAGGCGGAGCCGGGCATACGTCTACACGCATTATACAATAGGCGCGGAAAAATTGCAACGGCAATCTACCGCGCAAATGCGCCGCTGCGCGCCAAAAAAAGGCGCCCGCCCCCAAATTTGGGACGGACGCCTCCATTTTTGGTCCGCTCAAGCGCACAAATCCACAATGATGTGGGCAAACAGCTTGGCGCTGAGCATCAGGTCGCTGACCCGCACCCGCTCGTCCGCGCCGTGCAGGCGGGTGTCGAATCCGGGCAGGGTACAGCCGAAAGCCACGCCGCCGGGGATGTCGTGGACATAGGTGCCCCCGCCGGTGGACAGGCACTCCCCCTTCAGCCCCGTGTACTCCTCATACCGCTGGAGCAGGGTCTTGATAAACGGGCTGTCGGCGGGGACATGGTGGGGCGCGCCCTGGGTGGCCTCAAAGGTGAAGCCCTTGGCCTCAAAGGCAGCCTTGGCCACGCCGAGGCAGTTTTCCTCGGTAGCGCACAGGGGCACACGGCTGTCAAAATAGCCCTTCAGCCCCGTCTCAGTGACCTCCAGCAGGGAGAAAGCCACCGTCAGCGCTCCGGCCACCGGCTCCTCCTGGGCGATGCCCAGGGCCCGGCCCCGGCAGTCCCCGTGGGGCAGCAGGGCGTTCAAATCGTGCAGCGCGTCCTTGCAGCCCCCATCCGCCAGGGGCAGGGCGCACAGCAGGGCAACCAGCCCCGTAATGGCGTTGTTGCCCCCCTCGGGCCAGGCGGCATGGGACGCCTCCCCCTTGGCGTGAATGACGGTGACGCCCTCCTCATGGGCGAAGGTGAATTTGATGCCCGTGCGGGCGGTGATGTCTCTGGCGTGGGGCTGTATGTCGTGCATGGTCAGCCCCTCCACCCCGGCGCTGGCGTCTCCCGGCAGGATATTCATCCGAATTCCGCCGTGGAGCCATTTTGCCCTCGGCAGTTCAGCCTGAACAGGCCAGCTCCTGGTAAAGGTGGGCCGGAGGCTGCCCTTCTCGGTATTGATCACCGGGAAGCCCGCGTCCGGAGAGAATGTCGCAGGGGCATAGGGGTGCCGGGCAAAGTACCAGGCGATGTCCCCCGAGCCGCTCTCCTCGTTGGTGCCCATAATCATCTTACAGTTTTTCTTCAGCGGCACGCCCAAATCCTTTACCGCCTTCATGGCCAGCAGGGAGGCAATCACAGGCCCCTTGTCGTCATCTGTCCCCCGGCCGTACAGCAGATCGTCCACCAGCTTGGGGATGTAGGGCTGGGTCACCGTCCACCCCTCGCCGGGGGCCACCACGTCCAGATGGCCCAGGATGTGCAGCGCGTCCTCCCCGCCGTTCAAATCGGCGGTGCCCACATATCCCTCGTGGTTCTGGGTGCTCAGCCCCCACTCCCCGGCGATGGCCAGCGCCTCCTCCAAGGCGGCGGCGGGGCCGGGGCCGAAGGGAGCGCCGGGGGCGGGCGCCCCCTCCACGCTGTCGATGGACACCAGGCGGCTCACCGCCTCCACCAGCAGCTTTTCCTTATCTGCGAAATACGCTTCAATCTGTTCTCTTATCATATGTAAGCTCCTCCATCGCATACGAATGCGGGTTCTGACTCCCCCGCCATTCAAGCTTGTCCTATTTTACTCCATTCTCCTGTCAATTACAAGGGAAAAGCGGCGCTCACTCCCCGTCCTCTCCCTGGGCCACCTCGTCCAGGTATTTGTACACCGTGTACCGGGACACCCCCAGACGCCCGGCCACATAGGGCACCGACTTGCGGTAAGAAAAGGCGCTGCGCTGGCGCAGCAGGGCAATCATGCGCAGCCGGTCCGCCTTGTTCAGCGCCTCCAGCGGCTTGCCCAGGCTGGCCGCGCACTGGTCGAACAAATCCTCCAGCTGCCGGAAGTCCCCCGGCTGCCACAGCGCGGAGCGCAAATCCGATTGCGCGCTCATTAGGTCCACCAAAATCCGGTTGGCGAACACCAGAGAGGTGTAGTCGAAGTTGATGCCCAGGGCCAGGTTGTAGTCCTCTCCAATCAGGTGGAAGGTGGACGACTTGGTCTGCCGCCCGTCGGGGGTGACGGCGGCCAGGTTCACCTGGTCGGTGGTGGCGGCCTGCTCGTCCAGCTCCAGGCCGATGCCCATAATGTCCATGGTGGAGCCCACCTCCCGGCCGGATACATGACCGTTGTAGATGGACAAAATAGGGTGGGTGGGCACCCCCATGTCGTGCACCAGCGTCTCGCAGGAGGAGCCAAACATCTCGGCAATCCCCCGGGCGGCCCGGTCTAAAAACTCAAACGCCTCGTCCCGCGTCATGGGCGGCAGCTCCTTTGCTACAGTTTGTCAAACCGTATTGTACCGTGCTTCGGGGCAAAAGGCAAGAAAAATTCCCCGGCGGCCCCCGCTCTTTATTTACAATTTCCTCTTTTTTCTTCCCCGCGCTTGTGATATACTGTTTCGAGCTAATTTATATGATACGCAGCGCGGCTGCAAGATTGTGATGGAACATAGAAACGATTCGTAAGAGAAAGGACACACAAGCTATGGGTCTGTTTTCCAAAGTATTCGGCACCCGCTCCCAGCGGGAGGTCAAGGCGCTCAACGCTACGGTGGATAAAATCGAGGCGCTGGAGGACGAATACCGCGCCCTCAGCGACCACGACCTGCGCGCCAAAACCGACGAGTTCAAAGCCCGCCTCGCCCAGGGGGAGACCCTGGACGATATCCTGCCCGAGGCCTTCGCCGCCTGCCGGGAGGCGGCGGACCGGGTGCTGGGGATGCGCCCCTACCGGGTGCAGCTGATTGGCGGCATCATCCTCCACCAGGGCCGCATCGCCGAGATGAAAACCGGCGAGGGCAAGACCCTGGTGGCCACCCTCCCTGCCTACCTCAACGGCCTGTCCGGCAGGGGCGTGCACATCATCACCGTCAACGACTACCTGGCCAAGCGCGACAGCGAGTGGATGGGCAAGGTGTACCGCTATTTGGGCCTCACCGTGGGCCTGGTGATTCACGGGGTGGACAAGGCGGACAAGAAGCGGGCCTACGACGCGGACATCACCTACGGCACCAACAACGAATTCGGCTTCGACTACCTGCGGGACAACATGGCCATCTACTCCTCCGAGCTGGTCCAGCGGGGCCACGCCTTCGCCGTGGTGGACGAGGTGGACTCCATCCTAATCGACGAGGCCCGCACTCCCCTTATTATCTCCGGCCAGGGGGAGCAGTCCACCCAGCTCTACCAGCTGGCGGACAGCTTTGTGGCCCGGCTCAAGTGCAAGCGCGTCGCTTCCGTGGACGCCAAAGAGGAGGAGGACGCCACCGCCGACGTGGACTACGTGGTGGACGAGAAGGCCCGCACCGCCACCCTCACCGCCCAGGGCGTGGCCAAGGCGGAGCAGGCGTTCAATGTGGAAAACCTGTCCGACCCGGAGAACACCACCCTGTCCCACCACATCAACCAGGCCATCAAGGCCCGGGGCGTGATGAAGCGGGACATCGACTACGTGGTGAAGGACGGCGAGGTCATCATCGTGGACGAGTTCACCGGCCGCCTGATGTACGGCCGGCGGTATAACGAGGGCCTGCACCAGGCCATCGAGGCCAAGGAGCACGTCACCGTGGCCCGGGAGTCCAAGACCCTGGCCACCATCACCTTCCAGAACTACTTCCGCCTGTACGACAAGCTGTCCGGCATGACCGGCACCGCCATGACCGAGGAGGAGGAATTCGGCACCATCTACAACCTGGACATTGTGGAGATTCCCACCAACCGGCCCCTGGCCCGGGTGGATCAGCCTGACGTGGTGTACAAAACCCAGGCGGGCAAGTACCGCGCCGTGGTGGAGCAGATCAAGGCCTGCCACGAGAAGGGCCAGCCCGTGCTGGTGGGCACGGTGTCCATCGAGATTTCCGAGCTGGTGAGCAAAATGCTCACCCGGGCGGGCATCAAGCACAACGTCCTCAACGCCAAGCACCATGAGAAGGAAGCGGAGATCGTGGCCCAGGCGGGCAAGTTCGGGGCCGTCACCGTGGCCACCAACATGGCCGGGCGCGGCACGGACATCATGCTGGGCGGCAACGCGGAGTTCATGGCCAAGGCGGAGCTGAGAAAGCAGGGCATGAGCGATGAGCTCATCGCCGAGGCCACCGGCCACGCCGACACCGACAACCAGGAGATTCTGGACGCCCGAAAAGCCTTCGCCCAGGCGGAGGCCAAGTACAAGGAGGAAATTCAAGAGGAGGCCGAGCGGGTGCGCCAGGCCGGCGGCCTCTACATCCTGGGCACCGAGCGCCACGAGTCCCGCCGCATTGACAACCAGCTGCGCGGCCGCGCCGGCCGTCAGGGCGACCCCGGCGAGAGCCGGTTCTTCCTCTCCCTGGAGGACGATATCCTGCGCCTGTTCGGCTCCGAGCGCATCCAGAACATGATGGAGCGCTTCGGGGTGGACGAGGACACCCCGCTGGACCAGAAGATGCTGTCCAGCGCCATTGAGAACGCCCAGAAGCAGGTGGAGTCCCGGAACTTCCAGACCCGGAAAAACGTGCTGGAGTACGACGACGTGATGAACACCCAGCGCGGGGTTATCTACAAGCAGCGCCGCCAGGTGCTGGACGGGGAGGACATCCACGCCGCCATTGAGAATATGCTCTCCTCCACCGTCACCGGCCTGGTGGCCGGCCACGCCGGGGAGCAGGCCCACCTGGACGGCGAGGACTTCAAGAACGCCACCGCCCACCTGTCCGGGTCGGTGTTCACCCCCGACCAGCTGGCCCAATTCCAGCGGGAGGCGGCCGGCACCCCCGCCGATAAGCTGTCCGGCGAGATGCTGGAGACCGCCCAGGCCAACTACGCCAAGCGGGAGGCCGTCATCGAGCAGGCCATGGCCGGGCGCATGGAGCCGGGCAAGTCCGCCATGCGGGAGCTGGAACGGGTGATTCTGCTGCGGGTGGTGGACGAGTACTGGATGGACCACATCGACGCCATGACCGAGCTGCGCCAGGGCATCGGCCTGCGGGCCTACGGCCAGTCTGACCCGGTGGTGGAGTACAAGCGGGAAGGCTTCGATATGTTTGAGCAGATGATCGCCGCCATCCAGGAGGAGACGCTGCGGCGGCTGTTCACCGTGCGCGTCAAGACCAACGAGGAGCTGCGCCGGGAGCGGGTGGCCAAAATCACCGGCCAGTCCGGCGGCGGGGACGGCACCGTGAAGAAGCAGCCGGTGAAAAAGACCGTGAAGATTGGCCGCAACGACCCCTGCCCCTGCGGCAGCGGTCTGAAGTGGAAAAAATGCACCTGTCCGGAATATCATAAGGACGTTTGATAAGGAGCGCCTATGAATATCATCGAGCAGACCCAAAACGGCGTGACCTTTCTCTCCGCCGACGGCATCGACGCCGCGGGCGGCGCGGCCCATGGCTTCTCCACCCGCCTGGGCGGCGTGTCGGAGGGAATGTGGGAATCCCTGAACCTGGGGGTGAGCCGGGGGGACGACCCCGACCACGTCCGGGAAAACTACCGCCGGTTTTTCTCCGCCATCGGCGCGGACGGCACAAAGCTGGCCACCACCAACCAGGTCCACGGCGGCGTAGTGCGCTGCGTCACCACCGCCGACCTGAAGGGCGACCCCTATGACAAGGTGAGCTATGAGGCGGACGGCCTGATGACCGACCTGCCCGGCGCGGCCTTGGTGGTGTACTGCGCCGACTGCATCCCCATTTTGTTCTACGACCCGGTGCGCCGGGTGATTGCCGCCGTCCACGCGGGCTGGCGGGGCACCGCCGCGGGCATCGCCACCACGGCGGTGGACCGGATGGAGGATATCTACGCCTGCCGCCGGGGGGACATTCTGGCCGCCATCGGCCCGGGCATCGGCCCCGACTGCTTTGAGACCCATGAGGACGTGCCCAACGCCATGACCTCCGCGCTGTCCACGGCGGTGCTTCAGCACATTAAAATCAAGGAAAACGGCAAATTCGCCGTGGACCTGAAGGGCATTAACGCCATGCGCCTGGAGCAGGCCGGACTGGCGGCGGACCACATCGCCGTATGCCGGGAGTGCACGTCCTGCCTGGGGAACAAGTACTGGAGCCACCGCAGGCTGGGCACCAGCCGGGGTTCCATGGCCGCCGTCATTCAGCTGCGATGAGGCGGCCGCTGCGCCTGCTGTGCGCGGCGGTGTGCCTGGCTCTCGCCCTGGCGGGCTGCGGCCAGCCCCTGCCCGAGCCAACCCCCACCGCCGAGCCTGAACCCACTCCCACCCAGGCCCCCCGGTCCCTCCGCTTCAGCCTGGGCTACGACCCCGCCGCCCTGCTGCACCCCATCACCGGGGACAGCCAGGTGAATCAGGAGCTCACGGGGCTTGTCTACCAGGGTCTCTATGAGCTGGACAACGCTTTTCAGCCTCAGCCCGTGCTGGCCGCCTCCGGCGCGCCCAGCCAGGACGGGTACAGCTGGACGTTCACCCTGAAGGCCGGGGCGCTGTTCTCCGACGGCTCCCCCCTCACCGCCCAGCACGCCGCCGCCTCCCTCAACGCCGCCCGGACCTCGGCGCTGTACGCCGCCCGGCTGTCCGGGGTGACGTCGGTGTCCGCCGCGGACGAGCTGACCCTGGTGGTCACCCTGTCCGCCCCCAACGGCAGCCTACCCGCCCTGCTGGACATTCCTGTGGTGCAGGAGCAGGAGCAGGGCCCTCCCCTGGGCAGCGGCCCCTACCGCTACGAGTCCTCCGGCGAGCGGCTGTTCCTTCAGGCCAATCCCAACCATCCCTCCGCCGCCGCCCTGCCTTACGCCACCATTCCCCTCACGGCGGTGTCCGACGCGGCGCAGCGCATCGCCGCCTTTGACAGCGGCGAGATTACCGCCGTCACCACCGATTTCTCCTCCCCCTACGCCCTGGGCTACGCCAGCAGCTATGAGACCTGCGACTACCCCACCACCTCCCTGCTGTATGTGGGATTTCGGGCGGCACAGGGCCCCTGCCAGTCGGAGCTGGTGCGCCGGGCCTTTTCCCAGGTTTTGGACCGTGAGGAGTTGGTGCGCCTGCTTCTGTCCGGCCATGGGGACGCGGCGGCGCTGCCCGTCTCCCCCCTGTGCGGCCAATACGACGAGACCGCCGCCCAGGCCCTCCGCTTCGACCTGGAGAGCGCCGAGGCTCTGCTGGAGGAGGCGGGGTACGTCAAAAACGAGGAGGACGGCCTGCTCTACTACCGGCGCACTCCCCTGGCGGTCACCATTTTGGTGAACAGCGACAACGACACCCGGCAGGCCGTGGCCGGCCAGCTGGCCCAGGCCCTCTCCCAGCTGGGCGTGACGGTGACGGTGAACCGCCTGCCCTGGAACGACTATACCGCCGCCCTCAGCCGGGGGCAGTTTGATTTGTACATCGGCGAGGTGCGCCTGCCCGGCGACTTTGACCCCTCCGCCCTGCTCACGGGGAGCCTGAACTACGGCGGGTATGAAAACTGGGAGCTGACCCAGGCGCTGTGGGCCTGGCGGGCCGCCCAGGGCCAGGAGAAAACCCAGGCCGCCCAGGCCCTCTGGCAGCTGTTTGCCCAGGACGCGCCCATCGCCCCGCTGTGCTTCAAGCGGGGCTCCCTGCTGGTGCGGTGGGGGCTGGCGTCCAACCTTCAGCCCACAAGAGCCAACCCCTTCTACCGCATGGAGGAGTGGACTACTGCGGCAAATCCATAATCTTTCCGGCGCCCCGCCGCCGGATGAAGGAGAAATAGATCATGAAAAGCCAAGTGTTTCGCTGCTACGTCCACAAACGTCCCGGCTTCGATGTGGAGGCCCAGGGGCTGTGCCGCGACCTGCGGGAACAGCTGGGAATCCAGGGACTGAACGGCCTGACCATTCTCAACCGCTACGATGTGGAGGGCATTGACGCCGCTGTCTATGAACAGGCCAAGGGGACGGTGTTCTCCGAGCCCCAGGTGGACGAAATCTGCGGCGAGGACTTCCCCCGCCCCGCCGGAACCCACACCATCCTGGCGGTGGAGGCCCTGCCGGGACAGTTTGACCAGCGCTCGGACTCCGCGGCCCAGTGCATCCAGCTGATGACCGGCGGGAACCGGCCCCTGGTGGCCTACGCCAAGGTATACGTGCTGGAGGGCGTGTTGTCCGTATCGGAGCTGAAAAAAATCCAGAGCTACCTTATCAATCCCGTGGAGTGCCGGGAGGCGTCTTTGGACAAGCCGGACACCCTGGCCCAGCGCTATGACATCCCCGACCGGGTGGAGACCTTGGACGGCTTCACCGCCCTGGACGCGGACGGGCTGGCCGCCCTGCTGGACAAGCTGGGGCTGGCCATGGATTTGGACGATTTGAAATTCCTGCAAAACTACTTCCGGGACTGGGAGCGCCGGGACCCCACCATCACCGAGGTGCGGGTGGTGGACACCTATTGGTCCGACCACTGCCGCCACACCACTTTCTCCACCCATTTGAAGGGCGTGGAGATTGACAACCCCGCCGTCCAGGCCGCCTACGAGCGCTACCTGGCCGCCCGGGTGGAGGTATACGGCCAGGAGAAGGCCGCCAAGCGCCCCCAGACCCTGATGGACATCGCCACCATTGGCGCCAAGGTCCTGAAAAAACGGGGCCTCCTGCCCGAGCTGGACGAGAGCGAGGAGATTAACGCCTGCTCCATCCACGTCACCGCTGACGTGGATGGGGAGGAGCAGGACTGGCTGCTCATGTTCAAAAACGAGACCCACAACCACCCCACCGAGATAGAGCCCTTCGGCGGCGCGGCCACCTGCATCGGCGGCTGCATCCGGGACCCCCTGTCCGGCCGGGCCTACGTCCACCAGGCCATGCGCGTCACCGGGGGCGGCGACCCCACCGTGCCCCTGTCCGACACGCTGGAGGGCAAGCTGCCCCAGCGCAAGCTGGCCCAGACCGCCGCGGCGGGGTACTCCTACGGCAATCAGATTGGCCTGGCCACCGGCCACGTGGCCGAGCTCTACCACCCCGGGTACATCGCCAAGCGGCTGGAGTGCGGCGCGGTGGTGGCCGCAGCTCCTGCCAGCCACGTGCGCCGGGAGCGCCCCGCCCCTGGCAACGTTATCATCCTGCTGGGCGGCCGCACGGGCCGGGACGGCATCGGCGGGGCCACCGGCTCCTCCAAGAGCCACAATAAAAAGTCCCTGGCCACCATGGCCAGCGAGGTGCAGAAGGGCAACGCCCCCGAGGAGCGCAAGCTCCAGCGGCTGTTTCGGGACGAGAACGTCACCCGGATGATTAAGCGCTGCAACGACTTTGGCGCGGGGGGCGTGTCGGTGGCGATTGGCGAGCTGGCCGACGGGCTGGAGATTGACCTGGACGCGGTGCGCAAGAAGTACGAGGGTCTGGACGGCACCGAGCTTGCCATCTCCGAGAGCCAGGAGCGTATGGCCGTGGTGGTGGCCGCCGAGGACGAGGAGCAGTTCATTGCCATGGCGGAGGCGGAGAACCTGGAGGCCTACCGGGTGGCGGTAGTCACCGAGAGCCCCCGGATGGTCATGACCTGGAAGGGCCAAACCATCGCCGATCTGAGCCGGGAGTTTTTGAACACCAACGGCGCGGTGAAGCGGGCCCGCGTGTCCGTGCCGGATCGGAACTACGACCTGGCCGGCCACGACTTTTCCAACCTGCGGGAGATGGCGGCAAGCCTGAAGTGCGCCAGCCGCCGGGGGCTGGTGGAGCGGTTTGACGGCTCCATCGGTACGGGCAGTGTGCTCATGCCCTTCGGCGGCAAGACCCAGACCACTCCCGCCCAGGCCATGGCGGCGCTGCTGCCCACCATGCCGGGGGAGGAGACCGACCAGGCCAGCGTCATGGCCTGGGGCTGCGACCCGGAGGCGTTGTCCGCCAACCCCTACCAGGGGGCCTATGACGCGGTGACCACCTCCATCGCCAAGCTGGTGGCGGCGGGGGCGGACTACAAGGCCGTTTACCTCACCATGCAGGAGTTTTTCGAGAAATTACGCAATGAGCCGGAGCGCTGGGGCAAGCCCTTCGCCGCTTTGCTTGGGGCGCTGGACGCCCAGCTGGACTACGGCGCCGCCGCCATCGGAGGCAAGGATTCCATGTCCGGCTCCTTCCTGGACCTGGACGTACCGCCCACGCTGATCTCCTTTGCCATCGCCCCCGTCAAGGCATCGGACGTGCTCTCCCCCGAGTTCAAAGAGGCGGGGCATCCGGTGTACCTGTTCCAGGAGGGCGGGCTGGATGGAAGTTCGGAAAAGCGAACGGCGGCTTGGGCGCAGCTGCGCGCCCTGACGCAGGCGGGGAAGGTAAAGGCCGCTTACGCGGTGGAAAACGGTATGGCCGAGGCCGTGATGAAGATGTCTTTCGGCAACCGGATAGGCTTCCAGTCCCTGGATAAAGGCGGAGCGGCGTGGTACGCCCCCCGCCCGGGGGCCATTGTGGCGGAGCTGACGGAAGATTTGGGAAACTGCCACCCGGACGGGTTGTGGGCCAAAATCGGCCGCACCACCGCCGAGCCTGTTGTCACCATCGGGGCGGATTGCGCCCCCATCGACGAGCTGCTGGCGCTGAATGAAAAGACGCTGGAGGAGGTCTACCCCACCAAGGCGGGTACGTCCGAGCCGGTGGAGCCCATCACCTGGGAGCGCCGCTCCCCCGCGGTGTTTGACGGCGAGATTGCAAGGCCCCGCGTGGTCATCCCTGTGTTCCCCGGCACCAACTGCGAGTACGATTCCGTCCGGGCCTGCCTGCGCGCCGGCATGGACGCGGAGACGGTGGTGATACGCAACCTGACCCCCGACGCCCTGGCCCAGTCTGCCCTGGAGCTGGAGCGGGCCATTAAAAACGCCCAGATTGTGTTCCTCCCCGGCGGCTTCTCCGGCGGCGACGAGCCGGAGGGCAGCGCCAAGCTCATCGTGTCCTTCTTCCGCAATCCCCGGCTCACGGACGCGGTGCACGACCTGCTCAAGCACCGGGACGGGCTGATGCTGGGCATCTGCAACGGCTTCCAGGCGCTGCTGAAGCTGGGGCTGCTGCCCACGGGCGAAATCTCCTCCGTGGACGAAAACAGCCCTACTCTGACCTACAACCTGATTGGGCGGCATCAGAGCCGGTACGTCACCACCCGGGTGGCGTCGGTGAAGTCCCCTTGGATGCTGCTCAGCCACACGGGCGACCTGCACACCATCACCGTCTCCCACGGCGAGGGCCGGTTTGTGGCCTCCCAGGCGGCGCTGGACCAGCTCATCGCGGGCGGCCAGGTGGCCACCCAGTATGTGGACGCCCAGGGTGTGCCCTCCATGGACATCGCGGTAAATCCCAACGGCTCCATGTGCGCCATTGAGGGCGTGTTCTCCCCCGACGGCCGGGTGTTCGGCAAGATGGGCCACAGCGAGCGGCGGGGTGAGTTTGTGGCCAAAAACATCCCCGGCGACAAGCTCCAGCCCATTTTCGAGTCCGGCGCGCTATACTTTAGATAGAAGCGCGAGGATAACCGCCCGGCCGCGCGGTCAATCCCAGCGTGACAACAAGCAAAACTCCCCGCCTCCGGCGGGGAGTTTTCACGTCTACAGTTTTTCCCGGAACAGCCCGTGGCGGTTGCAGTACCAGTAAAGCCAGCCGCCGCCCCAGGGGTAAAACCGGGCCCCGGGCTGGCCCTCCGGGTAGAGCTTCACCAGGTCGAACCGGCCGGTGGTCACATAGGCCATGAAGGAAATATAGTGGTCCTTGCGCATTTCGTGGGGGATGGAAAAGAAATATTCCCCGTCAAAGCTCTCTCGAATGAGCCTGTGCTCCTCGTCCGGCTCCTCCGCCTCCAGGGGCGGCAGCGTCACGCCGCAGCAGGCCGCCACCGCCGGACCGGCACAGTGGATGATATTTCCGCACACCGGGCAGACATACAAGGGCGAGCGCAGAATGTTGGCGGCCCGGTTGGAATTGACCACCTGCTCGCCGGAGAGCAGCTCGGGCACCGAAATGCCCAGCGCCCCGGCCAGCGGCTCCAGCAGCGTGACGTCGGGCAGGCCCCGGGCGGTCTCCCACTTGGACACCGCTTTGTCGGTCACGCCCAGCTTTTCCGCCAGCTGGGCCTGGGTCATGCGCCGCCCTTCCCGCAGGCGTTTGATGGTTCCGCCTGTCACATAATTGTTCATATGGCCGGCACCTCCTTTCTTCTCCACCATACCACACAGCGGGGACGCCGGCAACCTACGGGGCGTAGACCCGCGCCAAAAAACGGCGCCCGCCATTCCGGCGGGCGCCGTGCTCTCATGCCTTGCGCTGCTTCCGGCGCTCAATCATCTTCCGGAAGCCCCCCGTGCCGAAGGAAAAAATGCGGTTCACCCGGCTGATGGTGGCCGAACTGGCCCCCGTCTTTTCCAAAATCTCGGTGTACACCAGCCCCTGGTCCAGCAGCAAAGCCACGTCATAGCGCTGCTCCATGGCCCGCAGCTCGCCCACAGTGCACAAATCGTCAAAAAAGGCGCGGCACTCCTCCATGCTGGAAAGCTCTAAAATACTCTCGTAGAGCGCCGTGCTGCGCTCCTTCGCGCTTGCTTTGGGCATCGCGTCCATCCTCCCTTACTTTGATTTCGTAGATGTATTTTAGCAGACAAAAGCGCTAAAGGCAAGAGCGCAAAATCAATCTTGTCGAATTTCAGAAAATTTTTCCCTTTTGTCGCCCCAACTTCGCAGGTTTTTTACTTCTCATCCCGCCCGCTTTGTGATACAATGTTGATGTGTGCCGCGTAAAGGCCACGGCATGAAGTATGATGCAAAGGACGTGGGAGCCATGCGCCAATCTGCCTGCGTAATCCGGCCCAGCATTGAACCAGGCCGCCGGGTTATCGCCATCAGCGATATTCACGGCAATCTGCTCTATCTCCAGGGCCTGCTGAAAAAGCTGCGCTTTTCCCCTGACGACGTGCTTATTTTGGTGGGCGATTTGCTGGAGAAGGGAACGCACAGCCTGGGTGTGCTGCGGTATGTGATGGACCTGCAAAAAACACACACCGTCTACTCCCTGTGCGGAAACTGCGACCATATCGACCGAACGTTTTTGGAGGGCCGCCCCGGCGTGGACGCGGAGCTGTGGCCCATCCTCAGCTATTGGCGGGAGCGCTCCACCCTGCTGCAAATGGGGCTGGAGCTGGGCCACCCCATGCCCCAGCGCTCCTCCGACCTGCCCGCCCTGCGCGCCGCCCTGCTGGACTACTACCCGCGGGAAACCCAGTTCCTGCTCAATCTCCCCCACATTCTGGAGGCGGGGAACTTCATCTTCGTCCACGGCGGCATCCCAAGGGAGGACCGGCTGGACGAGCTGGAGGCCTACCCCTGCATGAAAAACGACGACTTTCTCGGCCAGGGGCACAGCTTCCAAAAATGGGTGGTGGTGGGCCACTGGCCCGTGACCCTGTACGACCCCCATATTCAGTGCGCTAACCCCCTCATTCACCGGGCGCGGCATATCGCCTCCATCGACGGGGGCTGCGTGCTCAAGCTGGACGGGCAGCTCAACGCCCTCGTCATCCCCGATATCACCGCAGACCGGATGAGCGTGGAGTCCTACGACGACTTCCCCCTGGTCACCGCCCTGGAGGCGCAGCAGCCCTGTGAGAACTCGCTGAACATCCGCTGGTCGGACAGCGTGGTGGAGGTGCTGGCGGAGGGCGGGGACTGCGTATTCATCCGCCACCCCACCTCGGGGCGGACCATGTGGCTGCCCCGGGACTACGTGAGCGTGTGGCGAGACGGAAAAATCCACACCGAGGACGCCACCGACTACCGCCTGAGCGTCACCCCCGGGGACCGGCTGAGCCTGGTGCGCCGCACCCAGCGGGGCTGCCTGGCGAAAAAAGACGGCATCACCGGCTGGTACCTGGGGCAGATACAATACGATTGAAGCATAGAGGAGAACGCTATGAACAACCAATACGACGTGATGATTCTGGGTACCGGCGAGGCGGGCATTTACGCCGCCTATGAGCTGGCCCTGAAATGCCCCTCCGCCAAGGTGCTGGTGGTGGACCAGGGGGCGGACATCTACCGCCGGCAATGCCCCATCGTGGCGGGCAAGGTCAAGGCCTGCATCCAGTGCAGGGTATGCGGCACCATGTGCGGCTTTGGCGGCGCGGGGGCCTTTTCCGACGGAAAGTTCAACTTCACCACCGCTTTCGGCGGCTGGCTCACCGACTTTTTGGAGCAAAAGGAAGTCATGGACCTTATCGACTACGTGGACGCGCTCAACGTCAAGCACGGGGCCACCACCGAGGCCTACTCCACCGCCACCCCCCAGGCGAAAGCCCTGGAGCGGGAGGCGCTGAAGTACGACCTCCATCTGCTCCAGGCCCGGTGCAAGCATCTGGGCACGGAAAACAACCTGAACATCCTCACCAGCATCTACGAGGCCATCCGGGAAAAGCACACGTTCCTATTCGACACCGCCGTGACCTCCATCGAGGCCAGGGACGGCGTGTACACCCTGGTTACCGAACGCGGGGAGCGCTTCACCGCCCCCTATCTCATCGCGGGGCCGGGCCGGTCGGGGGCGGAGTGGTTTGCCAACCAGTGCAAGGGCCTGGGGCTGGAGGTGCTGAACAACCAGGTGGACATCGGCGTGCGGGTGGAGCTGCCCGCCACCGTGTTTGAGCACATCACCGACGTGGTGTACGAGTCCAAGCTGGTCTACCGCACCAAGCAGTACGGCGACCAGGTGCGCACCTTCTGCATGAACCCCTACGGCCATGTGGTGGCGGAGAACGTGGAGGGCATTAATACGGTGAACGGCCACTCCTACTCCGACCCGTCGCTGAGAAGCGAGAACACCAACTTCGCCCTGCTGGTCAGTAACCGCTTCACCTCCCCCTTCAACGAGCCCTACCGCTACGGCAAGCACATCGCGTCCCTGTCCAATATGCTGGCGGGGGGCGTGCTGGTGCAGCGCTTCGGCGA
>CAQCFX010000007.1 GCA_948766235.1 uncultured Oscillospiraceae bacterium | reverse complement strand
GGAGGAGCCCATGCCGGACAGCATTTTCTCAATCTCCTCTTGGCTCATCTTATGGTCGCCGCCGCCGGACACAGGCTCCGGCGCGGGAGCGGGTTCCGGCGCACCATTCATGCCCGCCAGCATCCGCTCGATGTCCTCCTGGCTCATCTTTTGGTCGCCGCCGCCGGACACAGGCTCCGGCGCGGGAGCGGGAGCGGGTTCCGGCGCGCCGTTCATGCCCGCCAGCATCCGCTCGATGTCCTCCTGGCTCATCTTTTGGTCGCTGCCGCCGGACGCCGCCTCCGGCGCGGGGGCGGGGGCAGGAGCCGGCGCGGGCGCTGCGTCCGCCGCTCCGCCTATGGTGATTTCGTCCTCCAGGCCCAGGCTCTTGATGAGCTCTCTGGCCAGAGCCACCGACATCACGTTCATGAACTCGCTTTCCAGCGCGTTCTCAATTTTCAGGAAGAAGCGCACCACCACAATTTGGTCCGCGCCCTTGGGCATATGCTCCTGCTTGAACTGCTCCAGGTCATCCAGCTCAAAGGACTGCGGCGTGGAGATGTCCACCCGGAAGCCCAGGAAGTCGGACATGGCGGTGGCCGCCGAACCCATCATCTGATTCATGACCTCGCACACGCAGCTGATGGTCAGTTCGTTGAGCTCGAACTCCTCATCGGGAGTCTCCATACCCATGAGTATGTCTACGATGACCTTGATGTCGCTGCGCTTGAGCAGCATGATGTTGCTGCCCTCCAGGCCCTCCACATACTTGATTTCTACGCCGATGGCGGGCTCTAAGTTCCCCAGCGAGAAATCCTTCATGTCCACCACCGTAACCGTAGGCGTGGTGATGTCCACGCGGTGGTCCAGCATATTAGATACCGCGGTGGCCGAGGAGCCAAGGCTGATATTCATCATTTCGCCCAAGGCATCTATCGCCATTGGGCTGAACACTTCCTTCTCCATCGCTTACTCGCTCCTTTGTTCGGCCGAATAGCAAACCTCGTCTATCTTGATGGCCATGTTTTTCTTGTGGGTCCCCATGCGTCCGGTGAACCATTGGTAGCCGCCGATTTCCAAAAATACCGGCGAATCCTTCGGCCTTCCCAGGTCCAGCACATCGCCTACGTTCAGGTGATAGATGTCGCTCAGCGACAACTGGGTATCGCCCAGCTGGGCGATAATCTCCAGGCTGGAGTCCCGTAATTGGTCGAAAATCTCCTCGGAGTTGTCCTCGCTGGCCGCCTTGCGCCCCATGCTTTCCCGGTTGACCTCTCCGAAAACGCTCATTAGAACGCTGCCGGGAAGCACTACACTCATGCGCCCCTCGTTTCCGCCGAAGGTCAGCTTCATATCCACCAGCACCACCGTCTCGTCCAGGTTCAGCAGCTGAACCAGGGTGGGGTTCACCTGGGTGCGGTTATACTCAAAGGTGATGGGCACATAGTTTTCCCAGCTGCTGCCCATCAGGACGATGATGTCCTTTAGCAGCAGCTCGTACAGCTGAAGCTCCAGGTCGGTGTAGGCATACCCTATGGGTATCTCGTGGGAGCTCTCCTCCTCGCTGCCCATCATCCGGTCCATCATCCCCAGGGCTGTGGAGGTGGACAGATACACCATTACCTGGTCCTCCGCCATGGTATCCGTGCCGCCCTCATCACGGGAGTGGATGGTAACGTCCACCATGGCCAGCACGTCCCCTTCGCTCAAGGCGTTGTTGAACTCGTAGAACTTCTGCTCCTCGATGCTTTCCACCTCAATTTCGCAGGTGGTGCGAAGCTGGGCGTTCAGCCGGGAGCTGACGACACGAGTGTAGTTCTCAAAGATGCCGTTGAGCATCTTGATGCGGTCCTTGGTAAACTTGCGGGGGGTGGTGAAGTCATACTTCCGGTATTTTTTCTCCGGCTGTTTGTTCTCCGCCTGGTCCACATTGTCACCGCTGCGCATGGAGTTCAACAACGCGTCGATTTGACTTTGTGACAATACCTCGGACATCGAATCACCTCACCTGGTCTGCGTAATTTTTACGGTTCCTGTGTGCTGGCTGTGGGTTCCTGGGTCTGAGCGGGCTGCTCGTCCGTGGTGTACTGGGACAGCGTCTTGCCCAGCTCCTCCATCTCCAGGTTTCGCGCGCTGATAATCAGCTCCACCCGGCGGTTCGGAGCCTTGCCATCCTCGCCCTGATTGTCCGCAATGGCGTGCCACTGGCCCCAGCCAACGTTGCAAATGCGGGCGGGATGGATGGAGCTGTGGTCCTGGATGAAGCTGGCCACCTCGGCCGCCCGGTCGCCGGCCAGGTGCCGGTCGCCATAGGTCTCATTGGGCCGGTTATCATACAGCTGAGCGGTGTGGCCCTCCACCCGGATTTCCTCGATTGCGTCCTCAGCGCTGTCCAGCATCCCGCACACGCTGGTCAGCACCTCCCGCGCTTCCGTGAGCAGCCTGTAGCTCTCCCCGGCAAACATGGCCTTGTCCGAGAGCTTCAAGTGAATATCGCCGCCCTCCATGGTCACCGCGACGGTGCTCGTCAGCCCCTCCGAGGAGGCATAGTCCTGGAGCCGCTCAAACAGCTCCTGCATCATATCCTCAATGGACTCCTGGGTGAGCTGGTCGCTGTCCGGCTCGTTCACGCCGGTCTCACCCAAACTGGGGTCCGCCACAGGGCCGCCGTTGCCCTCCGGGTCGGTGGGGGTCTCCTGAGCGAAGGGGTTAAAGCTGGTGACGATAGCCTTCCACTTCTCCTCGCTTATCGTGGACATGGAGTACAAAAGCACAAAGAAGCACAGCAGCAGCGTAACCATATCGCCATATGTATCCATCCAGTTGGCGCCGCCGCCCCCGCCTTTTTTCTTTTTCACGATGGTTTCAACTCCTTAACACCGTGCATAGCAGCCTTATTCTCCGCCGCCGGACTTGGCGCTTCCGCCCTCGCTGCGCTTGTTCTGGGGCACGTAGGTGAGCAGCTTCTCCCGCAGGGCCTTGGGGTTCTCGCCGGACTGGATGGACATAATGCCCTCCACGATAATCTGCTTGCACAGCACTTCCTCGCTGTCCCGGATACGCAGGTTATTGGCGATGGGGCCGAACAGCATATGGGCCATAATACAGCCGTACAGCGTGGTAATCAGGGCCGTGCCCATGTCCTTGCCCAGGGTGGAGCCGCCGTCTCCGCCAATTTCCATGTTGTTCAGCATGTTAATCAGACCCACCAGCGTACCCACCATGCCGAAGGCCGGGGCCACGGAGGAGGCTTTGTCGTACAGCGCGGCCGCGTCCTCATGCCGGGCGGACATACACTCAATGTCGTTCTCCAAAATGGCGCGGACCTTGTCCGGGTCGTTGGCGTCCACGATGAGCATAATGGCCTGCTTGAAGAAGGGGTCCTCCTGCTCGTTGGCCTTGCCTTCCAGGGCCAGCAGGCCGTTCTTACGGGCGGTCTGGGCCAGGTCCACCAGCTGGTCGATGTACTTCATGGGGTCAAACTTCTTGGCGTTGAGCATAATGCCGAAGTGCTTGGGGATGGCCGCCAAGGTGCTGCCCGGGAAGCTGGCCACCACGATGGCCATGGTACAGCCAATGACGATGAAGATACTGGCCGCGTCAAAGAAGTTCCACAGGTTCCCCGGCGTAAACGTAATGGGTTCTAATCCAGCCGCCTTGGGTCCGATGTTGATGCCCAGCACGCAACCCACCAAGAACACCAGGAGGGCCAGCACAACGCCGATGATATAGGTGATATTCATACTACCGCACTACCTCCAAAACGGGCGGGGGCACGCCCAGCCGCCGGTTTTCTCTTTGTTTACCGCTTATCCACAATGGTGATCTCGCGCTGAATATCCATCACCTTGGCGTTGTAGCGCGCGATCTTATCAATGATCTCCTCCGTGCTCTCCCGGACGAGGTAAAAGTCGTGGTTCATCATGACAATCTTGGATTCAGGGATACTCTCAATATACTCGATTTGCAGGTGATTGACAAGGAATTTTTCATGATTTCGTTTAGTCAGGACAATCATGGTGCAAACCTCCTTTTCCTTTGGGTGGGCAGGAGCTCATCGGACCGGCCCGGGGGAAGGGGCACCCCCGGGCCTCGCCGCAGTTACGTGCTTAGAATCAGCGCTTCATGTTGACCAGTTCCTCCAGCATGGAGTCGGTCACGGTGATAATGCGGGTGTTGGCCTGGTAGCCGCGCTGGGTGAGGATCATGTTGGCGATCTCCTGGGCCAGGTCGGTCTTGGACATCTCCAGGCCGTTGGACATAAGGCCGGTGTCGCCGCCGTTGCGCAGGCGCAGGCCGTCCGCCGGAGTATCGGGGGCGGCGTCCGCACCAGGGTCCGGATTATTCGCCTGACGCAGAGAGGCGTTCACGTGGGTGAGGTCGCCTTTTTCTCCCAGGCCCTCCGCGCCGCCGCCCAGGATGGAGATGGTCAAATCGCCCGAGCCGTTTCCGGCGGTGTAGTAGCTGTTGCCGATCTGGGTGACGCCGTTGGGGTTGGTCACCTGGCCCACCGCCACACAGCCGATGGTCACCAGCTCCTTAGTGGCGTTGCTCCGGCCGGTGATGAGGCCGGTCTTTTGGTCCACGGTGATGCCGGTAAATTGGGCCTTGGTAAGGGGGACATTTTCAAACTGCTGGGGGTTCTGAGGCTGGCCGTCAGCCCCCATGATCTCCACCCGCTTATAGGCGTCGGTCAACCGCCCGCCCACGGTGGCATCCTCAAAGGCGTAAGCGATTTCCACCACTTCTTTAGCGGTGGTATTCTCGGGCTGCGAGCCGTCCTCATTCGGCTGCACTTCCTCACCGTTCTCGTTATAATACTTGGTCACCGTCCGCTCCCCGGGGAAGCGGATGGGCACCAGCTGGTCGCTGAAGATGGGGTCGCCCGCCTTCTTATTGTCGGGGATATTCTGGTGGTTCGCGTCGCCCCACACGCCGATGCACATAAAGCCGTAGACGCACAGGTCGTTGTTGGTAAGGTAGCCGTCCGCCTTGAACCCGAAGTTGCCCAGCCGGGTGAGGGTGAGGGAGGTGAGCTTGCTCACGTCGGCGTCCGAGCCGTCGAAGGTTTCGGCCACGTCCTTGTTGCCCATGAGGAAGAAGCCGTCGCCGTCCAGCATCATGTCGGTGGCGTTGCCGGTGACGGTGTAGTTGCCGGTGCTCATGTCGATGTCCACGCTGCCCATGTTGGCGCCGTAGCCAATCTGGGAGGGGTTCCGGCCGCCGACGGTCTGGGTGCCGTCGGAGCCGCCGGACATGGTGGTGTAGATAGAGGTCTTGAACACGGAGCGGGCGGACTTGTAGCTCTGGGTGTTCACGTTGGCGATGTTGTTGCCGATTACGTTCAGGTTCTGCATATGGGTCCTCAGACCCGCGATGGCTGCATACATAGAACCAGTCATAGTTGAATCATTAACTCCTTTCGGTTTTGGCGCCGCCCGGCCCTGTCAGTCGGACAAAGGCCGAAAGCATCCGAAATCGGTCCTGCTTTCTGTATCATATTACAGGAATACGGCGCCGTCAATGTTCGTGAAGATATTTTGTCTCATTTCCTCCTGGGTAATGGTGGTAATGACCTTTGCATTGGGCACATTGATGATAAATGCCTTTGACCCATCCATCGCCAGGATGTTGGTCGCTCCTTTTTCCTGGGCACGAATCACGCTGCCCGCCAGCTGATCCATCAGATCGGGGGTCACTTCGATGCCCCGCTCCTGTGCCCGGGAGAAGGCGTGCTTGGAAAACGCGACGCCCTGGGTTTGCTGTGTCTGCTGCTCCTGGCTGCTCCTGACCAGCTCCTGCTGGAGCATGGCTCCGAACGCGCCGCCCGGTCCCCGCCGCTGTACCTGGGTTTCGGGCGCGGACGTGCGCGGCTGCAGCCCCGATACACGCTGGATCATCTCATATCACCTCGTCAATCGTCGGTGGGAGCGCCCTGCGTTCCGTCGTACTGGGTGTCGGGATCGGGCTGGGTCTCCTGTCCCTCGCCGGGGCCTTCCACCGCCGGGGGATTCGTGCCCTCCTCGTCCTCGCCGGGCTTTTCCACGTCCTCACCCTCGCCGGGCTTGGTCACATCGCCGCCCTCGCCGGGTTTTTCCACGCCCTCGGTCTCGCCGCCGTCCTCCCCTTCGCCCTCGCTGGGCTTGTCGGGTTCCTTGATGTCGGGCAGCCTGCCCACCGCCATGATTTGGTTCAGGGCGTAGGTCTCGCCGTCGCTGCCGAAAATCACCTGCTGGCCGTTGGAGACGCCGGTGCCCGTCACCAGAATTTCCCGTTCCTCCAGGCTGTCGCCGCTGGGAATGCCGATGGTGACCACCTTGCCCACCAGGGAGCTGGCATAGCTCATGATGCTGGTCTCGGTCATGTTGGTGATGGCGGAGATCATCTGCATCTGAACCATTTGGTTCATCATCTCGCTGGTGTCCATGGTGTCGTCAATGGTTTGGTTCTGAAGCTGCACCACCATCAGCGTGAGGAAGTCCTCCATGTTCAGCTCGGTGTTTCCCGTGCGGCTGGTGCTGTTTTTCGCCACGGGGACGCTTGCCTCACTGTCCACCTTGCGCCGCAGATTGGCAATGTCGGCCATTGAGTAGTCGCTCATGTACGTATCTCTCCTTTCTGGATCAATTTTCCCCGTCGGTGGGGATGAGTCCCAGGCGCAGCTGCTGCATGAAGTCCTGGCTGCCGGCGGGGTGCTCCCGGCGCTGCTGCCGGCGCTCCTCCTGGCCGCCCTGGGCGTGGCCGTTGTGGCCGTCGTAGTTCTGCTGCTGCTGGTTCTGCTGGCTCTCCTGTCCGCGCTGAACGTCCACTTCCACGCTCTGCTGGGTGCGGCTGCTGAGCAGTCCCTGCAAATCGGCGGCGTGGCGCTCCAAGAGGCCGCGGGTCTCGCTGTTGTGGGCGCTGAGGGCCACGCGCAGAACACCGTCGGCGCTCTGGCTGATCTCCACCGTCACGCTGCCCAGGTTCTCCGGGTTGAGCTGGACGCGCACCAGGGATTCGCCGGTCTCCAAGGCGCTGGCCAGCTGGGCGTCGATCTGCCCCGCCACATCGGGCTCCTCGGTCTGCTGGGCGTCGTACACCTCGCCCACCTTCACCGGGGCGGCTTCCACGTCGTGGAACAGGCGCTGGGGGGCCTGCTCGGCGTCGAGGATTTCAAACTCACTGCCGCCCTCTTTGTCTTCGGGCTGGACCTCCTCCGCCGCCTGCTGAACCTCCTTGCCGAACTGCTCGGCGGTAGCCTTTTCCAGAAGGGCTGCGGGGCTGTTGTCCGTGCCGGGGGCGGAGGCCTCCAGCATGGCGTCGGCCTCGGGGTCGGACACGTCGTACAGCGCGGGGTCAACCACCGGCTTGCCGTACATCTGCGCGGCCTGCTTTGCGCCCACGAGTATGGGAATGTCCTCTCCGTTGGCTCCGGTGCGCACACCGATACATACGATGGGTTCCCCCTCCTCCACCTGGGGCAGCCACTCTGCGGGGTACTGGGCCAGCTCCTCAGGGCTTACGGGGACCAGGTATACTTGCAGGCGCTTGGCCGCCTCGATGGGGTCCTCCTCCTCGTGCTGACCGTCGGCCTTTTCCGCGGCGGGCTTTTCGCTCTTGGGCCGCTCCTGCGTCTTGGTGTCGCTCTGCCCCGACTTCACCTTATCCATCATCTTCTGGAAGTCGTCGTTTTTGCTGCCGGAAGCGGCCTTGCCGAGGTCTGATATCAAGTCCGTCTTGTCGTAGGTCGCTGTGCAGGCAGCCGACATCTTTAACATTTGGTAGCTTAAACCGTCCATTTCGTTTTCCTCCTTTCTTTTAAAATATTTATCTCCAAACGGCGCGAGCGCCGAATTGGACACCTCGTCGTCGCAAAGTCCGCTCCGCTTTGCTTCCGCCTGCGGCGAAAACCGCGTGCGCTCCCTTGCTCCTTCTCTCCCCACAAAGCCTGGGAACCGGCTTTGCGGGAGCACCTTTTATTTATGCGCCCACGCTGGAGCGCACCCGGGCGGAGCTGACAAACTCGTCAATCATGCTTTCCTCCGCCTTCTGCACCGCCTTGTGGTAGTCCTCCAGCTTGTGCTCTCTCAGCTTCTCAATGGAGGAGGTGTCGATTTTGGCGTCCACTACCTCCTGCCGCTTGGCCTCCTCCTGGCGGCGCAGCTCCTCCAGCCGGTCGGTCTCCCGCTGAATGTCCCGCTCCAGCACCCGCAGGCCGTTCTGATAGAACATGGCGTCCATCACGGTGATGCCCTCGGCCTTGCGCTGGCGGTATTCCTCGTTGCAGTCCCGGTAGGCCTGCCACGCGGCCTCCAGCACGTCCTCCTGCTCCCGAACCTGGGCCAGAATGGCGGCGTGCTCGCCCTTCAGCGCGTCCAGCACCTGCTGCTTGTAGGACAGCACCGAATCCAGGGAGAACTTGAATTTCTTCATCTGTAGCTTCGCTCCTCAGCGGATTATTTTAGGATTTTGGCCAAGCCGTCCACGCACTGCTCATAGGTAAACGCCTCGTTCACATCCTGGGTGAGAAAAGCGTTCACCGCATCTATCTTGGACATGGCGAAATCCAGCTTGCGGTTGCTGCCCGGCTTATAGGCCCCAATGGCCACCAGGTCGGCGTTTTTCTCGTAGACGCTCATGATATCCCGCACCCGGCTGGCCAGCTGCCGGTGCTCCGGGGAGACAATCTCAGCCATCAGACGGGAGATGCTGGCCCCCACATCGATGGCGGGATAGTGATTGGAATTGGCCAGCTGCCGGGAGAGGACGATGTGTCCGTCCAAAATGCCCCGCACCGTATCAGCGATGGGCTCGTTGGTGTCGTCGCCCTCCACCAGCACCGTGTATACCCCCGTGATAGAGCCCCGGCTGAAATTGCCGCTGCGCTCCAGCAGCTTGGGCATTTCCGCGTACATGGACGGGGTATAGCCTCTGGACACCGGCGGCTCGCCGATGGCCAGGCCAATCTCCCGCTGGGCCATGGCAAAGCGGGTGAGGGAGTCCATCATCAGCAGCACGTCGTACCCCTGGTCCCGGAAGTACTCGGCGATGCCGGTGGCAACGCTGGGGCACTTCATGCGCAGCATGGCCGGCTGGTCGGAGGTGGCAACCACTAAGATGGAGCGCTTCATACCCTCGGGCCCCAGGTCCTTCTCCACAAATTCCAGAACCTCGCGGCCTCGCTCGCCCACCAGGGCAATCACGTTGATATCCGCGGTGACGTTTTTGGCAATCATGCCCATCAGCGTTGACTTGCCCACGCCGGAACCGGCGAAGATGCCGATGCGCTGACCCTTTCCAATGGTGATAAGCCCATCAATGGCCTTCACCCCGAACTGGATGCGTTCCCGAATTGGGGGACGCTGAAGGGGGTTGATGTACCCCCCTCCCACGCAGTAGGGAGTGCCCCCCTCAAAGGGAGCCTTGCCATCAATGGGCTGACCCAGGGCATTGATAATCCGCCCACGGAGAAACTCCCCTACCTGGAGGGTGAGCTGCCCGCCGGTATTGCGCACAAAATTGCCCGCCGAAATGCCGTTCATGTCCGAATAGGGCATGAGCAGAATGTGGTCGTTCTTAAAGCCCACCACCTCGGCAGTCACCTGTCCGCCGGAGTCCCCGTTGTAAATGCGGCAGATATCGCCCACCGCCGCCCGCCCGCCGGAGGCCTCAATGGACATACCCACAATGTTTTCAATTTTTCCCGTCAGGCTGTAAGGCTCCGCCTTGTAGACCTGACGAGTCATTTGTTGAAAAATGGAAGGCATGGCATCCTCCGGCAGTCTATGTCCCAAGGTCCTGTCCCTGTTCCGGGAAAAGCAGAGACCTTTCTCAGTGTCACTTCACACGTGCCCGTCAAAACAGGTCGATTCCCGACGAGCCTCCGGCCGTGTCCGTCAAAATGGTGCGCAGGTTGCCCAGCTGAGTGGCCGCGCTGGCGTCCACAATCTCGTCGGGCATTTCAATGATGCAGGTGCCCGATTCGTCGTCCGCCATGGGGATAATGCGCACCCGGTCGGACAGGGCGGACAGCGCGTTGGTCAGCGCGGCGGGCATCTGCGTCAGCCGCCGGGCGTCGCACTCGGCAATGTATATGTGCACCCATTCTTTTTTCTTGCGTTTGTCGATGGCGGTCTGAATCATGCGGGCGATCACGTCGGCGCTGCTTTTCAAGCTGACGCACACCACCTTTTCCGCCACCGCCATGGCCAAATCCCGCAGGTCGGCCACGCTTTGGTCCATCTGCCGGTCCAGGGCGGTACCCGCCTGCTCCAAAAAGCGGTGGACCTCCTCCTCCTGGCGCTGGGCCTGCTCCTCCCGGAGCTGCTTGGCCTCCAGATTGGCCTGGGCCATCCCGGCCGCGTAGCCCTCCTGATAGCCCTCCTCCCGGGCGCGGGAGAACACGTTCTCCGCCTCCCGGTCGGCGTCGTCCCGGGCCTGCTGCAAAATCCGTTCTGCGTCCCGCCGGGCGTCGGCCAAAATCTCCTGGGCCTGGACCTGGGCAAAGCTGATGGGCGATTCCTGTACTTCCTCCTCTGGCTCAGGCTCAGCCTTAGCCTCGGGCTGCGGCGGGGCGGCCCCCTCCGGGTCCGCCTCCTCCGGCTCAGGCGCTCCCTCTCCGGGCGGCGTCTCCTCCCCGGCGGGCGCAAGCTCCTCCTCCGGTTCGGGTTCAGCCAGCTCCGCCGCGTCGGGAAAGTGGTAAGGCTCCGCCTTGGTCCGGGAGAAGACTTTGAATATGTTAGGCAATGATATCGTCCTTTCCGCCCTTTGCGATCACAATCTCGTTCTTCTCCTCCAGCTCGCGGATGATATCCACAATGCGCTGCTGGGCGTCCTCCACGTCCTTCAGCTTCACGTTGGTCGTAATCTCCAAATCGTCCTTGATGTTCTGGGCCATACGGGTAGACATATTGCTAAGCAGCTTCTGGGAAACCTCCTCGTTGGCCGTCTTGAGGGCCAGCACCAAGTCTCTGGGGTCGCAGTCGCGGACAAAGCGCTGCACCGAGCGGTCGTCCATGGTGATGATGTCCTCGAACACGAACATCCGCTTGCGAATCTCGTCGGCCAACTCCTGGTCGTAGGCGGACAGGCCGTCGAAGATATTCTTCTCGCTGGTGCGGTCCAGGTTGTTCATCACGTCGGCCACGTAGTCGATGCCGCCCACCTTTACGTTGGCGCTGGTGACAATGTTGGAGAACTTCTTGCGCATTTCCGCCTCCACAATTTTGACGGCAACGGGGGACACGCTCTCAATCTTGGCCATGCTCTCCACCACCTGGACCTGCCGCTTGTCGTCCAACTGGGAGATGACGGCCGCGGCCTTATCCGGCTCCACATAGGACAGCACCAGGGAAATGGTCTGGGGCCGCTCGTTTTGCAGGGCGGAGAACAGCGATTTGTCGTCCGCCTTCTCCATGAAGGAGAAGCTGCGGTTTTGCAGCGATTTTGTCACCTTGCCCAGCAGCTCCTCCGCCGTCTGGGCGCCATAGGCCTTTTCCAGCACCGTGCGGGCGTACTCCAGCCCGCCCTCGGTGACCGCCCGGTTGGTGCGGCACAGCTGGTAAAACTCATATAAGATTTCCTCTGTCTGCTCCGAGCCCAGGAAGCCCAGCTTCGCCACCTCAAGGGTGAGCTGCTCCACATCCTCTGGCTCCATGTGCTTGTAGAGGGCGGATGCCCGCTCCGCGCCCAGGGCAATGATAACGGTGGCCGCGCGCTGGGCTCCGGTGAACATACTGATGTCGATTGTGCCTCCGCCGGGCCTGCGGCCCTTCGCGGCGGAAGCCTTTGCCTCGGCGGCGGACGCCGCCTTCGTCTCGGCTGCTGCCACTGCGGCGTCAGGCATTTTCTCCATCCTCCTTTAGCCAGCTCTTAATCAGCAGAGCCGCGACCTCCATGTTTTCATCCACAAAGTCCCGGATATCCTGGCGCAGCTCCATGCTCCGCTCGGTATGCAGGTCCATCACGTTGGCTCCAGCCACCGGGTTGCCGTTCTCGTCCAGCTGGATCTCGATGGGCTGTCCGTCCGGCCCCATCTCCATCTGTCCCGGCATGGTGGCGGCCAGCAGCTCCTCCACGGCCCGTTCTTCTTCCTCCTGCTTTTTGCGCTTTTTCCGGCGCAGCAGCAGAATAATGGTGAGCACGATGGCGAACAGCAGCAGCCCCGCGCCCGCGGCGATGAACACCCAGATGGGGATGCCCGCGATCAGGCCCGGCGTGGTGGTGGGTTCCTCTACTTCGTCCACGGGGAAGGGCGTGGCCAGCACCGGCACTTTCCAGCTGATGTACTCCTCGGCGGTCATCTCCTCGGTGGTCACGGGCATGATGCCCGCCGCGCTGGCCGCCAGGCGCTGAACGCCGTTCACATCCACCGTGCCGCCGGGCACCACCGAAGAATTGACCGTGATGGCCACGCTCACATCGGTGAGGGTACCGCAGTGGATCACCATAGTGGTCTGGGTCTTGGAGTTGTCAAACTCGATGCTGCCCTGGCCCTGGCGGATCTGCTGCACCTCGTCCACAGCCTCGCCCTGCTCCACCTGGGTGGGCAGGTCAGCGTTGGTGGTGGTGCCCACAATGCCGCCGGCGGTGGACTGGTCGTCGGTGAGGAACTCATAGGCGTAGAAGCGGGTGCCGATGATGCCCGCGCCGTTGGTCTCCCCGTTCTCCGCAAACTCAGGCAGGCGGACCTCGTAGTCCACAATCTCCTTCTCCCCCAGCTCCACGGTAGCGTTTACCGCCACGCCCAGGTTTTCCGGGCCGCCGAAAGCGGGGGCCAGCACCTGAATCACCTTGGTGCGGATGCGGTTGGCCCACTCCTGCTCCAGCTGGAGCTTCAGGGCGGAGGAGTCGGCGGCGCTTCCGCCGCCGGACCCCTCTCCCAAAAAGTTGCTGTAGGTATTGCCCAGCGTGTCCTCAATGGTGACGTTTTCCACGCCCAGCCCGGGCACGCTGTGGGATATGTAGTTGCGGATGGCGTTGGCCTGCCCGTCGCTGAGCAGCTTGCCCTCCTGCATGGTCAGGATTACGCCCGCGGTGGCTTCCACCACGTTGTTGGAGTCCAGCACATACCCCCGGTCCTCGCCGGGGTTAATGGTCACGTCAGCGTCCCGTACGCCGGGGAACTGGCGAATGGTCTGTTCCATCCGATCCTGCAAATCCAGCAGCCAGGCCCGCTCCCGGTCCACCTGAGTGGACAGGGCGCTCACCCGCTCAAAGTACCCGCTGGGGGAGACGTTGCTGCTGGAGTACTGCTCCTGGAGCAGCTTAGCCTTCAGCGAGGCGGCCTGGGCCGTCGGCACCATAATGGTCCCCGTGCCCTCCAAGCGGTAGTCTGTGACCCCTTGCTCCTGAAGCCAGCTGAGCACCGTGGATGTCTCCTCGTTGGTCGCTCTGTCAATCAGCGGAGAATAGGGCCTGGTATTGGCGAAGATGATGACGCCCACAATAACGGCGGCCACAGCCACCGCAATCAATATCCATATTTTTTTGGAAACCTTCCCAAGGGCCGTCTTTATCTGTTCAAAATAGCCCTTCAGCTTTTCCTTGTTCAAGTACCATCGACCCCGCTCTCCGCGTTCTTACCGAATTCGTGAACCCCGCGTTAGACGTTCATATTCTTCAGCTCGTTATAGGCGTCCAACGCCCGGTTGCGCATCTGGATCAGCAAATCCACCGCGATTTCGTTTTTATATGCCGCGATATTCAGCTGAGCGGGATTGTCCAGCTGGCCGGTGGCCAGCAGATACTGCGCCTGGGTAAACTCCGCGTCGGTGTCCTTCACATTCTGAATCAGGGAGCCGAACAGGGAGCCGAAAGCGCTGTCCTTCACCTCATCCAGGCCGACAGCCTTGCCCTCCTGCTCCCCTTGGACGGGAGGCAGAATCTTCTGAATGGAACTGGTGATGCCGGTGATGCCCGCGCTCACAGGGTTAATGCCCTCAAAACCTGTGCTCATGGCGAATTCTCTCCTTTATGTATTAGGGTGCGTTACCTGCCAATCTCCAGGCCGCTGGAGATGACGGACTTGAGCGTATTAAACGCGGTGACGTTGGAGGCGAAAGCCCGGGTGGCGGCCATGGCGTCGGCAATCTCCTTCACCATATCCACGTTCGGCATTTCCAAATAGCCGTCCTCGTCCGCGTCGGGATGGGTGGGGTCGTAGACAATCTTCATGGGCGACTCGTCCTCCCGGATTTCGGTGACAATCACGCCGCCCGCGTTGGGGGAGACGCCGCTGTTGGACACCGTCGTGCTTCCCATGGCCCGGGCCATCACGTCCCGGAAGCTGTCCCGGCCGCTGACGGCCTCAAACACCACCATCTTCCGGCGGTAGGCCCCCTCGCCGTTCTCCACCCGGGTGGTCTGGGAATTAGTCACGTTCTCCGCCACGATGTCCAGCCGCAGCTGCTGGGCGGTGAGGCCGGAGCCTACAATGTTAATTGTATTCATGAATCCCATGGTATACAGCCTCCCTTATCACTGCCCGCGCACAGCCATGCGCAGAATGGAATAGTGCTTGTTGATGGCCTGATAGACGTACTGCTGCTGATAGGCGTTGCGAATCATCTCAATCATCTGATCGGTGACGTTCACGCCGTTGTCGTCCATGCGGGTCTGCTCCTGCGCCTCAAACACATAGGGCTCGGCGCTCTCCAGCACCTCCCGCACCGACTGCTTCACCGCGGCGCCTCCCTGGACCGGGGCGGCCGCCTGCTCCAGCTTTTCCCGCACAGTATCCTCAAAGGTGACCACCTTTGCTTTATAGTTGGGCGTCTCTGCGTTAGCGATATTATCCAGAATCGCCGCCTGCTTGGTCCAGAGAAATCCCATGGATTTCTCCAGCAGAAGCTGAGAATTGCTTGTCAAAAAATCCATCGTTCAGCCCTCCTGTATTTGCCGGCTGCGGCGCACATCATGAATACTATGTGCCCGCCGCGCGGAACATACATCATAGTTTGGAAAACGCGCAAACCCCTGTAATCACCGCGCAGGCCGCGCGCTCGAGCGGCCTCAAGCCTTGGCAGAACACACCAGTCCACTCTGCCCTATAACAGCACTTTATTATACCACGGTGTTTTTGGAGATGCAACCCCTTTTTTCTTCCCGCGCTTAACCGAAATTACCTAAAAAGCCGTTGTAAAGCCCAAACTTTTAGGCTTTTGCGGCACTCCCTTTTTATATTTGAAATTTAAGGTCCCAATTCCTTATCTTAACAGATTCTGTCGAAGCCGGTCGCTCTCAGCCGCGCTCCGCCGCCCTCACGCCAGCCTCAACACATTCCACGAACTTTAAATAAAGAGTCCCCGCCGTGAAGGCGGGGACTCTGCTCAGGCGTTAATGTACTTGTCCAGCAGGTGCATAACCTCCCGCACGTCAATGGGCTTGGCCACGTGGGCGTTCATGCCGCACTCCAGGCTGCGCTTTACGTCCTCCGCAAAGGCGTCGGCGGTCATAGCGATGATGGGCAGGTCATGGTCCGGGTGGTCCAGGCTGCGGATGACCTGGGTGGCCTCGTATCCGCCCATCACGGGCATACGCACGTCCATCAGCACCGCGTCATAGTACCCCGCCGGCGCGGCCAGCAGCTTTTCCACGCAAATCTGGCCGTTTTCCGCCCACTCCAGCACCAATCCCTCGGCGCTGAGCAGCTCGAAGGCAATCTCCCAGTTGAGCTCGTTGTCCTCGGCCACCAGGATGCGCCGCCCCTCCAGGTTTCGGCTGGCCTCGCTGCGGCGTTTTTCCTCCTTCTCCTCTTGCTCTCCCTCGGCAAACTGCCGCAGAGAGTTAAACAGGGTGGACTTGAACAGCGGCTTGGAAATAAAGCCGGTAATGCCGGCGCTTTTGGCCTCGGCCTCAATCTCCCCCCAGTCGTAGGCGGAAATCAGCAGGATGGGCACGTCCTCCCCCAGCTCCTGGCGGATGTGCCGGGCGGTGGCAATCCCGTCTATGCCGGGCAGCTTCCAGTCCAGCAGGATAATCTGATATCCATCTCCCCGGCGGTGCCGCTGCACCACCATAGTCAGGGCGCTCTCTCCGTCCAGGGTCCACTCGGCGTTCACGCCGATGGAGCTGAGCGCCGCCACCGTGGATTCGCACAGCTGCCGGTCGTCGTCCACCACCAGCATATTCCAGTTGGGGAGAATCATGTCCTCCTCTATGGTCAGGGCTTTCTCCAGGTCCAGGGTGACGTTAAACTCCGTTCCCTTGCCCTGCTCGCTCTTTACGTCAATGGCGCCTCCCATGGCGTCCACCACAATAAATTTGGCGATGGCCATACCCAGGCCGGTGCCCTCGGTGCGGTGGACGCGGGCGCTGTCCTCCCGGGCAAAGGAATCGAAAATGTGGTTCATAAACTCCTTGGACATTCCAATCCCGTTGTCCCTCACCTGAATGCACACGCGCACGTAGCCCTCCCCCTTGGGGGACTCCTCCTCACCCAGGGCCATGTGGATTTCTCCGCCCTCCGGGGTGAACTTAATGGCGTTGGACAGCAGGTTGAGCAGCACCTGGTTGAGGCGCACGCTGTCGCACAGCACCTCCTCGGTGGAAATATCATGGATAAACACGTCGAACTGCTGCTGCTTGGCCTTCACCTGGGGCTGGCAGATGGACACGATGCCGTCCACCACCTCCCGCAGGGACACCTGGTCCATGTTCAGCGTCATTTTCCCGCTCTCAATCTTGGACATATCCAGCACATCGTTGATAAGCCCCAGCAGATGCTTGCTGGACAGGGTAATCTTCTTCAGGCAGTGCTGCACCTGCTGGCTGTCCTTCAGATTGGCGGTGGCGATGGCGGTCATGCCCACAATGGCGTTCATGGGCGTGCGGATATCGTGGCTCATGTTGGACAAAAACTCGCTCTTGGCCCGGTTGGCGTGCTCGGCCTCCTTCTGCGCCGCCTCCGCCGCGGACCGGGCCGCCTCCACCTCCCGCAGCTGCTGCCGGGTAAGGCCGAAGTACTTGAAAAACACCAGCAGCAGGGCGGAGAGCACAACGATTGCGCTGACCACTGTCATGGTCCCCCACTCCCGGCTGAAGCCGCTGACAATGGTATCCATGGCGCCATAGGGCAGGAAGGTGATGAGATACCACTCGGAATAGGGCAGGCAGGTGCAGTACAGGTGATACCGCTCCCCGCCCATGGTGAACTCGTTGGAGTAATCCCGGCCCGTTCGCATGGCCTCCTCCAGCTCCTCCAGATACTGCTCCGCGCTCATGCCGTTTACGTCCTCATAGAGAACCCGAACCCGCTCAAAATAGTTGTTGCGGTAAGCGTCGTTGCTGCGGATGACAAAAGAGCCGTCCCGGCGGATGATAAAGGAATAGGCCCGCTCGCTGTTTTCCTCCAGGGAGAGGTTGCTGCTGATGTATGTCACCGGCAGCCCGGCCACCAGGGCAGCACAGTCGTGCTCCGCAGTTGTCTCATGGGGGGAGGGCACCCCCAGCACAACCACCTTTTCTCCCCTGGGATTGGTGCCGATAGCCGCCTTTTTTTCGTCGCTGCGCAGAGACTCCAAAAAGGGCTCCGGGTCGGTAATGGTGAGCTGAGGGCCGTAAAGCATCTCCACCGTCCCATCGTTGTGGTAAAAGGCCAGGTAGCTGAAGTCCCGAGCCTCAGCGCCGCTGATGAGCTTCTCCTGCAGCGCCTGGTTTCGGTGCACCTCGTCGGAGGGAATGGTGTCCGCCAGCACCTCCAGCTGCTCCAGCCGCAAATTGATGATGCTCTCGAAATGGACGGAAATCTGCTGGCTCATGCTGGACATATAAAGGGTGCCCACCTCGTTGATGGTGCGGGAGCTTTGATGGCTCATGTGGATGGCAAAAAAGGCGAAGACGAAGACACACAGCAGCGCCACTCCGATCAAGCTGGTGATCAGGAATCGCGTCGTCTTATTTTTCATGCCTCAGCCTCCTCGCGAAAGCTTTGGATGGCTTGGGCCGCGCGCCGGTAATCCTCCTGCACCTGTTCAAACAGCTTCCCAACCTCCTCCGGGTCTCCGCCGCCCTCCCGCAGCAGCTCGGTCAGCCGGCTGCTGGAGTCGAGCAGCTTCGTAAACGCCAGATTGGAGCACACCCCCTTAATGGTGTGCGCCGCCCGGAAAGCTTCCTCCTGGTTCCCTCCCTCCAAAGAACGGCACAGCAGGTCATAGCTGCCGTCGTCTAAAAACTTCAGCACAAACTTCTGCACCAGCCGCTCGCTGCGCAGGCGGCCAATCGCCTCGTCGTAATCCCCGCCCAGGGCGGCGTAGCACTCTTTCAGCGTCATATCAGCACTCTCCTTTTTCAGTCTGCGCGGACGGGGGCGCTTCCTGTCCGCCGTCAATGGGCGAAATGGCGGACAGGGTGTTTTCCATGCTGTCGTCGTAAAAACGGAAATACCCCCGGCCGGACCGTTTGACGGTGTACAGCGCCCTGTCCGCCGCCTGGAACAGCGCGTTGTAATCGGCGCCCACCGACTCAATCGCGGCCACGCCCATGCTCACGGAAATGGGGAAATTCTCAAAGCGCCCCGTCAGCGCGGAGTAAATGCGCTCCACCGCCGGCTCAATCTCCATCTTGCACTCCAGGAAAATCAGGAACTCGTCCCCGCCCACCCGGGCGGCAATATCCCCGTCCCGAATGCTTTGGCGCAGCTTGTTGGCCACGTGAATCAGCACCCGGTCGCCAAACATATGTCCATACGTATCGTTGGCCTGCTTGAAGTGGTCCAGGTCGAAAATCACCAGGGCGTACTTTCCGTCGGGCCGCTCCTTCAGCCGCTCCAGCACCCGCTTTTTGGCGGTGGCGTGGTTGAGAAGGCCGGTCATGGCGTCGTGGGTGGCCATACGCTCCAGATTGTCCATCTGCGTCCGGGAATCGTGGATATCCATGGCCTTTCCGATGGCGCCGGTGTACCGGGGCGGCTCGTCGGAGGACCAGGTGGCCCGGGCGATGATCCGCGTCCAGCGGGCCTCGCTGTCGTCATAATGAATCATGCAGTCGTAGGTGACCACAGGATTGCCCGGCGTGGTGGCGTGCAGGGCGTCCGCCAGCCCCTGCCAGTTTTCCCTCCCCAGCAGCTTCATCGCCTGCTCGTTGTGCTCCGGGTCCATGATAATCTCGTCCACCCCAAGCCGCTCCGCTCCCCAGGCGGACAACGTGGCCATAGAGGGCTGCACGGTGTACTCAAACTGAATTTCCTCCGTCATGGCGGCAAAGAAGCTGTACTTCATCCGCTCGTGCTCCAAAAGCTCCAGGGTACGCTCAGAGGCGGTGAGCTCCTCGTGCTTGTGCAGCTCCCTGGCCACATTCTGCATCTCCCGCTGGTTCTGGCGCAGCGCGTTGTCATTGCCCAGCTCCGTCTGAATCTCGTCCGCGCAGTCCCGCAGGCAGTCCATCAGCAGGGGGTTAAAGGTGCCGCACTCCCCGTTGAGAATCATCTCCACCGCCTTCTCGTGGCTGAACGCCGGCTTATACACCCGCTCGCTGGTCAGCGCGTCGTACACATCGGCCAGCGCCACAATCTGGGCGGAGATGGGAATTTCATCCTCCTTCAGCCCGTCGGGGTAACCTCTGCCGTCCCAGCGCTCGTGGTGCCAGCGGCAAATTTCATAGGCGGCCTTCATCAGCGGCTCGTCCTGGTAGGCACTCAGGCCTTCAAGCATTTCCGCCCCCACCATGGAGTGGGATTTCATGATGGCGAACTCCTCGGGGGTAAACTTCCCCGGCTTATTCAAAATCTCCTCGGGGATGGCAATCTTGCCAATGTCATGCAGGGCGGAGGCGGTGCTGATGACCGAGATATCCGTGGGCGTGAGGTGGTAGCGGTCCGTCTTGCGCGCCAGCACCGTCAGCATCGTCTCCGTCAGGATGTGCACATGGCGCACGTGCATCCCGCTCTCCCCGTTTCTGAACTCCACGATATGGCTGAGTATGTCAATCATCAGGCTGCTGCGGTGTTCCTTCTCATAAATCTGGTCCGCCACCAGCGACATCAGCTTTTTCTGCTTGGCATACAGTAAAATGGTGTTTACCACCCGGCGGTGAACGATAAGCGCGTCAAAGGGCCGGCTGATAAAATCGGTGATGCCCATCTCGAAGGCCCGCTCCACGTGGGACGAGCCCCGCTCCGCCGAAATCATAATCACCGGGATATCCTCAATCCAGTGGTACTTGTTCATCATGGTCAGCACGCCGAAGCCGTCCATTTTCGGCATTACAATGTCCAGCAGCACCAGCGAAATCTCCATGCTGTGCCGCTGAAGCATGGCCACCCCTTCGCTGCCGTCCTCCGCCTCCAGGATGTCGAACTCGTTGCCCAGCATATCCGCCAGGATGGCCCGGTTCATCTCCGAGTCGTCCACGATGAGAATTTTCTGCTTATTTGTAGCTCTCTCCAAGGCAAGCATCTCCTTATCCGCTATCTGCCGCGCGCCGCCGTTCTCAACCGGACCCATTAAATTGGGTATAGGGGCGCACTTTATAATGATTATATCACATCCCCATAGCAAAACACAAGTTCAGATTTGCTGTTCCTCCATCTCTGTGTCGAAATTATGTGGGAATGGTCTTTACTTTTCCCGCCGCCTGATATACAATGCACTTATGGAAACTACACAACAAGTATTTAGAACAGGGGGTTCTTTTTCATGAAATTGACCTTTTTCGGCGCCGCCAAGGCTGTCACCGGCAGCTGCCACTGCGTAGAAGTCAACGGGCACAAGGTTTTGGTGGACTGCGGGCTTCAGCAGGGCCGGGACGAACAGGACAACGCAGAGCTGGACTTTTCCGCCGCCTACATTGACGATGTGGTGGTCACCCACGCCCACATCGACCACTCCGGCCGCATCCCTTTGCTGGTGAAACAGGGCTTCCGGGGCAACATCTACTGCACCCGGCTGACGGCGCAGCTGCTGGACATCATGCTGCGGGACTCCGCCCACATCCAGGAGAGCGACGCCGCCTGGGAAAACCAAAAGGGCCAGCGGGCGGGCAAGGCGCCGGTGGAGCCGCTTTACACCATTGTGGACGTGGAGCGGGCGCTGCGGCATATCGTCACCTGCGAATACGGCCAGGAGCTGCAAATCTCCGACGGCGTCAAAATCCGCTTTGTGGACGCGGGCCACCTGCTTGGCTCCGCCTGTGTGGAGATGTGGCTCACCGAGGAGGACGTCACCCGCAAGGTGGTCTTCTCCGGCGACATCGGCAACCGCAAGACCCCCATCATCCGCGCCCCCCAGTACATCACCGACGCGGACTACGTGGTCACCGAGAGCACCTACGGCGACCGGCTGCACAATGTAAAGGAAAAGCCCAACTATTCCGTGGAGCTGGCTCAGGTCATTGAGGAGACCCTGTCCAAAGGCGGCAACCTGGTGATTCCCTCCTTCGCCGTGGGGCGCACCCAGGAGCTGCTGTACTTCATCCGCCAGATTAAGGAGCAGGGCTTGGTGAAGTGCAACCCCGATTTTCAGGTGTATGTGGACTCCCCCCTGGCCGGGGCGGCCACCGAAATCTTCTCCGGCGACTTGACGGGCTATCTGGACGAGGAGTCCATCGAGCATCTGCGGGGCGGCGCGCTGTTCCGCTTCCCGGGCCTTAACATCACCGAGAGCAGCGAGGAATCCCGCACGCTGAACACCGAGCCCAGCCCCAAGGTTATCATCTCCGCCTCCGGCATGTGCGACGCGGGGCGCATCCGCCACCACCTGAAGCACAACCTTTGGCGGCCGGAGTGCACCATCCTGTTCGTGGGCTACCAGGCGGACGGCTCCCTGGGCCGGCGCATTTTGGACGGCGCGTCCCACGTAAAGCTGTTCGGCGAGGAGATCGCCGTGCGCGCCCGCATCGTCCGCTTCCACGGCCTGAGCTCCCATGCCGACCGGGACGGCCTGCTGCGCTGGATCAACGCCTACGCCCCCAAGCCCACCCATGTATTCGTGGTCCACGGGGAGCACAAAACCACCGAGGCCTATGCCCAGACGCTGCGCGACCTGGGCTTCCAGGCCCACTCCCCCAATTATGAGGAGGTCTACGACCTGCTGGACAACCGCATGATTGCCCCGGGCATCGTTCTGGAGCACAAAGCGCCTGTCCATGTGGACGCCGGCTCTCCCGCCTGGCGGCGGCTGGAGGACGTGGGCCAGAAGCTCATGGAGGTCATCGCCCACAACAAGGGCGGCTCCAACAAGGACCTGGGCAAGTTCGAGGACCAGATTCGGGCGCTCATCGCCAAGTGGGACCGATAGTCCCTCGCCCCCTGTCAGGGGGAACGCGCCTCCGGCGGGGGTCACTTTCTCTCACGCGAGAGAAAGTGACCAAAGAGCGCGCATAGGGGGTATACCCCCTATGTACCCCCAGCCCTATACGCACCCGGTTTCATACCCTTTCGGCGCCAGCGCCTTTCGACTGGTGTCCCCCTATTGGCGCTGCCGCCGGTATCCAGGCACTGAGCGCCGGTGCGGTCCACTCACCGCGCCTGGGTGGGCAGACCGACTGCTAACGGTTTCTAAATGGAAGAACGGCTGGCCGCATCTGCGGCCAGCCGTTTGTTTATTTATTCCGCTTTATGTCCCTTCTCAACGATTACATCCACCACCCGCTGGGCCAAGTCCTGGCACTGCCCCTTTTCCGGGGCCTCTACCATCACCCGCACCAGCGGCTCGGTGCCCGACTCCCGCACCAGGATGCGCCCCGTGTCCCCCAGCTCGTCGGCCACGGCCCGCACCGCCGCCTGCACCGCCGGGTCGTCCTGGGCGGTCTTTTTATCCTTCACCCGCACGTTGATGAGCACCTGGGGATAGATGGTCACCGGCTCCACCAGCCGGCTGAGGGTCTCCTTCTGGGCCATCATCACCTCCATCACCTTCAGCGCGGTCAAAATGCCGTCCCCCGTCCGGGCATACTTGGAGAAAATGATGTGCCCCGACTGCTCGCCGCCCAGCCGCCGGCCGTTTTTCACCATGTCCTCATAGACGTATTTGTCCCCCACGGCGGTTTTCACATAGCCGATTCCCGCCGCCTCCAGCGCCTTATAAAGGCCAAAGTTGGACATAACGGTGGTGACCACCGTATTGGTGAGCAGCTTGCCCCGCTCCTTCATGTACGCGCCGTACAGGTACATGATTTGGTCGCCGTCCACCAGGTTCCCGTTCTCGTCCACCGCCAGGCAGCGGTCCGCGTCCCCGTCAAAGGCGAAGCCCACGTCGCAGCCGTGCTCCTTCACGTACTTTTTCAGCCCGTCGATGTGGGTGGAGCCGGCGTCCAGGTTGATATTCAGCCCGTCCGGCCGGTCGTTGATGACGTACACATCCGCCCCTAAAGAGCGGAACACGTTGGGCGCGATGGACCAGGCGGAACCGTTGGCGCAGTCCAGGGCGATCTTCTTCCCCCGGAAGGAGTACACCGCCAGGGAGATGAGGTAGCCCATGTAGCGGTTGCGCCCCGCGGTGTGGTCCACAATGCTGCCCACCCCCTCGCCGGTGGCGAAGGGCAGCTTGTGGATGGGCTGGCCGTCCACCTCCAGCTGGCCGTCCAGGTAGTCCTCCACCAGCCGGATGGTGGCCTCGTCCATCTTCTCCCCCTCCCGGTTGAGCAGCTTGATGCCGTTGTCATAGTAGGGGTTGTGGGAGGCGGAGATCATCACGCCGCAGTCAAAGCCGTCCGTCCGGGTGACATAGGATACGGAAGGGGTGGTGGTCACGTGGAGCAGGTACACGTCCGCGCCGGAGGCGGCCATACCCGCGCTGATGGCGTATTCCAGCATATAGCTGGAGCGCCGGGTGTCCTTGCCCACCACAATGCGGGCCTTTCGCTCCCGTCCATAGTACCAGCCCAGGAACCGGCCCACCTCATAGGCGTGGCTGGCGGTGAGCTCTACGTTGGCCTTGCCCCGGAAGCCGTCGGTGCCAAAATATTTACCCATCCATCATTCTCCCTTCGTTTTGGGGACGACAACGCCGCCCGTCTTATAAATGCTGTCCGCCGGGACCGCGCCCCGGACGCAGGACAGGGGGTAGATGTTGGTGCGCCGGCCCACCACCGTGCCCGGGTTGAGCACGCTGTTGCAGCCCACCTCCACAAAGTCGCCCAGCATAGCGCCGAACTTTTTCCGGCCCGTCTCCATAACCTCGCCCGCATTTTTCACGGTGACCAGGGTTTTGTCCGACTTCACGTTGGAGGTGATAGACCCCGCCCCCATGTGGCTCTTGTAGCCCAAAATGGAGTCGCCCACGTAGTTATAGTGGGGAACCTGGACGCCGTCGAACAAAATTACGTTTTTCAGCTCCACCGAGTTGCCCACGACGCACCCCGCCCCCACCAGGGCGGAGCCCCGGATGAAGGCGCAGTGGCGCACCTCGGTGTTGGGGCCGATGATGCAGGGCGCCCCAATCAAGGCGGAGTGGGCAATCTGGGCGGTCTGGTGCACCCAGATCTGGCTGCCCATCTCCTCGTACTCGTCCCCCAGGGTGGAGCCCAGGGCAATAATCAGCTCCTTAATCCCGTCCAGCGCCTGCCAGGGATATGTAAAGCGGGCCAGATAGTCCCCGGCCAGGGTGTGGCTCAGGTCGAACAGCCCGGTTGTGTTCAAATTCATGGGTAGGACCTCCTAAATTTCATTTTTCCCCGCGCTCCGCTTCGCGGTCTTTCAAATACTGAAGCAGCTGCTGGACACAGGCGGCGGCACAGAGGGGAGAAAAGATTACCCCCGGCAAGTCTGCAATGGCCGCCGATGGATTTGGCAGCCATGCCAGCGCACCAGCCCCCCAAAAGGCGGCCCATATCAAATTGGCCTTGCTTTTCTTTATCGCAATTTTCATCTCAGCTACCTCTACTATCTTTGTTCCGGTATCCGTTTTACCAATATCCCAGACACGACGCCAATCAGCACCCCCGCCACCGTCCCGGACACCCACAGCACCGGCAGATACCAGGCCAGCCGGTTCGTCTCCAGCAGGGCCATAGCAACAAGAATCTGCCCCGCGTTGTGGGCCACGCCCCCGGCCACGCTGACGCCCACGCTGGAAAACTTCCCCGTTTTCCACAGCAGGCCCATGAGGGCCAGACTCAGCGCCGCCCCGGCGATGCTGTAGGCCAGCGCCGCCCCGTTTCCAAACAGCAGCGTGACCAAAACCACCCGCACCAGGGAAATCACGCAGGCGTCCTTGAATCCCAGTCGGTACAGGGCGAACACCACCGCCAGATTGGGCAGGCCCAGCTTCACCCCCGGCACACCCAGGGGGGGCAGCAGCGATTCCAGGTAGGACAGCACCAGGGCCAGGGCGGTGAGCAGTCCATATTGGGCGACTTTCGATGCTTTCATCATTAATCCTCCTACCCCGCAACGCCGTCGATACTGTTTCCCACCCCGCCCTCAATGGTGACGATCAGCCTGTGGGGCAGGCAGACAATGGACTCCCCGGCGTATTGCACAGCCCCCTGCCTCACGCACACCTGGTCGGGGCAGTCGGCCTCAATCACTCTGGCCGTCCCATTCTCAATCACCAGGGTATTGGTGTGCCCGTCCTCTCCCAGCACCAGCTCAGCATCCTGGTGCAGCGGCAGCTCCATCACCGTCTCCCCGTCCACTTGGACGCGGACAGTTCCCCCGCCCTGCCGGGTGAGCAGCAGGAACAGGGCCAGAGCGCCCCCAAGGACCAGCAGGGCAGCGATGAGAAAAAGGTCGTTTTTGTGGGTTTTCAGCCAGTCCACCGGGTATACCCCTCCAAACCGCAATCGAGGGAGGGCCTTGCGGCCTTCCCCCGTCCATGCTTCGGGGCACGGCGGGCTAAGGCCGCTCCCCCGTTGGTGTTGTCTCTCTGTCAGCCGTTGACGACCTCGGCCTTGGTGATGTTCAGCGCCACCAGGCACCCGGCCTTACACACCTCAATGCACTTGCCGCAGCCGTCGCACTTGGCGTAGTCGATGCTCGCCAGGTTGTCGGTGACGGTGATGGCCCCGGTGTGGCAGTTCTTCTCGCACAGGCGGCAGCCGATGCAGCCCGCGGTGCAGCTCTTGCGGGTGCCCGCGCCCTTCTGGTGGCTGTTGCAGTCCACCACCATGTGGGCGTCGGCGGGGCGGATGGCGATGACGCCGTTGGGGCAGGTCTTGGCGCACAGCCCGCAGCCGATGCAGGCGGCGGTGTCCACCCGGGCCAGGCCGCCGTTGATGTGGATGGCGCTGACGGGACACACCTGGGCGCAGTCGCCCAGGCCGATGCAGCCGTACACGCACTTGCCCGTGCCGCCGAACAGCAGCTTGGCGGCGGCGCAGCTCTCCAGGCCCTTGTAGTCCATCTTCACGGAGGTGGCCTCACAGGTGCCGGAGCAGCGCACCTCGGCCACCTGCTTGGCAACGTCTCCGGCCTCCCGGCCCAGCACCTTGCCGATGCTGGCGGAGGCGGTGGCGCCGCCGGGGATGCACAGGGACACGGACAGCTCGGGGTCCTCCACCAGGGCGGCGGCGTACCCGTCGCACCCGGCAAAGCCGCAGGCGCCGCAGTTGGCGCCGGGCAGGCACTCACGCACCAGGGGGATGCGCTCGTCCACCTCCACGGCCATGAACTTGGAGGCGATGGTCAGCATCACCGCGCACAAAAGGCCAATCACGGCCACCACCAGCACAGCAATCACAATAGGATTCATATACGCTTCCCCTCCTTAACCCAGCAGGTTTTCCACGATGCCGGCGAAGCCCATGAAGGACACGGACACGATGGCCGCGGAAATCAGGGTGATGGGCATACCCTTGAAGCACTCGGGGCACTTGCACTTGTCCACCCGGCTGCGCACGCCGGAAAACAGCACCATGGCCAGCAGGAAGCCCAAGCCGGAGCCCAGGGCGTTGAACAGCGCCTGGACAAAGCCGCCGGCAAACCCGCCGGTGGCGGTCAGGTAGTTGTCGATGTTGCTGATGCAGCAGCCCAGCACCGCGCAGTTGGTGGTGATGAGGGGCAGGTACACGCCCAGGGAGGCGTGCAGCGCGGGGATATACTTCTTCAGGATGATTTCCACCAGCTGCACCAGGGCGGCAATCACCAGGATGAACACGATGGTCTGGAGGTAGCCCAGGCCGTTGGGGTTGAGCACGAAGAACTGGATGGGGTAGGTAACGGCGGTGGCCAGCATCATCACGAAGATGACGGCCACGCTCATGCCCGCGGCCTGGTCCAGCTTCTTGGACACGCCCAGGAAGGGGCAGATGCCCAAAAACTGGGACAGCACGTAGTTGTTGACCAGAATCGCGGCCATTACAATGGCAATGAGTTCTTTCATTTCGCGGCAGCCTCCCTCTTTTCAGCGCAGTTCTGCCCGTTGCACGCCGCGGCGCTGGGGCAGCCCTCACAGCTGAAGTCTTTCCTCTTGATGGCCTTGCCGTTGCTGGCCTTGTTGATGATGGCAATGAGAATGCCGAAGATGGCGAAGCCGCCGGGGGCCATGGTCATGATGGAGATGTTGTTGTCAATCAGCACGGGGATTTCCATGCCGAACCAGGTGCCCGCGCCGAAGATCTCACGGATGGAGGCCATGGCCAGCATGGCCAGGGTGTAGCCCACGCCCATGCCGATGGCGTCCAGGGCGGAGTCAAAGGGGTTATTCTTGTTGGCGAACATCTCCGCCCGGCCCAGGATGATGCAGTTGACCACAATCAGGGGCAGGAACAAGCCCAGCGACTTGTCCAAATCGGGCAGAAACGCCTTGACAATCATCTGCACCAGGGTGACGAAGGAGGCAATCACCACGATGTAGCAGGGAATGCGCACCTTGTCGGAGATAATCTTGCGCAGCAGGGAGATCATCACATTGGAGCACAGCAGCACGAAGGTGACCGCCGCGCCCATGCCGATGGCGTTGGACGCCTGGGTGGTGACCGCCAGGAAGGGGCAGGTGCCCAGAATCAGCACCAGGATGGGGTTTTCCTTGATAATGCCGTTGGTCAGGATTTTCAGCTTATTGTTTTTCATATCCATGTGCCTGCCTTCCTCAGCCTGTCACCAGGTCGAACGCGGCATACGCGTCGGCGATGGCGGCCCGATAGTAGTTGGAGGAGAATGTGGCGCCGGAGATGTTGTCCACGCCCTCCAGGCTGGCGTCCTTGCCCACAAACTGGCTCCGGAAAGCGTCGGTGGTAATCTTGGAGCCCAGGCCGGCGGTTTCAGAGTGGCTGAGCACCTTGGTGTCGGTGATTTTACCGTCCATGTCGATGCCCACAGTCATTTTCAGGGTGTTTTTGCCGCCGTAGCCCTGGGTGGTGATGGAGAAGGTATAGCCAGCGCCGTTGGTGGCCTTGTAGACCTCGGTGACGGCGGCGGGCAAGCCCTCCGCCTCCACCTTTTCAAAGCCGTCGGCGGCGGGCAGAACCTCCAGGCGGGCCTCCTCGGCGGCCTTACGCTCGGCCTCCTCGATGATGGGCGCGGTGATGCCGTTGGTGAGGGCCAGCAGGCCGCTCATCACCGCGCAGATCAGCACCAGTACGATGATAGGGGCCCCGAAATCTGTCATTACGTTAGACTTTGCTTTTGTCATGCCTGCACACCTCCAAACGGCTTGGTCTTGGTCCACTCACTGATATAGGGGTTGAGGATGTTCATCAGCAGGATAGAGAAGGATACGCCCTCCGGGTAATTGCCCCACACGCGGATGAGCACGGTGATGAGGCCGCAGCCCAGGCCGAAGATAAGCTTGCCCGCGGGAGTGGGGGGGGACGTGGTGTAGTCGGTGGCCATGAAGATGGCGCCGATGAACAGTCCGCCCGCCATCACCTGGTACAGCGGCTGCTGGCCCAGCAGGGCGGTGAACACCAGCACGGTGCCGATGAAAGCCACGGGGGTGTGCCAGGAAATCACCTTGCGGTAAATCAGGTAAACGCCGCCCAGAAGCAGGGCCAGGCAGCTGGTCTCGCCCATGGAGCCGCCCCGTGCGCCGATGAACATCTGGGCCAGGGTGGGCAGGGTGCCCGCGGAGCCCTCTGCGCCCAGAATGGCCAGGGGGGTGGCGGCGGAGGTGGCGTCGGTGAACGCGGGAACAGCCCAGGTGGTCATAGCGCCCGAGAAAGCCACCAGCATGATCACGCGGGCGGTGATGGCGGGGTTGGCAAAGTTCTGGCCGATGCCGCCGAACAGCTGCTTGACCACCACGATGGCCACAAAGGAGCCGAAGGCCGCCTGCCAGATGGGAATGCCCACGGGCAGGTTCAGGGCCAGGATGAGGCCGGTGACGGCGGCGGACAAATCGGTGATGGTGCAGGTGCGGCCGGTGATTTTCTCAAAGGCCCACTCGCAGGCCACGGCCACCACAACGCACACCACCTCCACCAGCAGGGCCCGGATGCCGAAGAACACGATGGACGCGATCACGGCGGGGAACAGGGCAATCAGCACGTCCCGCATGATGGTCTGGGTGGTCTGGCTGGCGTAAATATGGGGGTTAACCGAGACGACCATGTTTTTCTCCATCTTAGACCGCCTCCTTTTCTTTCGCCGCGGCTTCTTCCTTGGCCTTCTTCTTTTCCGCGGCTTCCTTCTGCTCGGCGTTATACTTGTTCAGCATGGCCTTGGCCAGCTTGTTCACCTGCACCAACGGCCGGCGGGCGGGGCAGCTGAAGGAGCAGCAGCCGCACTCCATGCACAGGTTCACCTTGAGGGCCTTGAGCGTCTCCGGCTCCTTATTATTGTAGGCGCTCTCGATGGCGGCGGGCATCAGGTTGAAGGGGCAGTGGGCCACGCACCGGCCGCAGCGGATGCAGGCGGAGGGCACGGGGTCCTCGGCGTCCTTCTCGTCGAAGGCCAGCACCGCGTTGGTGTTCTTCATAATGGGGGCCTCCAGGCTGGGCACGGAGATGCCCATCATGGGGCCGCCGTAGAGCACCTTCTTGGGCTCGCACTTCAGGCCCACGAAGTTGAGAATGTCCTGGATGGGGGTGCCCACGGGGGCGATGACGTTCTGGGGGTTCTGGATGGCGGAGCCGTCCACGGTGACCACCTTCTCCACCAGGGGCATGCCGGTGCGGATGTACTTGGCGATAACGGCCAGGGTGGTGCAGTTAATTACAATCGCGCCCACGTCGATGGGCAGCTTGCCCTCGGGCACCACCTCGCCGGTGGTGTTGTAGATGAGCACCTTCTCGCCGCCCTGGGGGTACAGCGCGGGCAGCGCGGCCACCTCGAAGCCGGGCACGCCCTTGCCCGCCTCCTCCATAATCTTCACGCACTGGGGCTTGTTGTCCTCAATGCCAATCACAATGCGGTCGGCGGTGTAGTACTTCTGGAGCAGCTGGGCCCCGTAGATTACGTCGTCCGCGTTGTCAATCATGGTGCGGGTGTCCGAGGTGATGTACGGCTCGCACTCCGCGCCGTTGATGATGATGGCGTGCACCCGGTCCGGGTCCACGTTCAGCTTCACCGACGTGGGGAAACCCGCGCCGCCCAGGCCCACGCAGCCGCACTGGCGCACCGCCTCCACAAAGCTGGCCTTATCGGTGACCACGGGGGGCTTGACGCCCTCCCACACCGCCTGCTCGCCGTCGCTCTCGATGACGATAACGGTGTCAAACCGGCCGTTGGAGCCGACAATCTCGTCCAGCCGCTTCACCTTGCCGGACACGCCGGAATAGATTGGCGCGGACATGAAGCCTCCCGCTTCGGCGATCAGCTGCCCCACCTTCACCGTGTCGTTCACCTTGACCACCGGCTTGGCCGGGGCCCCGATGTTCATGGACATGGGGACGACGATCGTCGCGGGCACCGGCATACGCGTCGGTGCGCACTCCACGGTGTTCTTCCTGTGGGGCGCATGGATGCCATGCAATTTGCCCTTAAACACACTTACTTCCTCCTCAATCGTAGTTTCTCCTTGCGTTGCGCGGCCTGCCCAAAGCCCCGGCAGGGCTCCGGGCAGACAAGCGGCGTCCCCCGCCGGCGGCGAATCGGACCTGCCAAACAGCGGGGGACGCCTGCTCACGTACTGACTATTATATCACGTCTTATCGCAAACGCAAGGGATAATTGATTCCTTTTTGATGATTTTTTGGGGCGGATTATACCTCCCGGTTGTAGATAGCGGCCACCTCCCGGCGGTTTCGGAAAATGAACAGCCAGGCCGCCGCCAGCCCCACCGCGCTGAACAGCAATATCACCCCCCGCTCGGGCATGACCTCGGCCAGAGAGCCGGCCAGCAGCGTGCCGCACAGCGAGCCCAGGGAGGTGAGCATCTGGTACGCCCCGTTGAACCGGGCCCGCTTGCCGTCGGGGATATAGGACTGGGTGGCGGCGATGCGGATGTTGTAGGAGGTCACCCCCAGCATCCCGTAGAGGAAAAAGACGGCGGCCATGACAGGGATGGGCAGGAACAGCAGGGTGCATTCGATCACGTTAATCAGAACATAGATTGCCATGGCGATGGCAAATTTTTTCTGGGTGGGCAGCTTGATTTTGTAGTGGATCAGCCCGCCCACGATGCGCCCCGCATCGGGGAAGTTGGCCACAATGGCGTACAGCGTGGTGGCCGCCACCGGCCACATAGCGAACAGATCGGCGTGGCTGCGGAAAAAGGGCAGGTGAAGCCCCCCGGCCCCGCTCCCGGCGAAGTTGGAGCACATAAAGTACAGCGTGATGGCCAGCAGGCCCTTCTCCCCCGCGATGTAGCTCACCCCGTCCCGCAGGTCCCGGCGGAACCGCTTCAGCGCGCCCATACCATCGGCGGGCGGGGCGGCGTTCATGTGGGTCTCCTGGTGGCGGATGCGGGTCTCGAAGCAGGCGGCGAGGAAGAAACACACCGCGTTGATGGCGAACAGGGGCGCCACGCCCCCCAGCAGCTCATAGGCCATGGCCCCCAGGGGATAGCCCATGAGTATGATGGACTGGAGCATCCCGGAGATGGAGTAGGCTTTTGACAGATTGCCCTCCTCCACCAGGTTGGGGTACAGGCTGTCGTAGGCCACCATGTACACGCTGTCGATGGCCCCCCGGATAAGGGAGAAGCACAGCAGGACGGGATAGCTGAACCAGCCGCTTTTCAGCAGCAGGAACAGCCCAGCAAACAGCCCGGCGGACAAAAAGTCCAGCCGGTAGATCACCTTTTTCCGGCTCATGCGGTCCAGATACGGCCCCGCTAAAATGGGGCACACCAGCATGGGGATCTGATACGAAGCATTATACAAGGCGTAGAGGAACACCGAACCGGTGTAGTCCAGCACCATCATGCTCATGGCGAAGCTGGACAGCACGCCGCCAATCAGAGAGATGATGCTGCCCACGGTGATAATGGTAAAATCCCAGGTCCACAGCCCCCGGGCTTTGGAAGGTTTTTGAGTATTCATTTTTAATTTCCTTTCTCAGTCAAGCGTCACACAAAACAAAAGGGACCGAACCCCCGAGGGGGTCCGGCCCGCAAAAAAGCGCAGTGCATGACACAGCCTCCCGCCGGTTCACAGCGGGGGCCGGGAGGTCATAGAAGCACCTTCAGCTCGTTTGCGGGCCATTTTTGCGTACAGAAAACCAAGCCCGCCTATGGCGTGCCATTTGTTCCTGTGCGCAGAAAACGGACCTAATCGTGCAAACTGTAAGAGCTGAAGTAAGACATGGCTTCCGCGTTCCTCCTGTGTAAGAAAGTGGATTCAGTATACCACCTCCCCCCGCCCCCGTCAAGCCCCTTCCCTTTTCCCGCCAAATGTGGTATACTCTCCCCAAACGCCGGGAAGGGGGTGGCGCATTTTGGCTCGAAAGGAATTGACCGCCGCCTTTCTGGCTGCGGAGGGCCTTGTGTACGTTCTATTTCTCAGCCAGGACCTGGACCTGTTCTCCCAGTGCGACACCGTTCCCCTGAAATACGCGGGGATTCTGCTCTGCCTTGGCTTTGCCCTGCTCTCCTGCGTCCAATGGGGCGGGGACAGGCTGGTCCCCGCCGCCCTGGCCCTCACCGCCGGGGCGGACTGGTTCCTGCTGGTGCGAAACGACCACTACGCCATCGGCGTCGCCCTGTTCCTGTGCGTCCAGACGGTCTACTTTCTCCGCCTGCGCCGCGCCGGGGCCCCCGCCGCCTACCCCCTCCGGGCGGGGCTGGCCTTGGCGGCGGGGCTGGGGCTGTATCTTTTGAACACCGCCTCCCCCCTGAGCCTGCTGGCGGGGCTGTACTTCTCCCAACTGCTGTCCAACACCATCCTGGCCTGGACGCGCCCGGGCCGCCCCGGGCGGCTGTTCGCCCTGGGCCTCACCCTGTTCGTGGGCTGCGACGTGTGCGTGGGGCTTTTTAACCTCCGCCCCGCCAACCTGCTGCTGTACTTTTTCGCGGGGGTGGGAATGTGGGCCTTTTACCTCCCCTCCCAGGTGCTCATCGCCCTGTCCGCCCTGCCCCCAAAGGAGGAACCCCATGAAAACCAGTAAGCCTCTGTGCGCCCTGCTGGCCCTGCTCACGGCGCTGACGCTGCTCACCGCCGCCATCGCCGCCCCCATCCTGTGCCGCCCCTTCTACTACGCCCACATCGGCCCGCTGAAGCTGGAGCAGCGCACTGGCCTCACCGAAGCTGAAATCAAAACCGCTTTCAATGAGATGCTGGACTACTGCCTGGGGGCCGAGGAGTTCTCCACCGGGGTGCTGAAGTGGTCGGAGCGCGGCAAAAGCCACTTCACCGACGTGCGGGGGCTGTTCCTGCTGGATTTGCAGGCGCTGGGCGTCTGCGCCCTCGCGCTGGCCGCGCTCCTCCTGTACGTCCGGCTGTCCGGGCGCGCCCCGGCCAGGCCGCTGGGCCACGGCCCCGCCTTCTGGGCGGGGGTTGGCCTGGGGGGCGGGTTTCTGCTGGCGGGCGCTCTGGCGGCGCTGGACTTTGACCGGGCTTTTGTCGTCTTCCACGCCCTGTTTTTCCCCGGCAAGGACAACTGGCTGTTCGACCCCAGCGTGGACCAGATTATCAACATCCTGCCCCAAGAATTTTTCCGCAACTGCGCCATTTTGATTTTGGCCCTTCTGTTGGCCGGCTGCGCGGCGCTGACCCTGTGGGACCTGCGCCGCGGCAGGCGCGCCTAAAAAACCTCTTGCATTTTACTGCGTTGAAGTGTATAATATTGCAAATTCCCATCCTAAAGGCGCCCTGTCCCTGTGACTGGGTTCCAATTCCACTCTGCGAGGTATCCCTATGACCCGTTCTTACGCCCACAGCTTCACCGCTTCCTCTGGCTGGACTCGATTTACCGTGTCCGGCCATTTTGGCATGGAGAAGCGCGGCGCGTGAGCGAGGGGCCGTCAGGCGGCCCCACCTGAATTTGTGTGTTTTTGGGAAGCTCATGGACCGCGTATCGGCGGACCATGGGCTTTCTTTCATTTGAGAGGAGTTTTTGCTATGGTAATCGTGATGAAGCCCGGCGTCAGCCAGGAAAAAATTCAAGCGCTGGCGGCCAGCCTGGAGCGCGACCACGGCGTGACCGTGGGCATCACCCGCGGCGTGGGCTGCTCCATTCTGGGCCTGGTGGGGGATACCGCCCACATCGACATGGGCAAGCTGTCCATGAACGACGATGTGGAGCGCATTATGCGCGTGCAGGAGCCCTACAAAAAGGCCAACCGCAAGTTCCACCCGGAGGACACGGTGGTGGACGTGTCCGGCGTGCCCATCGGCGGCGGGGGCAAGTTCACCGTCATCGCCGGGCCCTGCTCGGTGGAGAGCGGGGCGCAGATTACCGGCGTAGCCCGGGACGTGAAGGCCGCCGGGGCCGCCCTGCTCCGGGGCGGGGCCTTTAAGCCCCGCACCTCTCCCTACTCCTTCCAGGGCATGGGGGCGGACGGGCTGGACCTGCTGTTAAAGGCCAAGGCCGCCGCCGGCCTGCCCATCGTGTCCGAGATTATGGCCCCCCGGTACTGCGAGCTGTTCGAGGAGAAGGTGGACTTGGTGCAGGTGGGGGCGCGGAATATGCAGAACTTTGACCTGCTCAAAGAGGTAGGCCGGCTGTCAAAGCCCGTCCTTTTGAAGCGGGGCCTGTCCAATACCTATGAGGAATGGATTATGTCGGCGGAATACATCATGGCCGCGGGCAATGAAAACGTGATTTTGTGCGAGCGGGGGGTGCGCACCTTTGAGACCTACACCCGCAACACCCTGGACCTGTCCGCCATCCCCGCCATCAAGCGCATGAGCCACCTGCCCATCGTGGTGGACCCCTCCCACGCCGCCGGGATGTACTGGATGGTGGAGCCGCTGGCCATGGCCGCCGTGGCCGCGGGGGCGGACGGGCTGATGGTGGAGGTGCACAACGACCCCCCCTGCGCCAAGTGCGACGGGGCCCAGTCCCTCACCCCGGAGAAGTTCCGGCGCCTGATGGACAAGCTGAACCCGCTGGTTCAGCTCATGGAGAAAAAATTGGTATAGCGGCGGGCGCAGGCGGGAAGTTGGTTTACAATCGTAAGCCAACGGTCAATTCATAGGTTTACAGCTGTAAGCCCACAACTGATTCAACGGCGGACGGGGCAAGAGTCTCATCTCCGACTCGGTCGGCGATGGACGTGTGCCACCGGCACACATCGCCCCCGCCCCTACAGAAAGGGGAATGTCACATGAAAACCCTCACCGTGGCCCTGCCGGGCCGGGAATATGACATTTTGATTGAGCGCGGCCTACTCTCCCAGGCCGGGGAGCGCATCCGGGCCGTCCTGCCAAAGGCCCAAAAGCTGGCTGTGGTCACGGACCGTAACGTGGAATTCCTTTACAGTAGCGCTGTGCTGGACAGTCTGAGGGCCGCCGGGTTTGAGGCGCGGCTGTTCACCGTCCCGGCCGGGGAGAAAAGCAAAACTCCTTCCCAGCTCGCGGCGCTGTGGGAGGGCTTCATGGAATTCGGCCTGACCCGCACCGACGGCGTGGCGGCGCTGGGCGGTGGGGTGGTGGGCGACCTGGCGGGCTTTGCCGCCGCCACCATTCTGCGGGGGGTGGCCCTCGTCCAGATTCCCACCACCCTGCTCTCCCAGGTGGACAGCAGCGTGGGCGGGAAAGTGGCCGTGGACCTGGAGCACGGCAAAAATTTAGCCGGGGCCTTTTACCAGCCCAGGCTGGTGCTCATGGACCCGGATGTGCTGAACACCCTGGACCTGCCCCAATTTATGGACGGCATGGCGGAGGTAATCAAGTACGGCTGCATCTGGGACGCTGATTTCTTCGATTTCCTCGCCGCCCGCTCCTCCAGGCCGGAATTGATGGCGGATATCGAACACATTTTGTATACCTGCTGCGATATAAAACGTCAAGTGGTCACACAGGACGAGCTGGACACCGGCCTGCGGATGATTTTAAACTTCGGCCACACCCTGGGCCACGCCTATGAGCTGGCGGGGCGCTACGTGGAGTGGAGCCACGGCGAGGCGGTGGCGGCGGGTATGTGCGCCGCGGCCAGGCTGGGGGTCACGCTTGGGGTCACGCCGCCGGAGGTTCCCCAAAAGCTTGAGGAGGCGCTGGAAGCTCTGGGCCAGGTCACCCGGCTGTCCTGCTCCATGGAGGACTACGCCGCCGCCATCGGCCTGGACAAGAAGGGCGCGGGGGCGGATATCACCTTGATTCTACTAAACAGGCTGGGCCACGCCGTCCCCCATCAAATTGCCAAAGCCGACTTGCTGAAGCTGCTGTAGCCGTCTGGAAATTTTGCGCCCGCTATGGAAGGAGAAGCCTATGGACATCACCATCACCCCAGGTAAATTAGCCGGGGCCGTCACCCCGCCCCCCTCCAAGTCCCAGGCCCACCGCCTGCTCATTGCCGCCGCCCTGGCCCACGGAGAGAGCGTCATCTCCAACGTGGCCCTCTCCCAGGACATCGAGGCCACCATCCGCTGCCTGGGGGAGCTGGGGGCGGACTTGGCCGTGGATGACTCCACCGTCACCGTCCGGGGGATGGGGGCAAACGCCATGTCCCCCCTGCGGCGCATGGCCTACCCCCACCTGGACTGCAGGGAGAGCGGCTCCACCCTGCGCTTCCTCATTCCCATCGCCCTGGCCGTGCGGGGGGGCGGCATTTTCTCAGGCCGGGGCCGGCTGATGGAGCGGCCCCTGAAGCCCTATTTTGATTTGTTCGACGAAAAGGGAATTTTCTATGAGCAGAAAGGCGGCGTGCTCACCGTCGCCGGACTGCTTACCCCCGGCGAGTACCGCCTACCCGGTGACGTGTCCTCCCAGTTTTTCACCGGGCTGCTGTTCGCCCTGCCTCTGCTGGGCGGCCCTTCCGCCATCATCCCCACCTCCCCCCTGGAGAGCGAGGGGTATCTTCAAATGACCCTTCAGGCCATGGCCCAATTCGGGGTGGATATGCCCGTCACCCTGTCCCTGCCCCCCCACTATCACCCCCAGGGAAATCAGACCTACCGGGCCGCGGACGCCGCCGTGGAAACGGACTGGTCCCAGGCCGGGTTCTGGTACGCCGCCAAGTTCCTGGGAAACCCGGTGAGCGTGGCCGGAATGAACCCCGCCTCCGCCCAGGGGGACCGGGTGATTGCCAATCAGGCGGCCGCCCTGGGCCGTGCGGGGGAGGCAGCCTTGGACGTGTCCGGCTGCCCCGACCTGGTCCCCCCTCTGGCGGCCATGGCGGCGGTACGCTCCGGGACCACCCGCCTGACCAACGCCGCCCGGCTGCGCATGAAGGAGAGCGACAGGTTGACAGCCGTCAACCAAGTGCTCAGCGCCCTGGGCGCGGACGTGGAGGAGGGCCCCGACTTCCTGAACATCCGGGGAAAGGGATGTCTGGCCGGCGGTGTAAAGGTGGACAGCTTCAATGACCACCGTATCGCCATGATGGCGGCGATTGCCGCCACCAAATGTGTAAAGCCCGTCACTATTACAGGGGCCCAGTGCGTGGCCAAGTCCTACCCAAATTTCTGGGAGGAGTACGAAAAACTGGGCGGGAACATTCAGAAAGGCGAGTGATTTTATGGAACCGATTAAATTAGTGATTCCCACCGAGGAATACCTGGACCAGGTGTGGGCCTACCGCCAGGAGTGCCAGGACGCGGACAGCTCCATGGACGGCTGCGGCCCCCTGCGCCGGATGAATACCCCGGCGGAGTGGCTGGCGGATGTGCGCTCCTACGCCGACCCCGCCACCGTCCCCGAAGGGAAGGTGCTGGCCACCCAGTTTTTGACCGTCCGGGAGTCCGACGGCAGGCTGGTGGGCATGGTCAACGTGCGCCACTATTTCAACGACTATTTGGAACAGTTTGGCGGGCATATCGGCTATTCCGTCCGGCCCAGCGAGCGCCGGAAGGGCTGCGCCAAGGAGCAGCTCCGGCTGGCCCTGTCCTTCTGCAGGGAGACGCTGGGCCTTGACCGGGTACTCATCACCTGTTATACAAGCAACGAGGGCAGCCGCCGCACCATCCTGTCGGCAGGCGGCGTATACGAAAATACCGTCCACGAGCCGGACCGGAATGTGGACCTGGAGCGGTATTGGATTTCTTTTTCTTGAAAGAAAAAGAATCAAAAAGAACTTTAGTTCGCTGACAGTTGTGTATTGTCAGTGAGAGGCAGTCCCACGACCACCAAACGTTTTTTCACCTCCTTTTTCTTTTTATAGAAAAAAGGAGGAAAGGGGGTAATCAACTTGAAGTATTCCATTTTTGGCGAGTCCCACGGCCCCGCCGTCGGCGTGGTCTTAGAGGGCGTTCCCGCCGGGCTGGCGCTGGACCTGGACGCCATCCGCTTCGACCTCAGCCGCCGCGCCCCCGGCAAAAACGCGCTGTCCACCGCCCGAAGGGAGGCGGACGAGCCGCGCATCCTCTCCGGCGTGTTTGAGGGGAGGACCACCGGGGCCCCGCTGTGCGCCGTCATTGAAAATACGGACGCCCGCTCGGGGGACTACGCCAAGACAAAGGACCTGGCCCGCCCCGGCCACGCCGACTACCCCGCCCATGTGCGCTACGGCGGCTTCCAGGACTACCGGGGGGGCGGGCACTTTTCCGGGCGGCTCACCGCGCCTTTGGTGTTTGCCGGCGGGGTGGCCAAGCAGCTTTTGGCCCAAAAGGGCGTGTATGTGGGGGCCCACATCTCCTGCGTCTACGGCGTCAACGACGACGCTTTGGAGGACTGGGACAGCCTGAAGGCCGCGGCGGGCAAGGACTTCCCCGTTCTCAACGACGAAAAGGGGGCGGAGATGCAGACGGCCATTTTGGAGGCCAAGGAGCAGCAGGACTCGGTGGGCGGCTCCATCGAGTGCGCCGTGTTCGGCCTGCCCCCCGGCCTGGGGGGACCGGACTTCGGCCAAAACGCCGAGGGGATTTTCTCCCAGTACCTGTTTGCCGTTCCGGCGGTGAAGGCGGTGGCGTTTGGAGCGGGGACGGCCTTCGCCCTCATGCGCGGCTCGGAGGCCAACGACCCGCTGTATGTGGACGACGACGGCTCGGTGAAGGCCGAACAGAACTGCGCCGGGGGAATCAACGGGGGCATCACCAACGGTATGCCCCTGGTGTTTGAGGTAACCATGCGCCCCACCCCCTCCATCGCAAGGCAGCAGTTCACCGTGGACATGGCGAAGCAGGAAAACGCCGTGCTGGAGCTTCAGGGGCGGCACGACCCCTGCGTGGTCCACCGGGCGGTGCCCGTCATCGAGGCGGCGGCGGCCTTAGCGGCTTGCGAGCTGCTAAGGCTGTAAGGCCCCCGCAAAAACGCCTCTCAGCATGGAGCCTGCCCCGGCGAGGCGGCCTGCGAATCGACGGGAATTTGAATACAACGAGGGATTTTTATGGATTTAAATACCTTGCGCAATGAAATTGACGCCATCGACCGCCAGCTGGTGGAGCTGTTCCGACAGCGCATGGACGTGACGGCCCAGGTGGGCGCGTACAAGCGGGAGCAGGGCATCCCCGTGCTGGACCAGGAGCGGGAGCGGCAAGTGCTGCAAAGCAAGGGCGAGCTGGCCGGGGACGAGCTGCGCCCCGCCGCCATCACCCTGTTTCAGACCATCATGGCCCTGTCCCGGCGGCAGCAGCGGGACTTGGCCAGCCAGGGCGCGGACAACCCCGGCGTACGCCGCTGGCGGGAGGCCCAGGCGGCCCAGCGCCGGCCCGTCTGCGCCCCCCGGGTGGTATACCAGGGGGAACCGGGGGCGTACAGCGAGCAGGCGTGTATCAACTTCTTCGGGGGAGACGTGAATTCCACGGGGCTGGAGCAGTTTGAGGACTGCTTCCAGGCGCTGCGGGAGGGGAGCGCGGACTACGCCGTGCTCCCCATTGAGAACAGCTCCACCGGGGCCATCCGGCAGATTTACGACCTGCTCACCCAGTACGAGTGCTACATGGTGGGGGAGACCACCGTGCGGGTGGAGCACTGCCTCATGGCCCTGCCGGGGGCCACGCTGGACGCCATCACCCACGTCTACTCCCACGAGCAGGGGCTGTTCCAGTGCGAGCGCTTTCTCAACGCCCACCCGGAGTGGAAGCAGACGCCCCAGGCGGACACCGCCGGGTCGGCCAAAATGGTGGCGGGCAGCGGCGATTTGACCAAGGCCGCCATCTGCTCGGAGCGGGCGGCGGAGATTTACGGCCTCCATATTCTGGCCCGCGGCATCAACCACAACGACCAGAACACCACCCGGTTCGTGGTGGTCTCCCCCCGGCTGGAGCTGCGCGGCGGCGCGGATAAAATCAGCACCCTGTTTGTCCTGCCCCACGAGGCCGGGTCCCTCCACGAGGTGCTCACGGTGTTCAACCTTCACGGGCTGAATATGGTCAAGCTGGAGTCCCGGCCGCTGCCGAAGCGCAGCTGGGAGTATATGTTCTTCCTGGAGTTCACCGGCGCCCCCGGCGACCGGGCGGTGGACGACGCCCTGCACGAGCTGGCCCAGACCACCGGGGAATTCCGGGTGCTGGGGTGGTTCCCATCCAACTTGGATTAGAGGCGGGCTATGGAGAAAAATATCATTCTCATCGGCATGATGGGCTGCGGCAAGTCCACGGTGGGCGCTCTGCTGGCCCGGCGCTTTCACCTGACCCTGGCGGACACCGACGCGCTCATTGAGCGGCGGGAGGGCCGCTCCATCCCGGAGATTTTCGCCTCCGACGGCGAGGCGCACTTCCGGGCGCTGGAGCTGGCGCTGTGCCGGGAGCTGTCCGGGCAGCAGGGGCTGGTGATTGCCTGCGGCGGGGGCCTGCCCCTCCAGGAGGAGGCCATTGCCGCGCTGAAAAAAAACGGCCTGGTGTTCTGGCTGGACCGGGACCCGGGGGAGACCTACTACGGCCTGGACGTGTCCGGCCGCCCCCTGGCCCAGGGGGGGCGGGAGGACTTTTTGGCGCGCTATTCCGTGCGTTCCCCCATCTACCACCGGTGGGCGGACTTTATCATCGTCAAGCCGGAGACCCCCCAATATGCTGAGAACCGCATTTCCGCCATTTACATGGAGGTGTCCGAAGCATGAAATTCCTCATCATCAACGGCCCCAACCTGAACCTTTTGGGCAAACGGGAGCCAGGCATCTACGGCCAGCAGTCCTACGAGGCCCTGTGCGACCTCATCCGGGACCACGCCGCCGCCCGCGCCTCCACGGCGGACTGCTTCCAGTCCAACCACGAGGGGGCCATCATCGACCAGATTCACGCCGCCGACGGCGTGTACGACGCCATCATCATCAATCCGGGGGCCTACACCCACTACAGCTACGCCATTTTGGACGCGCTGAAGGCGGTGGACGTGCCCGCCTATGAAGTCCACATCAGCCACATCGACCGGCGCGAGAGCTTCCGGGCCGTGTCCGTCACCGCCCCGGCCTGCGTGGGCCAGCTCTGCGGCCACGGCTTTGACGGCTACCTCATGGCCATGGACTACTTTCTGGAGGGCGGGAAATGAGGCTGCAAGTGATTGGCGACCCGGTGCTCCACTCCAAATCCCCCGCCCTTCACGCCGCCATGCTCTCCGCGCTGGGGCTGGACATCCCCTATGACGCCCGCACCGTGCGCCGGGGGGAGCTGCCGGAGTACCTGCGCTGGGCGCGGGAGCACGGCGTCACCGGCTTTAACGCCACCATGCCCCACAAGGAGGACGTGCTCCCCCTGCTGGACGAGATTGACCCGGCGGCAAAGGCGGTGGGCTCGGTGAACACCGTGTGCCTGCGCCGCGGCAGGTGGGTGGGCTTCAGCACCGACGGGGCCGGGGCGGCAGCGGCGTTGAAGCATGAGCTTAGCGTAGACCCGGCGGGCCTCACCGTCACCCTCTTAGGCGCGGGGGGCGCGGCCAAGGCCGTGGCCCTGGCCCTGGCGGACGCGGGGGCGGAGCGGGTGTATGTCTGCAACCGCACCCTCTCCCGGGCGGAGGGGCTGTGCGCCCTGGACCCCTCGGGGCGGCTCACCCCCGCCGGGTTTGACGGGGACGCCCTGCGCCGCTGCGCCCAGGCGTCCCGGCTGGTGGTGAACTGCACCAGCCTGGGCATGGCGGGCTGCCCCGGACAGTTTGAGACGTTCGACTTTCTGGACGCCCTGCCGGACGGGGCGGCGGTGTACGACCTCATCTACCACCCCGCCGAGACGGAGCTTTTGGCCCAGGCCCGCCGCCGGGGGCTTCCCGCCTGCAACGGGCTGTCCATGCTGGTGTGGCAGGGGGTGCTGGCCCTGGAGCACTTCCTGGACCGGCCCCTGGACCGCCCCGCCATGGCGGCGGCCGCGGCCGCCGCGCTCAATCAAATGTGAGGTGATATCCATGTTAAAGCCCCAACGCCTGCGCCCCGGCGACAAGGCCGCCATCGTCTCCCTGTCCAGCGGCCTGCTGGGGGAGGAGCAGTTTATCCACAAATACCACCTGGCCAAAGAGCGGCTGGAGCGGGACTACGGCCTCCAGGTCGTGGCCATGCCCAACGCCCTGAAGGGCGAGGACTACCTGTACCGCCACCCGGAAGCCCGCGCCCAGGATTTGATGGACGCCTTTCGGGACCCCTCCGTCAAGGCAGTGTTCTGCGCCATCGGCGGGGACGACACCGTCCGCCTGCTGCCCTACATCGACTTTGACGTGCTGAAAAACAACCCCAAAATCTTCACCGGCTTCTCCGACACCACCATCAACCACTTCATGATTCACAAGGCGGGGCTGGCGTCCTACTACGGCGGGGCGGTGATGACCAACTGGTCGGAATACGGGGCCATCAACGAGTACACAGCCCAGGCTTTCGACAAGACCCTGTTCCACCCCCAGGACACCTGGACCATCCCCGCCAGCGATTTTTGCAGCTATGAGACGGACAAGGTTTTGTGGGACGAGGCCAATCTGAACCGAACCATCCCCCGGTTCCCCAACACGGGTTATGAGCTTTTGCAGGGCACGGGCAAGGTGTCCGGCCCCCTGCTGGGGGGCTGCGTGGATGTATTCGAGATGCTGTTCGGCACGTCCCTGTGGCCCTCCCCCGGGGAGTGGCGGGGCAAGCTGCTGCTGCTGGAGACCAGCGAGGACGACATCGGGCCGGACTGGCTGACCTGGTTCCTCCGGGGCCTTCAGGCCCAGGGGGTGCTCCACGCCATCCGGGGCATCGTGGTGGGCAAGCCCGGCTACCCGGACAAGCTGGAGCCGTACAAGGAGGTCTACCGCCGGGTGGTGGGCTTTGAGGCGGGATTGCCCGAGCTGCCCATCCTTTATAATGTAAACGTGGGCCACGCCTACCCCATCGGCCTGTTCCCCCTGGGGCTGGAGTACGAAATCGACTGCGGGGCCGGGACCCTCACCCTGCTGGAGCCCGCCACTGTCTGAAAAAGGAGGCCCCTTTATGGAGCTGCTGGCCAACGCCAAAATCAACCTCACCCTGGACATCCTCCGCAAGCGGGAGGACGGCTACCACGATTTGCAAATGGTGATGCAGAGCGTCACCCTTTCCGACGCGCTCACCCTCACCCCCGCCCAGGGGACGGAGGGGCAGGCGCCCTCCAACCTGCACTTTCTGCCCACCGGGGGAAAAAACCTGGCCCAGATGGCCGCCGCCGCCTTCCGCGCCGCCGCCGGATTGGGGGGAGAGGTGGACGTGTCCATCCAAAAGCACATCCCCGTGTGCGCGGGGCTGGCCGGGGGCAGCGCCGACGCCGCCGCCGTGCTCCACGCCATGAACCAGCTCACCGGGGCGGGGCTGTCCCCCGCCCAGCTGGCCGAAATCGGGGCGCGGGTGGGCTCGGACGTGCCCTTCTGCGTGCTGGGGGGCGCGGCCCTGGCGGAGGGGCGCGGGGAACGCCTCACGCCCCTGCCCTGCCTGTCCCCCTGCCACATCGTCATCTGCAAGCCCCCCTTTTCCATCTCCACCCCCCAGCTCTTTTCCCGGGTGAACGTGCGCAAAATCACCCGCCGCCCGGACACCGCCGGAGTGATTGCCGCCCTGGAGGCGGGGGACCTGGCCGGGGTGGCCCGGCGGATGTACAACGTCTTTGAGGACGTGCTGGACCGCCGCCGCTACGGCGAGATTGCCTCCATCAAGGCCGCGCTCATCGACTGCGGGGCCCTGGGAACCTCCATGTCGGGCAGCGGCCCGTCGGTATTCGGCCTGTTCTCCCGCTTGGAGGACGCCCAGGCCGCCCAGCAGCGCCTGCTGGAAACCTACCGGGACGTATTTTTGTGCGCCCCCGCCGGTTCAGCTGTATAAAAACAAAAAACGCCGTCCATACTGTACCCATCGCCCACAGCGGGCGTCAAACGGTACATAGGACGGTGTTTTTTATGACTTCTTCCAAGCTTCGCCTCTGGGAATCGGCCCTGCTGCTGGCCTTCGGCCTGACGCTGACGGCGGGGGTATGGGCCTCGGCCAGCGAGGCAGCCCTGGCCGAACGGGTGCTGCGCCTGCACGTGGTAGCCAACTCCGACTCCCAGGAGGACCAGGCGCTGAAGCTGCTGGCCCGGGACGCGGTGCTCGCCCAGGCGTCCCAAATCCTGGACGGCGTATCCGACCGGCAGCAGGCCGAGGCCGCCCTGGCCCCCCGCCTGGACGAGCTGGCCCTGGCCGCCTCCCAGGCCCTGGCGGACGCCGGATGCGCAGACCCGGTCCAGGTGACCCTTACCGAGCAGTGGTTCCCCACCAAGGCGTACGACGGCTTTTCCCTGCCCGCGGGGCAGTACCGGGCGCTGCGGGTGAGCATCGGGGAGGGGGCGGGGCGCAACTGGTGGTGCGTGGTGTTCCCGCCGCTGTGCCTGGCCTCGGTCACCGAGGAGAGCGTGGAGACCGCGGCGGATGGCGTGCTCAGCGAGGACCAGGTGGCCCTTATCACCGGGCAGGACGGGGGCTACGTGCTCAAGTTCCGGCTGATTGAGTGGTGGCAGGAGCTGCTGCAAAAGCTGGAGAGATGACAAAAGCGGCGCGTGGAACACCACGCGCCGCTTCTTCGCACTTCCTTAAAACGCCGGGACGACGGCGCTGCCGTAGGTCTCCTGCATAAACTGCTTGACCTCGTCGGACTGGAGGGCCTCCACCAGCTTCTGGATAGCCTCCTCGTTCTCCCGGCCCTCCTTCACCGCCAGAACATTGACATAGGGGGCGGCCGCGGCGGCGGCGTCCTCAAAGACCAGGGCGTCGTCCTCCGAGAGCCCAGCGCCCAGGGCATAGTTGCCGTTAATGATGGCGATGTCCACATCCTGAAGGGTGCTGGTGAGCAGGTTGGCGGTGAGCTCCTGAATCTCGTAGTTGTGGGGATTCTCCGCGATGTCGTCCTTGGTGGCGGCAAGGCCGGCGCCCTCGCGCAGCTTAATCAGGCCCTGGGACTCCAACAGCATCAGCGCGCGGGCCTCGTTGGTGCCGTCGTTGGGCACGGCGATGGTAGCGCCGTCGGCCAGGGCGTCCAGGCTGGCGGTCTTGCCGGCGTAAATGGCGAAGGGCTCATAGTGAATCTCGGCCACGCTCGCCAGATGGGTGCCGTTTTCCTCGTTGAAGTTGTTCAGGTAGGTGATGTGCTGGAAATAGTTGGCGTCCAGGGAACCGTCCTCCACGGCGGTGTTGGGCAGGATGTAGTCGTCAAACTCCTGAATCTGAAGGTCAATGTTCTGCTCCTTGAGCAGCTCCTTGGCCACCTCAAGGACGGCGGCGTGGGGGGCGGGGGTGGCGCCCACCTTGAGCACGACGGTGTTTCCATCGCTGTCATCGGGGCTGTTCGCGGGGGCCTGGCTACCGGCGGCGGGGCCTCCGGCGCAGGCGGACAGCAGAGACAGGCAGCTAACGCAGGCCAGCGCAAGGGCCAAAATCTTCTTTTTCATTTCAGTTGCTCCTTTTCCATTTGGTTTTTTGCTTTATGTGATCCGCTCTCGCGGGAATCACCGGGAAAACCGGGGCTTTTAGGTACAAAAAAACGCCCCTGACAGATGTCAAGGACGAGAGCCTTCTCGGCTTCGTGGTACCACCTTGCTTCACCCGCCCCTCGCGGCGGCGGGCCTTACCGGGTACTGACATACCCTGGCGCTGTGACGGGCGCTCCCGTCATGACCTATTGGCTTACACCTGTCGGCCATGCGGCTCCGAGGCCATGTTCGGCGCGGCCTTCCGTACCCGTTTCCAGCTACCCGGGCTCTCTGTGCCGTATCTCCGCGCGTACTCTCCTCATCATTGCCTTTGCAGTGCTATGAAGTTTTTGCAATCCGTCTTGGATTGTTGTTTCATAGTTTAACGCAACAAAGCAAATTTGTCAATTAGGCAAATTATACATAAGTCAGAAAGGACCGGGCGCTCCGCCTGGTCCTTTCTGACAAAAATTTAGCGTATCACATAGCCCCGGGAGGGCCAAACGTCCTTTTCGCCTTCTGGGCACTTTTCCGCGCCTTACGGTTGGTAACGCGCTTGTCCAGCCGGGTGGCGAAATGGGTGCCGATGGACTGGAAAGCCTGCACCAGCAGCACCAGGGCAATCACCGCCACATACAGCACAATGCGCATACCCCGGGTATGGCCCCTGTTCAACGCCATATTGCCCAATCCGCCGCCGCCGATGGCGCCGGACATGGCCCCGTAGCCCAGAATGGTGATGAACGCCGTGGTGAACCCGGTGAGCAGCGAGGGCAGGGACTCGGGCAGGATCACCTTCCAGATGATTTGGAAAGGGGTACAGCCCATGGCCTGGGCGGCCTCCACGGTCCCCCGGTCCATCTCCCGCAGAGAGCCCTCCACCAGCCGGGCCACAAAGGGAAACGCGGCGATGGTCAGGGGAACAATGGAGGCGTTGGTGCCGATGGAGGTGCCCACAATCACCCGGGCCAGCGGGAACACCACCACCATGAGAATCAGGAAGGGCACCGAGCGCAGCAGGTTAATCACCACGTTGAGCACCTTCATCAGAGGGGAGGGCAGAGGCCGCACGCCATCAGCCGCGCCCACCACCAGCAGCACCCCCAGAGGCAGACCGATGAGGCAGGCGAACAGGGTGGCCAGCACAGTGGAATAGATGGTCTCCCAGGCGGCAAAGGCCAGGTTGTTCAGCAGGTATGGAACTTGCTCAAAAATGTCCTTCACCAGCTTGGGGTCGGTGACGTTGAAAAAGGAAATGATCCACTCGGCGGCCTGCTCCGCCATAGTAAGTTCTTCAGCCATGGTAATCCCGCACCTCCTCCATGGTCACGTTGGGCTGGTTTTTGATGTACGCCGCGGCCTTGGCGGCCTCGGCAGGGTCCTCGGGCAGGCCCAGCAGCATGGTGCCGAAGGCCTGACCGTTTACGTTGCGGGTGTCCGCGCCTAAAATGTTCACCTTCACGCCGCAGTCGATGGCCAGCGAGGCAATCAGCGGCTCGTAGCTGGACCCCCCGTTGAAGGCGATGCGCACCACATTGGCGGCGGGGAGCCGGTCGATGCGCACCCCGTCCGGGTAGACCAGGCGGCGGCCCGCCTCGGACTGGGGATTGGAGAACACCTGCTCCACGCTCCCCGTCTCCATTACCCGGCCATGGTCCAAAATGGCCACGTGGGTGCATATCTCCTCCACCACCGCCATCTCGTGGGTGATAACCACCACGGTGATGCCCAAGCGCCGGTTGATATCCTTCACCAAGTGGAGAATATCCCGGGTGGTCTTGGGGTCCAGGGCCGAGGTGGCCTCGTCGCACAGCAGAATTTCCGGGTCCGAGGCCAGGGCGCGGGCAATGGCGATGCGCTGCTTCTGTCCGCCGGACAGCTGGGCGGGATAGGCCTCCGCCTTGTCGGGCAGGCCCACTACCTCCAAAAGCTCCCGGGCGCGCCGCTGCGCGTCCTCCTTTTTCCGCCCGGCAATCTCCATGGGAAAGCAGATATTGGCAAGGCAGGTGCGCTGCATCAGCAGGTTGAACTGCTGGAAAATCATGCTGATGGACCGCCGCCGGGCGATGAGCTGCTTCTGATTCATGGCGCACAGGTCCGCCCCGTCAATCAGCACCTGGCCGGCGGTGGGCCGCTCCAGCAGGTTGATGCACCGCACCAGGGTGGACTTGCCCGCGCCGCTCATGCCCACGATGCCGTACACCTCCCCGTCCCCGATGGTGAGGGACACGTCGGTGAGGGCGTGGAGCTCCCCCTCGGCGGTGGGGAACACCTTGGACAGGTTTTTCAATTCAATCATGGAGTTCTCTCCCCTCTCTGGGGTCAAAGGATGGCTTATATTCTATTCCATCCCCCCGGCGCTTGTCAAGCACCCGCTATCCAAACCGCCCGGTGATATAATTCTCGGTGCGCGGGTCCCTGGGGGCGGAAAACACCGCCTGGGTGTCCCCCGCCTCCACCAGCTCCCCCTGGAGGAAAAAGGCGCACTGGTCCGACACCCGCACCGCCTGCTGCATATTGTGGGTGACGATGACGATGGTATACCGCTGCCGCAGCTGGGCGATAAGCTCCTCAATCTTGGAGGTGGAGATGGGGTCCAGGGCGGAGGTGGCCTCGTCCATGAGCAGCACGTCCGGCTCCACCGCCAGGGCGCGGGCGATGCAGATGCGCTGCTGCTGCCCGCCGGACAGGGACAGGGCCGAGCGCTTGAGCCGGTCCTTCACCTCGTCCCAGATGGCCGCCTGCCGCAGCGATTTTTCCACAATGGCGTCCAGCTCCCCGTGCCGCCTGATTCCGTGGGTGCGGGGGCCGTAGGCCACGTTGTCGTAAATGGACATGGGGAAGGGATTGGGCTTTTGGAAGACCATGCCCACCTGCCGCCGCAGGGTGGTGACGTCCACCGCCGCGTCGAAAATATTCCGCCCCCTGTAAAGGATTTCTCCCTCCACCCGCACGCCGGGGATGACCTCCGTCATCCGGTCCAGCGTCTTCAGAAAAGTGGACTTTCCGCAGCCCGACGGCCCAATCAGGGCGGTCACCCGGTTTTCCGGCACGTCCAGGCTCACCCCCTTCAGCGCCTGAGCGCTCCCATACCACAGGCTCAGCGCCCGGGTGCGCAGTACGGCCTCCATGGCTCTACCTCCCTCCCTTCCGCTTTTTCAGCCTCCGGCCCGTCCAGCCGGCGGCCAGGTTGATGAGCAGCGTAATCACCATGAGCACCGCGGCGATGGCCATGGCGGTGTCCATATCCCCGTACTCGTTCACGTACACATACAGCGACACGCTCAGCGTGGCCGAGGGCGCGTGCAGCGCCCGGAAAAAGCCCCCCAGGCCCGCCGCCGCCCCGGCGGTGAACAGCAGCGCCGCCGACTCGCCCACAATGCGCCCCACCGCCAGAATGCAGCCGTTGACAATGCCGTCCGCGGCGTTGGGCAGCACCACGGTGCGCACCATGCGCCACTGCCCCGCGCCCAGGCCCAGCGCCCCCTCCCGGTAGGACTGGGGCACCGCCTTGAGCGACTCCTGGGTGGTGCGCATCACCACCGGCAGAATCATCACCACCAGCGTCAGGCCCCCCGCCAGCGTCCCCGTGCCGAAGCCCAGCAGGCGCACAAAAAACAGCATTCCCACCAGGCCGAACAGGATGGAGGGCAGGCCGGACAGCGTCTCTGCGGCAAACTCAATGGCCGCCACCCACCGCCCGCCCCGGGCGTACTCCGTGAGATACACCGCCGCCCCCACCCCCAAAGGCAGGGCCAGCGCCAGGGACAGGATGATGATATACAGCGTGTTTAAAATATTTGGCAGAATACCGTTGGTATCATTCAAATAGCTGCGCCGGCCGGACAGCAGCTCCCAGGTGACGTGCCGCAGCCCCTGCCAGAGCACGCAGCCGATGATCAGCGCCAGCACCGCGCACGTCAGCCCCGCGCTCAGCCACAGCGCCCCCCGGCGCACGCCGTCCAGCACACGCCGCCTTTTCGACAGTCCTTCCATGCTCAATCCTCCCCCGCGCCCCGGATAACCGCGTGAAGCGCCGCGTTTACCAGCATGATAAACAAAAACAGCACCAGTCCAATGGAGAACAGCGCCCTGCGCCACAGCGAGCCCATGGGGGCGTAATTCATCTCGGAGGCGATGGCGGTGGTGAGAAAGCGCACGGCGGTAAAGGGCCCCGCGGGCAGGTTGGCCACGTTGCCGGACACCATGATGATGGCCATGGCCTCCCCCAGCGCCCGGCCCACTCCCAGGGCCGCGGCGGTGGCCACCCCGGAGCGGGCCGCGGGCAGGGACACCCGGAACATGGTCTCCGTGGGGGTGGCCCCCAGGGCCAGGGACGCCTCCTCATACTCCCGGGGCACGGCGCGCAGCGCGGTCTCCGCCACGCGCACGATGGAGGGCAGAATCATCACCGACAGCACCAGCACCGCCGAGAGCAGGTTGGCCCCCGAGGGCAGGGAGAACGCCCGCTGCACCGCCGGCACCAGCACCACCATGCCCACCAGGCCGTACACCACCGACGGAATGCCCGCCAGCAGGGCCACGGCGGCCCGGATGGCCCCGGCCCACCGCGGCGGGGCCGTCTTGGCCAGAAACAGGGCGGTGAGCACCCCCATGGGCACCCCCAGCAGCACCGCGCCCCCCGTCCCCGCCACCGAGGTGAGCAGGAAGGGCAGGATGCCGTACTGCTCCTGCTGGGGGTTCCAGGCGTCCCCCAGCACAAACCGCGCCAGGCCGATTTCCTGAATGGCGGGCGTGCCGGCGCACACCAGGTACACGCTGATAAACAGCACCGCCCCCACCGCCGTCAGCCCGCACAGGAAAAACAGGGCTTTAATGGCCCCTTCCATTCTTTTTCTGCTCAGCATTTTTTCATGCGCCATGTTCCTCTCCCTCCTCCTGCGCCGTGGGCACCGCGCCCGCCCGGCGGATGAGCTGCGCCGCCTGGGGCGAGACCGCCCAGGCAAAAAACGACCGGGCCGGCTCCGTCAGCCCCTCCTGCCGGGTGACCAGCACAAAGGGCCGCTGGACGGGATAGCTGCCGTCCAGCACCGCCTGCTCCGTGCACGCCGCCCCGTCGATGGTCACCAGCTTGATTCCCTTCTGCCCCTCCACCGCGGACAGGGAGGCGTAGCCCACGGCTCCGCCGGCGGTGTTGCCCCGCACCGCCTCCACCACCGCCCCGGTGGAGATAAGCTCCTGGGTCAAAACGCACCGGCCCTCGGTGCCGGTGGCCTGCTCAAAGCCGTCCCGGGTGCCCGAGCCGGCCTCCCGCCCCACCGGCGCGATGGGCACGTCCGCCCCGCCCACCTGGGCCCAGTTGGTCACCGCGCCGGTGTACACGTCGGCCAGCTGCTGCGCCGTGAGATTGTCCACGGGATTGTCCTCGCTGACGATGATGGCGATGCCGTCCAGGGCCACAATGGTCTCCACCAGCCCTCGCTCCCGCTCCGCACCCTTCAGCCGCCGGGAGCTCAGGCCGATGTGGGCGTCCCCGGTGATGGCGGCCTCCACCCCCGCCGAGGAGCCGCCCCCCTCCACGCTCACCACCACATCCGGGTGGTCCAGGCCGTACTGCTCGGCCAAAATCCCCATCACGCCGTCCATGGAGGAGGAACCCAGCGCCGTCACCCGGTTGCCCGGTCCCCCGCAGGCGGACAGGCTCAGCGACAAAATAAGCGCCGGAAGAACCGCTTTGCACAGCTTCATCCCCTCAGCCTCCCTTCGCCGCGTACCACCGCAGCACCTCGGTGGTGCCCTCCCGCCGCAGCGCCACGCAGGACACCAGCGCGTCCGCCCCCAGCACGATGAGAACCGGCGGGGCCAGCCAGGGGGGGATGGCCGAGGTTAGGCGCGATACCAGCGGGTGCGGGCCGTATACCAGCGCCAGGGCCAGCGCCGCCCAGCACAGGGAAAACTGGGGGCACACCAGCCCGCCCAGGCTGCCGGGAAGGTGGGCGTAATCCCAAAACTCCACCCCCAGGGCAAAGCGGTAAAAAAGCCCCATGAGAAGCTCCGCCCCGGTGGCGGCCAGCCCCCCCGCCAGCGCCACCCACAGCGGCCCCCTTCCCAGCGGGGCCAGCCATACAATCAGGCACGCCCCCAGCCCGTACACCGGGCACAGGGGCAGCAGCAAAAAGCACTTGCGGTCCCGCTTGGGGTGGCCGGAAATCCGGGCAAAGGCCACCTCCAGCAGAAACCCCGCGAAGCTGTATATGACGAAATACCAGAGCCAGCGCATAAAAATCCCCCCGCTTTTTCATTCCTGATGATTAGGATGGAAAAACGAAGGGATTCCATGCAAGACAATTTTTACTTTTTGTGGGTTTGCCGCCGGCGCAGTCCGGCCATAACAGCGCTTGTACCCTGCAAACTAAATAATAGAGGGCGCCGGCTGCAAACCGCCATCAGATTTTTCTTGCCCAACCCTTCCAGTTGTGCTAAGATTTGATAGAATGCGTGAGAGAGGGGGAGGGACCGCAGACCGGGCGGCGGCCCCAAAAAACACTTATGTGCAATCAAATTGGATTTGACAACCAGCGGTACCTGGAAACCCAGTCCGCCCGCATCCGGGAACGCATCGCCCAGTTCGGCGGCAAGCTGTACCTGGAGTTCGGCGGCAAGCTCTTTGACGACCACCACGCCGCCCGGGTGCTGCCCGGCTTCGCCCCGGACAGCAAAATCCGAATGCTGCTGGAGCTGCGCGGCAGCGTGGAAATGGTGCTGGTCATCAACGCCGCCGCCATCGAGCAGAACAAGGTCCGGGGGGATTTGGGCATCACCTACGACGAGGACGTGCTGCGCCTGATTGACACCTTCCGGGAGCAGGGGCTGTACGTGGGCAGCGTGGTCATCACCCGGTACGCCGGGCAGGGGGCGGCGGACGCCTTCAAGCGCCGCCTGGAGGGGCTGGGCGTGCAGGTGTATCTGCACTACCCCATCCCCGGCTACCCCCACGACGTGGGGCGCATCGTGTCCGAAGACGGCTTCGGCAAAAACGACTACATCGAGACCACCCGGCCCCTGGTGGTGGTCACCGCCCCCGGCCC
>CAQCFX010000006.1:53060-54019 GCA_948766235.1 uncultured Oscillospiraceae bacterium | reverse complement strand
ACACCAAGGTGGCCGGTCTGGCCCATGAGGCGGGCAAGGCCTGCGTGATTGTGGTGAACAAGTGGGACGCCATTGAGAAGGACGGCAAGACCATGCAGCGCATGGAGGAGGACGTCCGCCGGGACCTGAGCTATATGACCTACGCCCCGGTGCTGTTCATTTCCGCGCTGACGGGGCAGCGGGTGGATAAGCTGTTTGACCTCATCGACAGCGTGGTGAATCAGGCGGCCATGCGCATTCCCACCGGCGTGCTCAACCAGGTGCTGGCCGACGCCCAGGCCAGAGTGCAGCCCCCCACAGACAAGGGCAGGCGGTTGAAAATCTATTATATGACCCAGATTGGGGTAAAACCCCCTCACTTTGTGATATTCTGCAACGACGCCCGGCTGTTCCACTTTTCTTACCAACGGTATCTGGAAAACCAGATTCGCGGCACCTTCGGCCTGACGGGGACGCCTGTGCGCATCACCATCCGGCAGAAGGGAGATAAGGAGGAGTTGTGATGCTGTCTCGTTTTATGGAGGCTGCCGGAGTGTCCGGCGGCTGGCTGGCGGTGGCCGCGGTCGGCGTGGCGGTGGTGGCCTACTGCCTGGGCTGCTTCAACGGCGCGGTGGTGGTGTCCCGCTATATTCTGCGGGACGACGTGAGAAAGCACGGCAGCGGAAACGCCGGGCTGACCAATTTCCACCGGGTATACGGCGGGCCGCTGACGGCGGCGGTGATTCTGTCCGATGTGGTAAAGGCGGTGCTGGCGGTGCTGTTTGCGGTGTTCATCGCGGAGCACATCTCGCCGGAGCTGGTCACGCTGGCCAAATACTGGGCGGGCGCTTTCTGCCTGCTGGGGCATATGTACCCCTGCACCTTTCAGTTCCGGGGGGGAAAGGGCATTTTGTCCGGCGGGGCCATCGCCATTATGATTGACTGGCGGGTGGCGCTGGTGGTGTGGGGCGGCTTCATCA
>CAQCFX010000006.1:0-53050 GCA_948766235.1 uncultured Oscillospiraceae bacterium | reverse complement strand
GGCCGCGGCCACCCGCTACGTGTCGCTGGGCTCCTGCTGGGCGGGGCTGTCGTTTCCCTTTGTGTCCGCGTTTGTGTACCGCGACGCGTTTATCACCCTGCTGTCCGTTTTGGTGGGCGGACTGATTTTGTGGAAGCACCGGCAGAACATCGTCCGCCTGGTCAAGGGGACGGAATCCAAATTCACCCTCCACAAAAAGGCCGCCCCGGAGGGGGAGGCGATTGAGCAGGAGAGGCCGGCGGAGAACGCAGAAGCCGCGCAGCCGGCCCAGGAGTCCGCGCCCGCGGACGAGGCACAGCCCGCGCGGGAGGAGCCGCCCGCCGCGCAGCAAAAGGAGGAGCAATGAACACAGCGGTGATTGGCAGCGGCGCGTGGGGGACCGCCCTGGCGCTGGCGCTGCTGGAAAACGGACATGAGACGGCGCTGTGGAGCTACAGCGAGCAGGAGAGCGCCCTGCTGCGGGAAAAGGGGGAGAACCCTATGCTCCCTGGGGTGGTGCTGCCCGGGGAGCTGACGCTCACCACCCAGTTGGACTGTGTGAAGGGGTGCGGCGCGGTGGTGCTGGCCACGCCGTCCTTTGCCGTGCGGGACACCGCCCGGCGGCTGCGGGAGCGGCTGGACCCAGGCGCCGTCATTATTTTGGTGTCCAAGGGCATTGAGAAGGACAGCTGTCTGCTGCTGCACCAGGCGGTGGAGGAGGAGATTGGCGGGGAGCATCCGGTGGCGGTGCTGTCCGGGCCGTCCCACGCCGAGGAGGTGGGCCGGGGCGTGCCCACGGCGGTGGTGGTGGCCTGTGAGGACCGTGGGGCCGCCCTGCTGGTGCAGGACCTGTTTATGAGCCGGAGCTTTCGCATCTACACCTCGCCGGATATCGTGGGGGTGGAGATTGGCGCGGCGCTGAAAAATGTGATTGCCCTGTGCGCGGGCTGCTGCGACGGCATGGGCTGCGGAGACAACACCAAGGCCATGCTCATGACCCGGGGACTGACGGAGATTGCCCGCCTGGGCGTGGCCCTGGGGGCCCGCAAGGAGACCTTCGCGGGGCTGGCCGGCGTGGGCGACCTCATCGTCACCTGTACGTCCATGCACTCCCGCAACCGGCGGGCGGGCATCCTCATCGGCCAGGGAAAAACCGCCCGGCAGGCCATAGAGGAGCTGGGCGGAGCGGTGGTGGAGGGCTACTATGCCGCGGCCAGCGCCAAGCGCCTGGCCGGCCGGGCGGGGGTGGAAATGCCCATTACCGAAGGGGCCTATGAGGTGCTCTATGAGGGGGCGGACCCCCGAAAGGTGCTGGAGCGTCTGATGGACCGGGCGCGCCGGGACGAGCTGGAGACGGAGCAGAGCTGGATTTAAAACAACCGAGCGGCCATTCCCACGGGAATGGCCGCTCGGCTTTTTACTTCAGGCGCAGGCTGGGGGTGACCGCCCGGCTGAGCATGGCCGCCGCCTCGCAGCGCAGCACCGTGCCCTCCGGGTCAAACAGACCGTTTTCCCTGCCGGTGATGACGCCGGCCCGGGCCAGGGCCATGACGGCATCGTTCACCGCGCCATGGGTGGTCTCGCTCACGTCGGAGAAGGAGATGTCCGGCCTGACCGCCTCCAGCGCCTCCCCCGGCAGGGCGCAGGACAGCAGCCATGCCAGCTGGGCGCGGGTGGCGGGCTGATTAAAGTTTTCGGTCAGATCGCCGTACAGCATCTGCTGCTCCATGGCGTAGTCCACGTAGGGCTGGTACCACGCCTGTCCGTCCTGGGCGGTGAAATCATGGCCCTCATCGTAGTAGATATCCCGCACCCGGACGGCGATGGTGATGGCCTCCGCCACGGTGATGCTGCCGCGGGGGGCGAAAGCGGCGCCGGACTGGCCCTCCATCAGCCCCAGCTCGTAAGCGGTTTTCACGTGGTCCTCAAACCAGTCGCCGGGTTTCACATCGGAGAATCGGCCGCTTTGATAGGTCCGGACGGGGCTGAAGTTGGTCAGGCCGATTTGGGCCCCGGCAGAGAGGTGGAAGCCTTCCCCCAGCCGGGTCTGCTGGCTTGGGAAGTCCTCCTCCTCCCTGGGGGAGAGCTTCCACAGGCTGCCGTCCCGCTTGATGGCCAGGATGTCCCGCTCCCCCTGGGCGGCATAGGTCACATCCTGCAAAATCGGCTGAAAGTCGCCCTTTTCCTCCGGGTTCTCCCAGCCGGGGCGGCCGGGGACGAAGTCCTCCACATAGTACCACAGCCCGCCGCCCTCCATGATGGCCAGCTTGGCCCGCAGCCAGGTGATATTGCCCATGGAAAACTTGGTTTGCAGCCGCTCTATGGCCCCGGTCTCGCTGTTCACGTCCCAGTGGCAGACGTTGCCGCTTTCCGTCAGGGCCAGGTTGGCCCAGGAGACCTGGACCACGCCGTCCTCCAAATCGGTCAGCTTCCGGGGCGGCTGGTCGTCCGTCCCCGTCATCCGCCAGCCCCACAGCTCATGGTCGGCGGTGACGGCGTAGTGGAGGTCCGTCCATATCACGTTGTCCATAATCTGGACCAGGTAGTTGCCGGTCTTGTGCAGCCAGGGCGCGCCGAAGCTGCCCCAGCCGTTGACCCACAGGGTGCCGTCCTGCTTCAAAATCACGCAGTGGAACTGATCCATGGCCGCCATGGCCACGTTGTCCATGATTTTCACGGGCTTCATCCCGTCCCGCTCCCACTGGTAGTCCACGCCGGGGACGGTGTCGTTGAACTGAGAGGTGTTGAAGGCCCACAGCCCGCCGTCGTTGTCGATGGCCAGGATGGCCCCCCGGCCGCTGGTATATACCGCCGCCGCGTTTGTCATCAGCTCCCGTGCCTGCTCAAAGGGGACGTTCTCCCCAAAGCCGCCGAACTCCTGGCTGCCCCAGGTGATAAGGGCGCCGTCGGAACGGATGGCGTAGTAGTCCTGAAAGCCCGCCGCCAGGGGGGATTTGACAATAGGTACCTTCAGGGGGGCCGGGGCCGCGGACGCGGAGAGCGGATGCAGCAGCGCGGCCAGGATGGCCAGAGCGCACAGTGCGGACAGAATGGGAATGCCCTTTTTCATGAGAATACCTCCATTTCATGCTGGTCTATTGTGATAGCCTGCAAAAAGTCTATCACGGCAGACCAAAAAAGTCAAGGGGCGCGGAGGTAGAAAATACCGCCGGGTGCTTCCCCGCGGGGAGCGGGGCCGGTTCCGGCTTTGGGGCTACTGGGCGGAAATCATGTTGGGCCAGCGCTTTTCCATGTACGCGTCGTCATACTGGCGGTCGATAAATTCCTCAAAGCGGTTGGCGGGCTCTGGATAGGCGGGCCGGGCGCTGTAGCGCAGCATGGCGGCGCTGGTGAGCACGGCATTGCACGCCATGACGAGCACCACCACCCAGGTGAGAATTTTTCCCGCCAGGGGCGGAAGGGACTCAATGCCCTTGGACATGGGGGGATAGATGAGCTTAATCCAAACCACCGCCAGCACGCCCCAGAAGAAGCAGAACAGCACGTTGGTGCGCCCGCCGATGTTCAGGGGCATATCGCTGTAGTCCCAGAACACCGTGCCGAACACCAGCTCGGTGAACACGCTGCATATGTACTCATAGGCGCCGCCGATGATAAAGCCGGCGGCGAACACATAGCGGTCGTTTTTCTCCGCCAGCCCCTGGAGCGTTACCGTGAGCACCACCGCCCCCAGCCCCCACACAAAGCTGAAGGGGCCGTAGAGCACGCTGGAGCGGTTCATCCACTGCCCGTCCACCAGCCCGCACCAAAAGGTCTCAATAATGTCCCCCAGCAGGGCGGAGATGAGAAATACCCACACCAGCTTGTCCCAGCACAGGCCCTTGGCGAAGGTGTAGGCTCCCGGCTGCGCCCCGTCGGTTCGCTGCATACCCGGATAGGCCTTTTGCAGGCGCTTCCACACGGCGTTGTAAATGTGGGCGGCCAGCTTTCCCTGGCCGCTGCTGGCCTGTCGCTGGCCGTACCGGGCGGCGTCCCCGGTGCGGACCTCATAGAACACGGCGAGAAAGTCCACGCCCATCAGCACAAACACCACAATTACGATGATGCGCTTGGGAAGCTCGGGGATGAGCAGCTCCCCGGCCATGAGTACCGGGTGGATGATGAGGTATGCCGCATAGTACACTGCCGCCACCGCGGCCGAGGCCAGCAGGCCCTTGCCCGTGCCGGTGAGCAGGCGGCTGCGCTCCTGGTTCCACTGGATTTTGGGGCCCACCCGCTGGAAAAAGTGGTCGGCGATGCTCTCCACCACGGCGGAGATAATCATGGTGGCCAGGAAGCTGAGAATATGGCGGCCCGCCAGGGTGGGCAGCACCAAAATCAGCAGGTCGAAGGTGACGCCGTAGCACAGCACCAGCGGCAGGGAGAGGATGCCCCGGTTGCAGAATTTCCGCCGGGAGACGGCGTAGTACGCCGCTTCCGCGGCCCAGCCCAGGAAGGAGTAGATGAGCAGGTACAGCCCCAGGTCACATAAGCTATACATGGATGATCACAGCCTTTCTTCTTTCTGTGGGCGGACGCTTTACATAAGAGCTGTTCTTGGCGGCCGCCGCAGCCTTCCTTTTTGCGGCGGGGCTGGCATTGTTTAGCTGTCCGTGCACAGGCTTTGTACTTGATAGTATCGCCGTTGGGACGGGAAGTCAAGAGCAATCGCGAAAAGGGCTGCACGCTTACGAAACCGGCGCTGCGCCGGGGCGCTGGGAGGGGGAGGAACCACTTGGCGGTATTGACACTAAAATGAAGAAAATGGTATAATACCAGCAATCACCCCATTTATGAGGAAGGCCGGAGGGTTTGTTCTTCCATAGACAGCCTGGAGCAGCCCTCTCCGGGAAGCAGAATGGAGATCATAAGAATGAAGGAAAAGCCAGACAAACGGGAACGCCGGAGAGATATTCCCCTGCTCCTTTCCATTTTGTTGGTCTTTTGTGTTTTTGGCACGGTGGTGTATACGGTGGCCCGGAGAACCGCGCAGGAGATGTCCTCCGCGGCCATCCAAAACCTGAGCGAGAGCCTGGACCTGATTCAGTGCACCATTGAGGCCATTCTGAACAGCGAGGCGGAGTTTCAGCAGCTGATTGCCCAGGAGCTGGCGCGGGAGGAGGACCCGGAGGCGTTTGTCCGCGCGTACGAAAAAAACAGGACCATGGTGAAGCTGTCGCTGATTCGCGCGGGGGAGACGCAGGGCGTGTCCAACACAGGAGAGGCGTTCACGGAGGAAAATCTGGACTTCTCCGCCAATGGAACCGTGGGAGGAATGGTCATTTCCCAATCCTATCTGAACTATATGGGCACCTGGGCCTACACCATGAAATGCCCTGTGGTGCGGGACGGGCAGGAGATTGGAACGCTTTATATCGAATACGTCTATGATACCATCGACCGCTCCCTTCCCGCGGAGGGGTTTTACAACAAGCAGGCGTCCCTTTACATCATGGACGCGGAGAGCGAGCGGTTCGTTCTAAAGCCCAAGGGGATGGGGCAGCGCAGCGCCGGCCACCTGAACCTGGACGATTTCTACCGGGCGAACAACGTGGAGGACCAGGGAATCCGGGCCGAGGTGGCCCAGTGCCTGGAGAACGGACAGAATATTCTGTTCTATCACGACATTCGGGGGGTAAACGCCCTCAATTATATGTGGTCGGTGAACGATGGGACCATTTTCCTGGTGGGCTATGTGCCGGTGGAGGCCATTCAGCAGGAGGGGCGGACGGTCAACCAAAACATCGCGGTGGTGGTGGCCGTCATGCTGGCCGCGTTTTTCCTGTGCGTCCTGCTGTACTATATCAGCTGGAGGCGGCAGGAGCGCGTGAGAAAGGAGCGGGAGGAGGAGCGCAGACTCTACAGCCAGCAGCTGGCGGAGGCGCTCAAGGCCGCCCAGATTGCCAGCACGTCCAAGACCACCTTTTTGTCCAATATGTCTCACGACATCCGCACGCCGATGAACGCGGTGCTGGGCTTTACTACCCTGCTGGCCAAGGAGACGGAAAACCCGGCCAAGGTGCGGGAGTACACCAGTAAAATTATGGCCTCGGGCCAGCACCTGCTCAGCCTCATCAACGACATTCTGGACGTTTCTAAGATTGAGAGCGGCAAGGTGGTGCTCACTTACGATGAGTTTGCCCTGAACGACGTGGTCTCCTCGGTGGACGCCATCATCCAGCCCATGGCCCAGGCCAAGGGGCAGGAGTTCCACGTGGAGGTCACCGGCATCCGCCGCGAGTATCTGGTGGGGGATGAGACCCGAATCAACCAAATTTTAATCAATCTGCTGTCCAACGCCGTGAAATATACGCCGGAGGGCGGCCACATCTGGCTGCGCATCATCGGGCTGAAGCAGCGCTCCAGCCAGTATGAGCACATCCGCATCGAGGTGGAGGACGACGGCTACGGCATGACGGCGGAATATCTGGAGACCATTTTTGACGCCTTCACCCGTGCGGAAAACAGCACCACCAACAAGGTGCAGGGAACGGGACTGGGCATGGCCATCACCAAGAGCATTGTGGAGCTTATGGGCGGGACCATCGACGTGTCCAGCCAGGTGGACAAGGGCACCCTGTTCCGGGTGGAGCTGGAGCTGCGCGTCCAGGAGGGCCAGGCGGACCGGCAGTTCTGGCAGTCCAGGGGCATTTCCCGCATCCTGGCGCTGGAGGGAAACGCGGAGAGCGGAGAGAGCATACAAACGCTCATGGAGGATACGGGCATCCAGGTGGATGTGGCCGCCGGGCTGAAGGAGGCCCTGGATTGGATTGACGCCGGCGAAGCCTGTCAGATTGCCCTGGTGGACTGGGAGGCGCTGGGCTCGGACGGCCTTCAGGCGGTCGGGGCGCTGCGGCAGGCGCTGCCGGAGGACGTTCCCATGCTGCTTCTGGCGGAGTATGACGCCCAGGGGATGGAGACGGCGCTGGAAACGGGGTGCGCGCAGGTGCTGACAAAGCCCTTTTTCGTCTCCGCGTTCCGGGAAAAGGTGAACGAGCTGTGGGCGGATGAGGCGCCTGCGGAGGGCGCGCAGCCGGAGCAAAGCGGCGGGCTGGAGGGGCTGCATTTCCTCGCCGCGGAGGACAACGAGATTAACGCTGAGATTTTGGCGGAGCTTTTGGACCTGGAGGGGGCCTCCTGCGAGATTGTGGAGAACGGCCGTCTGGCCGTGGAGCGGTTCCAGCAGTCTGAGCCGGGGGAGTTCGACGGAATTTTGATGGACGTACAGATGCCGGTGATGAACGGCCACGACGCCGCCCGGGCCATCCGCGCCCTGAGCCGGGAGGACGCGGGGCGCATTCCCATCATCGCCATGACGGCAAACGCCTTTGCCGAGGATGAAAAGGCGGCGCTGGACGCGGGGATGGACGCCCATGTGGCCAAGCCGCTGGACGTGGGGCTGCTGAAAAAGGCCATCCGGCAGTGCAGTATAAGATAGGGAGGAACGGAGCATGAAAAACATAACATGGAGCTGGAGGCGAAGATGGGCGGCGGCCTGTCTGGCGGGCGTGATGCTGCTGGCGCCGGCCGGCTGCGGAAGCAGGGACAAGGATCAGAACCTGCTGCCGTCAAAGGATGTGGATGGCCAGGTAATCAATCTGTTCAGCCCCATGGAGAAGACAGACCCTAACGCGGAGAATGTGGCCCGGACCGCGGTGGATTTGACGATTTCCATGGCGGAGGAGACGCTGGGCGTGACAGTGGCCTATACGACCTATACGGCGGAGAACTACCAGGACAGGACCTACGACGACGTGGCCCTTGACCGGGCGCGGAATGACATGGACGATTTGTACCTGCTCAACCCGGACACCATCCTGGCCCTGGGGGCGGAGGGAAAGCTGATGGACCTGTCCGGCCTGGACAGCGCGAAGAACCTGCGGGAGATTATCCTCACCGCCAACACGGTGGACGGCAAGCTGGTGGCCATTCCCCAGGAGGTGGTGGCCTACGGCCTGTTCGTCAACGTGGACCTGTTCCGCCAGTACGGCCTGGACCTGCCGGAGACGCCGGAGGAGTTTTTGGAGTGCTGCCGGGTGTTTCAGGAGAAGGGGATTGAGACGCCCATCGGGGCCAACCGCTGGTGGCTGGAGACCTTCGTCTTCGCCCAGGCCTATGCGGATTTGTACAATGGCGGGAACACAGAGGCGGAGATTGCGGCCCTCAACAGCGGAGAGGCCAGGTACAGCGACTATATGCGTCCCGGCTTTGAGTTCCTTCAGGAGCTGATGGACCGCGGCTATATCGACGCGGAAAAGGCTCTGGTCAGCGAGGCCATCGAGGCGGAGGGACCTGACTTTCTGGCGGGGAAGACCCCCATTGTCATGGCCTACTGGGGGGCGGCCAACACCGAGACCGCCTACGGCAAAACGGATTTTGAAATGCAGGTCATCGGCTTTCCCAGCAGCCGGGGCCAGATGCCGGTGATGCCCATGACGGGCTGGGCTGTGGGCGCCAACGCGGAGCACGCCGAGGACGCCATGCGGGTGATGGATGTGATTCTGTCCGACGAAGCGCTTCAGCTCTACGCGCAGACCAACCGGGTGATTTCCCCCTCTAAAAATGTGTCGGTGGAGTGCGTTCCCGCCCTGAAGCGCCTCAACGACAGGATTGAGGAGGGCGTGTATGTGCTGGGCTCCAACGCGGGGATGAAGGTGGAGCAGTGGGGCAATACCTGCCAGATTGTGCGCCAGCTGCTGGGCGGCGCAACGGTGGACGAGTGCATGGAGGCGTTCGACCAGCTCCAGGACGCGGCGCTTGGAGGTTCATAAGGCCGCCCGTCCGTGGGGCGGATGGAAGACACCCCGCTTGCGCGGGGTGTCTTTTCACCGAAAGCGAAAAAATTTTTGTGGCGTGTGCGATAAAATGCGCTCTTTGTGCATTCCTTAGGCGACAGGAGAAATGGACTATGCTGACTGTGCTCACAGCTCAGACAACGGAAAAGGACCGGAACCGGGAGCTGGAACAGCTTTTGCTCCAGGCGGGCCGGGGGGACCGGGAGGCCTTCGCCCTGCTGTACGGCAGGGCGCGGGGGGCGGTGTACGCCCTGGCGCTGTCCCTGCTCCACGACGCGCAGGAGGCCCAGGACGTGGCGCAGGATACCTTTGTGCGGGTGTGGGAGAGCGCTCCGGCCTACCGGCCCCAGGGCTCGCCCATGGCCTGGCTGCTCACCATCGCCCGGAACCTGGCCCTGGAGCGGCTGCGCCGGGGCGGGCGGCAGACGCAGCTGAGCGAGGAGGAGTGGAACGCCATCCCCGCCCAGGCCCCCGGCGTGTCCCCGGAGGACCGGCAGCTTCTCCAGCAGGCGCTGGCGGGGCTGGGGGAGGAGGAGCGGCGGATTATCCTGCTCCACGCCGTGGCCAGCCTGAAGCACCGGGAGATTGCCCAGCTGCTGGAAAAGCCGCTGTCCACCGTCCTGTCCAAATATCACCGCGGGCTGAGCAAGCTGCGCAGCCGGATGAAAGGAGAGAGCGACCAATGACTGACCGGGAACTGGAACAGCGTCTGGCCCAGGCCGTGTCCCGCGCGGCCCCGGATGATTTGGACGCCATTATCTCCCGCTGCGGTGAGCAAAACGGGAGTGTGACAGAAATGAAGCAGCAAAATATGATGGAGTTAAAACCGGCCGGGATGAAAAAGCGGAGCAGGGCCTGGCTGGCCGCGGCCTGCGCGGCGCTGGTCCTGCTGGGGGCGGGCGGAGGCGGACTGGGCTACTACTATCAGAACTGCGTTGTGGCCTCGGTGGTGTCGCTGGACGTGAACCCCAGCATTGAGCTGAAGGTCAACCGGGGCGGGCGTGTGATTTCCTGCACCGCCCTGAACCAGGACGCCGCGGCGGTGCTGTTCTCCATGGACGGCGGGGCGGACCTGAAGGGGGCCAAGCTGGACGTGGCGGTGAACGCCATTGTGGGCGCACTGGTGAAGGCGGGGTACATGGACAGCGTGTCCTCGGCCATTTTGATTTCCGTGGAGGACAGCGACCAGGACCGGGCTGCCCGGCTTCAGCAGGAGCTGGTGGCCTGGGTGGACGGGGTGCTCCAAAGCCAGGCCCCGGGCACCGCGGTGTTCAGCCAGGTGCTCACCGATGACGCCCAGGTTCCCGCCTCGGAGTACGGGAGCTTTGACAGCGGCATCTCCGCCGGAAAGGCCGCCCTGGTGCGCCGGGTGATGGAGATGAACGGCAGCACCGCCTTCGAGCAGCTGGCCGCCCTGTCGGTGGAGGAGCTGGAGGACCTGCTGGAGACGGGGGAGACGCGCATCCCCATTGGAAAGGCCGCCGCCTCCCTGGCTGCGGAGGAGTACGCGGGTACGCTGGAGCTCAACTCGGTGACCACCGATGTGGACCCGGAGCTGGATGAGCTTCCGCCCCACTATGAGGTGGAGCTGAAGACCGCCTGGGGGGAGTTTGAGTATATGGTGGATGCCTTCACCGGCCAGGTGCTCAGCGGTCCCAAGGACGTGCTCAGTCTGGCTCCCGGCGGGGCGGCCGAGGCCGCGCCCAGTGGGCAGCCCGCCCCCGCCGGGACGCCGGAGCCCGCCGTCCAGCCCTCCGCCCAGCCCTCTGCCCAGGTTACCCCCGGCGAGCAGAGTGTGGACCGGGAGGCCGCGCTGGCGGCAGCTCTGGCCCACGCGGGGCTGGACGAGTCCCAAATCACCGGGCTGAAGGTGGAGCGGGACTGGGACGACGGGCGGCTGGAGTACGAGGTGGAATTCTGGTGCGGCAGCACGCAGTACGAGTATACCATCGACGGGCACACCTGCTCGGTGCTCAAGCATGAGCAGGAGCACCACGCTCAGAGCCATCACGACGGCACGGCGGCCGCGCAGGACATCGGCGCGGAGGGCGCCAAGGCCGCCGCCCTGGCCCACGCCGGGGTGTCGGAGGAGCAAACCGCCAAGCTGAAGGTGGAGCGCGACTGGGACGACGGGCGGCTGGAATACGAGGTGGAGTTCGACGTGGGCCGGACGGAGTATGAATACACCATCGATGGCGCCACGGGAGCCATACTGGAGTACGAGCAGGACCAGGACTGAGAGGAGGAAGCACACCATGGAGCTTGGGCAGCTGTACGCGCTGCGCCGGGCGCTGCACGACTGCCCGGAGTGCTCCGGGCAGGAGGAGCGCACGCGGGCGGTGCTGATGGAGTTTTTGTCCCAGCGCACGACGCTGGAGCTGCGCCCCTGCGGAGCGGGCTTTTACGCCGCCCACCGGGAGGCGGGGGGCGGCAAACCCCCGGTGGCGCTGCGGGCGGACTATGACGCGCTGGCGCTGCCCGGCGGGGGCGCGGCCCATCTCTGCGGCCACGACGGGCACGCCGCCGCCCTGTGCGGCGCGGCCCTTTCTGTGGAGGGGGAGCGGCTGGACCGGGACGTGTTTTTCCTCTTTCAGCCCGCCGAGGAGACCGGGGCCGGGGCCGTGGGCTGCCTGGAGCTGTTTGAGCTGGAGCGGGTGGAGCAGATTTATGGGGCGCACAACCTGCCGGGCGTGCCGCTGGGGCAGGTGGTCACCCGGCCCGGGACCTTTGCCTGCGCCTCCCAGGGCATGACGCTGTCCTTTCAGGGGCGGCCCACCCACGCCGCCTATCCGGAGCACGGCCTCTCCCCCGCCCATGGGGTGGGGCGGCTGCTGTGCGCCCTGCCCGAGCTGTCCGCCCCCGCCCGGTACGGCGGCATGACGCTGTGCACCGTCATTGGGGTGGAGATGGGCGGGCGGTCCTTCGGCGCCGCGGCGGCCCAGGGGGAGGTGCGCCTCACCCTGCGGGCCGAGCGGGACCGGGATTTGGAGGAGCTGTCGGCGCGGCTTCTCCGGCTGGCCCGCTCGCTGGCCGGGGAGTACGGCCTGGGCTTTGACTACCAGGTTCAGGACGTGTTTCCCGCCACGGTGAACGACCCCGGCTGCGCCCGGCGCGTGCTGGAGCTGTGCGGCGGAACACTCCTGGAGGAGCCCATGCGCTGGAGCGAGGACTTCGGCCATTATCTGAGCCGCTGTCCGGGGGCGTTTTTCGGGATTGGAGCGGGGGAAGGCTGCCCGCCCCTTCACACCGGGGAGTACCAGTACCCCGACGCTCTGCTGGCGCCCGCCGTAGCCGCGTTCCGGGCGCTGCTTCTGGGCTGAGGGCCAATTCATTCCTTTCACACACGGCGTCCTTGAATTTTGTCGCAAAATGTTGTATGATAAAGAAAAAGCTGCGGGAAGTCCGGCAGGGGCTTCTCGAAAAAATTATCATACATAGAGGAGGCCCTCCAAATGGTAGAAACAAGCATGCTGACAGTCACTGTGGACGGCGAGGCCCGCGCCTATCCCCCAGGGACCACCTATCGCGCCATCGCATCGGACGTTCAGGAGCGTTATCCCAACGACATCCTGCTGGTCAACCGGGACGGGAAGCTGTGCGAGCTGCACAAGCGGCTGGACCGGGACTGCTCCCTGAAGATGGTCACCGCCCGGGACGTGCCCGGCATCCAGACCTATGAGCGCAGCGCGGTGTTTCTCATGCTCAAGGCGTTTTACGACGTGGCGGGCAAGGAGAACGTGGAGCGCATTTCGGTGGGGTACTCCCTGAGCCGCTCCCTCTTTATCCGCGCCCAGGGCAGCTTTGTGCTGGACCAGGCCCTGCTGGACCGGGTGGAGGAGCGCATGAGAGAGCTTTCCCGGGCGGCCCTGCCCATTGAGAAGCGCTCCATCAACACCGACGACGCCATTGAGCTGTTCCAGCGGGAGGGGCTGGTGCACAAGGCCCAGCTGCTCAGCTTCCGGGTGAACTCCCACGTGAATGTGTACGAGCTGGACGGCTTTGTGGACTACTTCTACGGCTACATGGTGCCGGACACCGGCTACATCCGCTGCTTCGGGCTGGAGCTGTTTGAAAACGGCTTTGTGCTGCGCCTGCCCACCCTGAAGGACCCGGAGCATTTAGGGCAGTTCCGGCCCTCCATGAAGGTGTTCCGGGAGCTGTACGACTCCACCCTGCGCTCCGAGGCGCTGAACACCTCCAACGTGGCGGAGCTGAATACCATCGTCTCCCAGGGCGGGGCCACGCCGCTGATTCTGACCTATGAGGCCATGATGGAGAAGAAGATTGGCGACATCGCCGCGGTGATTGCCGCCCGGAAGGAGGTCCGCTTTGTGATGATTGCGGGGCCGTCCTCCTCCGGCAAGACCACCTTCTCCCACCGGCTGTCCACCCAGCTGCGCGCCTGCGGCCTGCGGCCCTACGCCATCGCCACGGACAACTACTTCAAAAACCGGGAGGACACCCCCCGGGACGAAAACGGGAACTATGACTTCGAGGGCCTGGGGGCCATGGACGTGGAGCAGTTTAACGCGGACATGGTCCGGCTGCTGAACGGTGAGACGGTGGAGCTGCCCACCTTCAACTTTAAAAAGGGCCGGCGGGAGTATAACGGGAACTTCCTCACCTTAGGGGAGGGGGACGTGCTGGTTATCGAGGGCATTCACTGCCTCAACGACCAGTTTACGTACGCTCTGCCCCAAGCGAGCAAGTATAAAATTTACATCAGCTGCCTGACCACGCTGAACATTGACGACCACAACCGCATTCCCACCACCGATATGCGCCTGCTGCGGCGGATTGAGCGGGACGCCCGGACCAGAGGGTACAGCGCCCAGGCCACCATCAAAATGTGGCCCTCCGTCCGGCGGGGGGAGGAGAACAATATTTTCCCCTTCCAGGACAGCGCGGACATGATTTTCAACTCGGCCCTGATTTACGAGACGTCCCTGCTCAAGCCCTATGTGCAGCCGCTGCTCTTTGGGGTTCCGCGGGACAGCGAGGAGTACATCGAGGCCAAGCGGCTGCTGAAATTTTTAAACTACTTCCTGCCCATCCCGGCGGACAATATCCCCAAGACCTCCCTGATGAGGGAGTTTATCGGCGGGGGCTGCTATCACGTATAACGCAGCCGGCCCTGCCCAATCGGAACAAGTTTTTCCAACTTGTCCGGCTGGGCAGGGCCGGTTTTTATATGGAGCGGTTCCCCCGTCAGGCGGGGGCCTGGGACTTTGCCGCCTGCTTTTGGAAGAACTGGTCAATCTTTTCCTTGATTTCCGCGGGCTTGAGGTACTTGAGCAGATAGCCCGCCGGCTTTAGGGCCAGCAGCTTTCTCACCACGTCGGGGTCGCTGCGGCCGGTGAGGAAGATGACGGGGATGTTGGCAAAGGCGGTTTCCGAGCGGAGCATTTCCAGCGTCTGCTTTCCGTCCACCACCGGCATTTCGTAGTCCAGCAGGATGAGGTCGGGGCGGTTCAGGGTGATGGCCCGGATGGCGGCCACTCCGGACTCGGCCAGCATGGGGTCGTAGTCCTCATTCAGCAGGTTTTTCATAGCCTGCCGGATGGTGAGGGAGTCGTCCACAATGAGAATTTTCTGTTTCGCGTTTTCGCCCCCCTGGGTTTCCCGCTTCATTAAGTACTGCTCCACCTCCGTCAGGGCGTTTTCCGCCTCGATGGGGGTTCCGACGCCGCTTTCCAGCAGGTGGGGGGCGATGACGCAGAAGGAGAAATATCCCGCGCCGCTGGTGTTGAACAGCAGGCTTACCTGGGGCTTTTTCCGCTGGAATACCTGCTGGAACTGGTCGTAGGACAGCAGGTTTTCCTCAATGAGGTCGTATGAGCTGACTTCGGGGAAGTGCTCCATGACGCGCCCGGCGAACTGCCGCGCGGTGTACCGGGTGGCGTTGATGAGCATGCTGTCCAGCTTGTTGGTCTGAAGGCCCATGATTTTTCCCACCGTATTGAGCAGCAGCTTTTCCTCAAAGACCATGAGGATTTCCTGGTGCTTGTCGTCCCCCGGCGCGCCGTAAACCAGGCGGTAATAGATGCCGTCCCCAAATTTTTCGCCGCCGTAGGAGTCGCTGATCATTTGGGACTCCAAATGGAACATATCGAACACCAGCTGGACAATCACCTTTTTCATGGCCCGGCGTTCTTCCTCGGGCAGCAGATGCTCCCAGGTGCTCATTTTCTCTCCTGTGATAGCCTGGTCTTCGGTGAGGGTATGCCCGATGAGCCATCCGGCGCAGACGCCCAGAAAATGGTCCACCGCTTCCAAGGAATAATCGGCCCTCTCCAACTCCTGTTCCAGCGCCGGAAGGGTGTTCTCCCGAAAGCCCTGGTGGATGGTTCGGTGCCGCTCCAAACCCGGGTAGTCGATGGATTCCATATAGGCTTCCTCGTCTACAAAATGCCGCATGGCGTGGCCCTTAAAATACTTGATGCCCTCCTGGCTAATCCACTGGCTGTCCTTTTCCTCCTCCCGGAAGGTAAACAGCTTGTTGATAATCTGAAAAAGCCGGCGATGCTCCTGGTCGATGACGTCAACTCCGATGCAGAAATCCTCCTGCCATTCAAATCGGCCGTCCATAATAAACTCCTCCTTAACAATGCTGGCGGCGCTGAGCGCTTACTAATGATGGCCGCACCGGACTGGTGCTTTTCCACATTATATCACAGACAAGAAAACAAGTCCATGGCAAAACCCAGTGCGGAGCATGAAAAAATCAGGGGTTCTCCTCTTGACAGCGGGCAGCGCGCATGCTATTATAATACTACCCCCCAGGGGGGTGTATACCGGGTGTGGGAGGGATGGCCATGATGGCCGATGAAAAGACGGTGCTGCGGCTGCTGAAGACCGCCCGTGGCCAGATAGACGGCATTATCAAAATGGTGGAGGAGGACCGCTACTGCATGGATATCTCCCAGCAGGTCACCGCCGCGGACGCTATGCTGCGCCGGGCCAACCGAGAGATTTTGACCGCCCACCTGAAGCACTGCGTGGAAAACGCCAAGGACGACAAGGAGCGTTCGGACAAGATTGACGAATTGGTGGCCGCGCTGGGGAAAATACTGTAAGAAGCCGGCCCGTAATGCGCCCAATGGCCGCGTGACAGCGCCGCGGTTAGAAACAGAAGGCAAGGTGAAACCTAAGATGAAACAAAAATTCAACGTCACCGGCATGACGTGCTCCGCCTGCTCTGCCCACGTGGACAAGGCGGTGCGCAAGCTGGACGGCGTGTGCGAGGTGAACGTCAACCTGCTGGGCGGCTCCATGACGGTGGACTGGGACGGGGCGCTCACCCCGGAGGAGATTGTGTCCGCCGTGGAGAAGGCGGGGTACGGCGCGTCCGTGCCCGCCGCCCCGGGGGAGAGCGCCCAGGCCAGGCCCGCTGCGGACGCCATGGAGGACGATTTGAAGAACATGAAGGCCCGGCTTATCGCGTCCTTTGTGTTTCTGATTCCCCTGTTCTACCTATCCATGGGCCACATGATGGGCTGGCCCATTCCTCAGTTTTTCCACGGGACGCACAATGCCATGATTTATGCCCTGACCCTGTTCCTGCTCACCCTGCCCATCATGGTGATCAACCAAAAATATTTCCGGGTGGGATTTAAGACCCTTTGGCATCGGTCGCCCAATATGGATTCCTTGATTGCGGTGGGCTCGGCCGCCGCGGTGGTGTACGGCGTCGCCGCCCTGTACTGCATCGGCTGGGGGCTGGGCCACGGGGATATGGCCCTGGTGGAGCACTACTCCATGGACCTGTATTTTGAGTCGGCGGGGATGATTCTCACCCTGATTACCCTGGGCAAATATCTGGAGACCCGCTCCAAGGGCAAAACCGGCCAGGCCATCGCCCGGCTGATGGACTTGACGCCCAAGACCGCCACCGTCCTCCGGGACGGCGGAGAGGTGGAGGTGCCCGTGGAGCAGGTGCGGGTGGGCGACCTGGTGCTGGTGCGCCCCGGCGCGTCGGTGCCGGTGGACGGCGTGGTGGAGGAGGGCGCGTCCAGCGTGGACGAGTCCGCCCTCACCGGCGAGTCCATCCCGGTGGACAAGGGCCCCGGCGATACCGTTATCTCCGCCTCCATCAATCAGTCGGGGGCGCTCACCCTTCGGGCGACACGTGTAGGCCAAGACACCACCCTGGCCCAGATGATTCGGCTGGTGGACGAGGCGGCCTCCTCCAAGGCCCCCATCGCCAAGCTGGCGGACAAGGTGGCGGGCGTGTTCGTCCCCGTGGTCATGGCCATCGCCCTGGTCACCGCCGTGGTGTGGATGATTGCCACCGGCTCGGTGGAGCGGGCGCTCACCTCCGGGGTGGCGGTGCTGGTGATTTCCTGCCCCTGCGCTCTGGGGCTGGCCACCCCCGTGGCCATCATGGTGGGCACGGGCAAGGGCGCGGAGCACGGCATCCTAGTAAAGTCCGCCGAGGGACTGGAGCATCTGCGCTCGGTCACCACGGTGGTGCTGGACAAGACGGGCACCGTCACCCAGGGCAAGCCCCGTGTCACCGACGTGTACCCCCTGGGCAGGACCACCGCGGAGGAGCTTTTGTGCGTGGCGGCCTCTTTGGAGAAGCCCTCCGAGCATCCCCTGGGGGCGGCCATTGTGGAGGAGGCGGCGCAGCGCAATATCCCCCTGGCCCCGGTGGCGGGGTTTGAGGCCGTCCACGGCAAGGGGGTGCGGGGAAGCATCCAGGGCGCGTCCTATCTGGCGGGCAACGCCGCCATGCTCTCCGACGCCAAGGTGGATTTGGGCCAGGACGCCATGATTGCCGACGAGCTGGCCAAGCAGGGCAAGACGCCGCTGTTTTTTGTGGAGGACGGCAAACCCATGGGCATCATCGCCGTGGCGGACACGGTAAAGGCGTCCAGCAAAGCCGCCATCGAGGGATTCCAGAAGCTGGGGCTGAAGGTGGTCATGCTCACCGGCGACAATCGGCGCACCGCCGAGGCCATCGGCCGTGAGCTGGGCCTGAGCGAAGTGGTGAGCGAGGTGCTCCCCGCTGACAAGGAGCGGCAGATTGCCGCCCTCCAGGAGCGGGGGGAGAAGGTGGCCATGGTGGGCGACGGCATCAACGACGCCCCGGCCCTGGCCCGGGCGGACGTGGGCCTTGCCATCGGCGCGGGGGCGGACGTGGCCATCGAGAGCGCCGACATTGTGCTGATGAAGTCCGACCTGGCGGACGCGGTGACGGCGGTGGAGCTGTCCCGGGCCACCATCCGCAACGTGAAGCAGAACCTGTTCTGGGCGTTTTTCTACAACGCCATCTGCATCCCGGTGGCGGCGGGCGTGCTGGCCATCTTTGGCGGGCCTCAGCTCAGCCCCATGCTGGGCGCGGCGGCCATGAGCTTCAGCTCGGTGTGCGTGGTGACCAACGCCCTGCGCCTGCGGTTCTTCAAGCCCAGCTTGAGTGGAGATAGAACTGACGTTTCACGTGAAACGGGAAAAACCACGGAAGACAAAACGGATGTTTCACGTGAAACGGCGAAAATGGAGGAAGGGAGGGAATCTGTTATGGAAAAGAAGGTCGTTATCGAGGGCATGATGTGCCAGAACTGCCGCGGCCATGTGGACAAGGCGCTCAACGCCATCCCCGGCGTGTCCGCCACGGTGGACCTGGACAGCAAGACCGCCGTGGTCACCGGCGACGTGTCCGACGAGGCCATCCGCGCCGCCGTGGAGGAGGCCGGGTACAAGGTGGTCAGCATCAATTAAGCAAAAACACCGGCGCGGTCGTTCAGACCGCGCCGGTGCTTTATGTTAATTTAATATACATCCGGGACGGCTTGTCCTCTCCATCCCCCTGGACCATGCAGAAAAATTCCCAGCCGTACCGCTCGTAAAAGGACGTGTGGTCGGTGAGCAGATAGAGGGTGTGAATCCCCATACCCGCCATATCCCCGCAGACGTGGCTCAGCAGCGCCCCCGCAATTCCCTGACAGCGGTGCGCCGGCTCCACATAGACGGCGCACACGTTGGGGGCCAGGTCCCTGCGGTCGTGAAAGTCGTTTTCAATGACCCCCAGGCCGCCGACGATTTCTCCGCCCTCCTCCGCCACGTACCACTGGGGGACGGGGCCCGCGCCTTTCATACACTGCTCCATGCTCTCCCGGTAGGCGTTTAGGGGGACGCCCCATTTTGCGTGGAACCATTCCGCCGCGGAGCTGAGCAGGTCCGGGTGTTGGCGGAGATTCAAAATTTGGCGGCTCAAGGGGCTCACTCCTTTGGAAAATACTGGGCGGCAAAATCCACGTCCTCCACCGTCCACTCCCGCCCGTTCAGCGGCTCCAGCGGCCCCGCGTCCGTGGTGAAGGCAAAGCGCAGCTTGTAGGAGTACAGCGCCTGGAATTTGCGGTCGAACCGCTTGCCGTCCCGCTCCCGGCCGTACTTGCCGTCCCCTAAGAGGGGGTGGCCGGCGGCGGCGAACTGGGCGCGGATTTGGTGGGTGCGCCCGGTGATAAGGTCGCACTCCATAAGGGACAGGCCGCTGCGCGTCTCCAGGGTTTTGTACAGCGTCACCGCCGTTTTGCCGCCGGGAACGGGCCTGTCGTACACCTTTACTTGGGCCCTGCTCTCGTCCTTGAGGATGTACCCCTTCAGCTGCCCGCTCCGGGGCGTTATCTCCCCGTGAATGACGCACAGGTAGAGCTTTTGCACCTCCCGGTCCCGGATTTTCTGGTTCATCACCCGCAAAGCCTCGGCGGTCTTGGCGGCAATCACGATGCCGCCGGTGTTGCGGTCGATGCGGTTGCACAGAGCGGGGGCAAAGGCGTTTTCCCACCGGGGAGACCACTCCCGCTTCTGGTACAGATAGGCCTGGATGTGGGTGATAAGGGTGTTCACCTGCTCCTTGTCGTCCGGGTGGACCACCATGCCGGGGCGCTTGTTCAGCAGCAGCAGGTGCTCGTCCTCGTACAAAATGTCCAGCCGGGGCTTGTCCACCCGGAGAAAGGCGTTGTCCGGGGTGGGGGCGTCAAAAAACTCGTCGTTAATATAGAGCTGAAGCACGTCCCCCCGCTCCAGCCGCACGTCCCGCTTGGCCCCTTTTCCGTTCACCTTCACCCGCTTGAGCCGGATGTACTTCTGGGCCAGGGGGGCGGGGAGGAGGGGGACGGCCTTGCCCAGCCAGCGGTCCAGCCGCTGGCCCGCGTCGTTGGGGCCGATGGTAAATTCCTTCAAGCAAAGCGCCTCCCCGCAGCGTGAATGGTTTCCCCTCCCGTCTTTGTGGGCGGGAGGGGATGGTGTTTGGTCAAATGGAGCGCAGGAACCGCAGGAAGGCGGCTTTGCCCTCCGGGGTGCGGGCGTACACGCCGCAGTGCTCTAGCACCTGGGCGAACACAAGGCCCGTCTCCTTCTTAACAATATCCAGGGCGTTGTCCGCCGTAATGGTATAGTTTTTGGCGAAGCCCTCCGCCCAGTGGGCGTGCTTGGCGGTGAGCTCGTCGGCGCACAGGTCCGCGCCGCTCACCAGGCCGTCGGCCACCGCGGCCAGCTCCTCCTTGAGCCGGGCCGGGAGGACGGCCAGGCCCATCACTTCAATCAGGCCGATGTTCTCCTTCTTGATGTGGTGCAGCTGGGCGTGGGGGTGGTAGACCCCCAGGGGGTGCTCGTCGGTGGTGATATTGTTGCGCAGCACCAGGTCCAGCTCGAACTTCCCGTCCCGCTTCCGGGCGATGGGGGTGATGGTGCTGTGGGGCTCGCCGTCCGTCTCGGCGAAGATAAAGGCGGCCTCGTCGGTGTAGCCCCGCCAGGCGGCGAGGATTTTGTCGGCAAGGTCGATAAGCCGATCAGGGGTTTCAGAGGCAATGCGCACCACCGACATGGGCCACTTCACAATGCCCGCCTCCACGTCCTCGAAGCCGGGGAAGGTAAAGGGGGTCTCCACCGGGGCCTTGGCCATGGCGAACTCGTACCGCCCGCCCTGGAAGTGGTCGTGGGCCAGGATGGAGCCGCCCACGATGGGCAGGTCGGCGTTGGAGCCCACGAAGTAGTGGGGGAACTGGCCCACGAAGTCCAGCAGCTTGCCGAAGCAGGCCCGGTCGATCTTCATGGGGGTGTGCTCCGTGTTGAGGCAGATGCAGTGCTCGTTGTAGTAGACATAGGGGGAGTACTGAAAGAACCAGGGGGAGCCGTTGATGGTGATGGGCACGATCCGGTGGTTCTGCCGGGCGGGGTGGTTGACGCGTCCCGTGTAGCCCTCGTTCTCACAGCAGAGCTGGCACTTGGGGTAGCCGCCCTGGGGGGCGGACTTGGCGGCGGCGATGGCCTTGGGGTCCTTCTCCGGCTTGGACAGGTTGATGGTGATGTCCAGCTCGCCGTAGGGCGTGGGGGCCTTCCACTGCACGTCGCGGGCGATGCGGTCCCGGCGGATGTAGTTGGTGGACTGGCTGAATTCATAGTACCAGTCGGTGGCCCGCTTGGGGTCGCGGGCGCAGAGCTTCTGAAACTTGTCGATCACCTCGGCGGGGCGGGGGGTCAGGCGGCCCATGAGCTCGGTGTCGAACAGGTCCCGGTAAACCACCGAGTTTTCGGTGAGCACGCCCCGCTCGTAGGCGTCGTCCAGCAGGGCCTCCAGCACCGGGGCCAGCTCCACCTGCTTGTAATCCCAGGGGACGGGGGTGTAGTCGTCCAGCTTCAGCACGTCCAGGATGGTGTTGACGGCCCAGACGCATTCGTTTTCCTCAATCAGTCCTTCCTGGACAGCATACGTGACCAGCTTGGATATGGCTTCGTTTCGATCCATCGTGTTTTCCTCCCTTATTCCGCCACCACACAGCCGCCAACCGGCCGGATGTGCAGGATGTGACACTTGCCCTCGCCCAGCAGCTGCTCCATGCCGGTCTTGAACTGCTCCAGGTCATGGACGGGCACCCACGCCTGGATGGTGCCCGCAAAGCCGCCGCCGTGGACCCGGCAGGCCCCCGAGTCCAGCAGGCGCTCGGCCTGGGCCAGGGCCAGGGGGATGGCCTGCTGCCTGGTGTCATGGACAGACCAGGTGTTTTGCAGGTGGAGGGCGGAGGACAGCCCGGACTGATTTACCAGGGCCAGGAAGAAGTCAAAGTCCCCGTTTTTAAGGGCCGCGGCCTCCAGCACTGCCGTGCGGTCGTCGTCATAGAAGTGCATGGCCCGCAGCACTGCCCGGTCGCCGCACTCCTGGCGCAGAGCGGGGATGGCGGCGCGGAAGTCCGTCACGGATACGTCCCGCAGGACGGACTTGCCGAAGTGGGCGGCCACCGCGCCCATCTCCCGGGTGACGGCGGCGTAGTCGTCCGTCAAATCGCCGTGGCTGGAGCCGGTGTCCACGATGCACAGGGCATAGCCGGATTTGCTGAAGTCGTAGTCCACCCGCTCCACCAACGGCTCGGCGGGGTTGTTGAAGTCGATGGACACCGCGCCGCCCACCGACGAGCCCATCTGGTCCATCAGGCCGCAGGGCTTGCCGAAATAGACGTTTTCCGCGTACTGGCCAATCTTGGCGATGGCGACGGGGTCCAGCTTGTCCCCACAGCAGAAGTGGTTGAAGATGTTGCCAATCAGCGTCTCATAGGCGGCGGAGGAGGACAGGCCGGAGCCGGACAGCACAGTGGAATTGGCGCAGGCGTCGAAGCCGGACAGGGAATACCCCAGCTCGCGGATTTTCGCCGCCACCCCACGCACCAGGGCGGCGGAGGTGTTCTCCTCCTCCTTCTTGGGGGCCAAGTCGTCCAGGGAAATCTCCAGGGCGGGATAGCCCTCGGAGACAATGCGCACCAACTGCGTACCGTTGGGGGCGGCGCAGGCGAGCATATCCAGGTCCACGCTGCCGCACAGCACGCGGCCGTGCTGGTGGTCGGTGTGGTTGCCGCCGATTTCCGTGCGGCCGGGGCCGCTGAACAGGGCCGCGCCCTCCGCCTGGTCCCCATAGCGGGCGGCGAAGGCCTCGGTGATGCGGACACAGCGCCGGCGGGCCTCGTCCAGCCGCTGGGCGCTGCCGTCCAGGGCGTAAAGGGAAGCCAGGGCCTGGTCATAAACTCCGCCGCGCAGGGCGGAGAGGAGCTGGGAACAGGTTGACATTGTCCTCACCTCATCTGTGGAGCTTTGACAGCCCCAAAAATTTCAGCTCCATCATATCACAGGGGACGGGCTTTGGCAAGGAAAAACGGGGGCGGCCGCCTGGGGCGGAGAAAAGGAGAAAAGAGAAATGCGCGGGGCACTTGTTTCCTTTTTTTCGTTGTGGTATAATTTTCATTCAAGCATAAAATATCAGGGAGGAATCCCTGTCATAAGGAGATTGGCTATGAAAATCGTGGTTTTGGCCGGCGGGCTCAGCGATGAGCGCAACGTGTCCCTGTCCAGCGGCTGCAAGGTGTGCGCCGCGCTGCGCCAGCGGGGGCACGAGGTGGCGCTTGTGGATATGTATTTGGGGACGCAGGACCCGCCCGAGGCGCTGTTTCACGCCCCATTGCCCGAATCGCTGACGAAAATTGACCGTCAGGCCCCCGATTTGGCGGCGGTGAAGGCCTGCCGGGCGGACGGCGGGGAAAATCAATTCGGCCCCGGCGTGCTGGAGGCGTGCCGCCTGGGCGACGTGGTGTTTTTAGGGCTCCACGGCACCTGCGGGGAGGACGGCCGGGTGCAGGCCGCGCTGGACCTGCTGGGCATCCCCTACACCGGGGCGGGCTATCTGGGCAGCGCCATCGCCATGGACAAGGACCTGACCAAGCGCTTGGTGGCCCCCTTGGGCGTCCATACCCCCAAATGGGAGCTGATTCGTTACGGCGCGGACGATATCCCCGCCTTGGCCCGGCGGCTGGAGACGCCCTGCGTGGTGAAGCCGGTGGCCTCCGGCTCCTCCATCGGCGTGTCCATTGTCCATCACCGGGAGGACCTGCCCGGGGCGCTCGCGGCGGCTGTGCCCTTCGGCGGGGTGTGCGTGGTGGAGCAGTACGTGGCCGGACGGGAAATCCAGGTGGGCATTTTGGAGGACCGCGCCCTGCCCTCCATTGAGATTGTGCCCAAGCAGGGGTTTTACGACTACGAGAACAAATATCAGCCCGGCGCGGCGGAGGAGTTCTGCCCCGCCCCCATCCCGGCGGAATGGGAAAAGCAGCTGGGAGAGGCGGCCCTCACCGTATTCCGCGCCCTGGGGCTGTCGGTATACTCCCGGGCGGACTTCATCGTGGACGGGGACGGCACGCCCTGGTTTTTGGAGATTAACACCCTGCCCGGCATGACCCCCACCAGCTTGCTGCCCCAGGAGGCGGCGGCGGTGGGCATCGGCTACGGCGAGCTGTGCGAGCGGATTATTGAGGCGTCTTTAGAGGCCAGAAAGGCCGGGAAATGACCCGCAGGGGAGGGGCGACCCTCCCGCGACTATGAAAGAGAGAGAATCAGGAGAGGAGCGCCGCATTTATGGAGGCACTGACACTGAGACAGCTGTTGGAAGCGGTAAACGGCACCCTACTGGGTGAGTTCAGCGATATGGACGCCGCGGTGGCCCAGGTGAGCACCGACAGCCGGAGCATTGACCCCGGCTGCCTGTTTATACCTTTGGAGGGGGAGCGGTTCGACGGCCACTCGTTCATCAACGCCGCCCTGGAGGCGGGGGCGGCGGGCTGCTTCACCGCCCGGGAGCGGGAGAGCTATCTCCCCGGCAAGTTCTATGTGAAGGTGCGCTCCACCCAGCGCGCTTTGTGGGAGCTGGCCCGGTACTACAAAAAGCTGTTCGCCATCCCCTTCATCGCCGTCACCGGCTCGGTGGGCAAGACCACCACCAAGGACATGGTGGCCGCCGTTTTAGGGGCGAAGTTCCGCGTCCACAAAACGGAGGGGAACTTCAACAACGACATCGGCGTGCCCCTTACCCTGCTCAAGCTGGAAAAGGACCATCAGGTGTGCGTGGTGGAGCTGGGCATGGACCACGCCGGGGAGATTGACGATTTGGGCAGGCTGGTGGAGCCGGATATGGCCCTTATCACCAACATTGGGGACGCCCACATTGAAAATCTGGGCAGCCGGGAGAATATTTTCAAGGCCAAGTGCGAGATTTTTCCCCATTTGAAGCCGGACGGGCTGGCCGTGCTCAACGGAGACGACCCCATGCTGGCCTCTGTGCGGGGAACGCTGCCCCAGCGCACGGTGTTCGTGGGGGAGGGAGAAGGGCTGGACTACGCCGCCCGGGACCTGTCCACCGACAGCGCGGGCCATCTGAACTGCCGGATTAAAACCCCCCGCAGCCAGTTCCAGGCGGACATCCCCGCCCTGGGCAGCCATATGATTTACCCCACTTTGATGGCCGCCGCCGTGGGGGAGGCGCTGGGCATGGCCCCTGACGAGATGATTCAGGGCATCGGCGCCTTTCTGCCCACCAAGATGCGCATGAACATTGTCCGCTGCAAGGGGGACATTGTGATTTTAAACGACGCCTACAACGCAAACCCCCAGTCCATGCGGGCCGCCGCCGCCGTGCTGGGCGACGCTCAGGACCGCCGGAAGGTGGCTGTGGTGGGGGACATGAAGGAGCTGGGGCCCGGCGCGGAGCAGTTCCACCGAACGGTGGGCGGCTGCTTTGCCCAGGCGGGGACGGACCGGCTCATCGCCGTGGGCGACCTGGCCCGGTTCATCGCCGAGGGCGCCAGGGAGGCGGGACTTGCCCAGGCGGACTATTTCCCCACCCTGGATGCGGCCAAAAACGCCCTGTCCCGAGAGGTGCGGGCGGGGGTTACCATTTTGGTAAAAGCCTCCCGCTCCATGGCCTTTGAGAAAATCGTGGACTTCCTGTTGGCAAACGTGCCTGGGTAAGGAGGGCCGCGCAGTTTCACGTATTTTTTAGGAGAATTCCCATGATTGACATACAGCTTACCGGCCTGGTCAAAGAGTTCGAGGTCGGCAAACGAATTTTAGACGGCTTCTCTCTCCAAATTGATGAGGGGGAGCGGGTGGGCCTGCTGGGCCGCAACGGCGCGGGCAAGACCACCATTTTCCGCATGATGACCGGCCAGGTGGACCCGGACGAGGGCACGGTGGTCATCGCCCCCGGCAAGCGGCTGGGGCTCATCTCCCAGATTCCCGTCTATCCCGAGGGCTACACCGTGAGGGACGTGCTGGACACCGCCTTCGCCCCCCTCCACGCCATGGAGGCGGAGCTGGCGGACCTGGCCGCGAAAATGGCTGACGGGGACGACCCCCAGGTGATGGCCCGGTACGACAAGCTCACCGCCGCCTTTGAGGCGGAGGGGGGCTACGATACCGAGACGCGCCTCAACAAGGTGTGCAACGGCCTGGGCATCGGGCAGGATATGCGCCAGCGGCCCTTTGATGCGCTGTCCGGCGGGGAGAAGACCCGTATCAATTTGGCCCGCCTTATTTTGGAGGACACCGACATCCTGCTGCTGGACGAGCCCACCAACCACCTGGATTTGAACGCCACCGAATGGCTGGAGGGCTATTTGGAGCGGTTCAAGGGCACGGTGCTGGCCATCTCCCACGACCGCTGGTTTTTGGACAAGGTGGTCAAACGGGTGGCGGAAATCCAGGACGGAAGGGCCGAATTGTACTCCGGCAACTACTCCTTCTATGTGGAGGAGAAGGAGCGGCGGTATCAGGAGCGGCTCAAGCAGTACGAGAAGGAGCAGGCGAAAATCGCCCAGCTGGAGGCCGCGGCGGAGCAGATGCGCCTATGGGCCTTTAAGGGCAACGACAAGCAGTACCGCCGGGCCATCAACATGGAGCGGCGCATTGAGCGTATGCGCAAAACGGACAAGCCCACAAAGGAGCGCAAGCTGGCCACCCGGTTCGGCGAGCGGGAGTTCCACGGGGATGAGGCGCTGGTGGTGACGGAGCTGAAAAAGTCCTTTGGGGAACGGGTTCTGTTCGACCACATCAACCTGGACGTGGCCGGGGGGGAGCGCATCGCCCTCTTAGGGGACAACGGCACGGGCAAGTCCACCTTCATCAAGCTCATCATGGGGGAGGAGGCGCCCGATTCCGGGTCCATCTACCTGGGGCCGTCCATCCGAATGGGCTATCTGCCCCAGATTATCCACTTCGACCGGCCAGACCGCAACCTGGTGGACACCATGCTCTACGCCCAGAACTGCTCCACTCAGGAGGCCCGGGACCGGCTGGCCTCCTTCAAATTCCGGGGGGAGGACGTGTTCAAGCAGGTGTCCGCCCTGTCCGGCGGGGAGCAGTCCCGGCTGCGCCTGTGTATGCTCATGGACAGCCGGATTAACCTGCTTATCCTGGACGAGCCCACCAACCATCTGGATATCGACTCCCGGGAATGGATTGAGGAGGCGGTGGAGGAGTATGGCGGCAACCTGCTGTTCGTCTCCCACGACCGCTATTTTATTGAAAAGTTCGCCACCCGGGTTTGGATGCTGGAAAACGCTCAGATTACCGACTTCCCCGGCACGTACAGCGAGTTCCGGGCCTTCCGGGAGCGGCAGGAGCAGCTGAAAAACGCCAAATCCGCCCCTGTAGAGCCAGAGAAGCCCAGGGAAGACAAACCTCGCCGGGCGGGCGGAACAAAAGAGCTGGAAAAGCAGGTGCGGGCCGCCGAGCGGGCGGTGGAAAAGGCGGAGGTCCGCCTGGACGAGCTCAGCCAGGAGGCGGAGGACGCCGCGTCCGACTATCTGCGCCTTCAGGAGATATACAAGGAGCGGGAGGCGGTGGAGGACGAGCTGGCCCACCTGTACGCCCAGTGGGAGCGGCTGGCGGCGGAGCTGGAGGAAGCGAAGGGGTAATACAGAGAGATGAAATACAACCGATACCGGGGGAACAGCCCCCAGAAAAAAAGAAATCCATGGCTGGCCGCCCTGCTGGCGCTGCTGATTGTTGGAATTGCCGCCTTTGGAGCGTTGGAGCTTGTCATCTGGCGGGGTGCCCAGGGGCAGACCGCCCAGACGGGCGGGGAGCGGACGGTAATGGTCATTTTCGGCTGTCAGGTGCGCCGGGACGGGCCGTCCATCCTGCTCCAAGACCGGCTGGACACGGCCCTGGCCTACTGGGAGGAGCACCCGGACATCCACATCGTGGTGTCCGGCGGCAAGGGGGACGACGAGCACATGTCCGAAGCCCAGGCCATGTACGATTACCTCACCGCCCACGGGGTAGACGGGGAACATATCCGCATGGAAGACCAGTCCCGCAACACCCACCAAAACATCTATAATACGTTGAACCTGTGGAGGGTTACGGTCCCCTCTTGGGATTTTAGCGTCCCCGACAGTTATGTTCTGGTGTCCAGCGATTTCCATCTCTCCCGCATCCTTATGCTGTGGGAGCGGGCCACGGGACGGCTGGACAACGTGACCACCCTGCCCGCCCCAGTGAGCCACGCGCCCTCTCGGGTGCATATGTTCTTCCGGGAGCCGCTGGCCCTGGTGAAGTCCTTTCTCTTTGACCGGGAGTTTCAAATCTTGGAGTAGGTGACACGATGACAGACAATCTCAAAAACATCGAGCTGCGTTACCAGGAGCTGGAGGCCCGGCTGGCCGCCAACGAGACCTATTCTGACCCCGAGCTGGTGTCCCGCCTCAACCGGGAGCAGAAGGAACTGGAGCCGCTGGTGACGGCATACCGGTCGCTGCGCAGGGCGCAGTCTGATTTGGCCGGAGCAGAGGAGCTTTTGAGCGACCCGGAGATGCGCGAGCTGGCCCAGCAGGAGCTCAGTCAGGCCAAAGAGGACATCGAGCGTTTGGAGCACGAGATTAAGGTGCTCCTCCTCCCCCGCGACCCCAACGACGGCAAAAACGTTATCATGGAGATTCGCGCCGGGGTGGGCGGGGAGGAGTCCGCCCTGTTTGCCCACTCCCTTACCCGGATGTACGCCATGTATGCGGAAAAGCGGGGCTGGCGGGTGGAGACCAACTCGGCCAGCGAGACGGAGCTGGGCGGGGTGAAAGAGATTTCCTTCACCATCGAGGGAGACGGGGCCTGGTCAAGGCTCAAGTTTGAAAGCGGGGTCCACCGGGTCCAGCGGGTGCCGGAGACGGAGTCCGGCGGCCGCGTCCACACCTCCACCGTCACCGTGGCGGTGCTGCCCGAGATGGAGACGGTGGACGTGGAGATTAACCCCGCCGACGTGGAGATGCAGGTGTTCCGCTCCTCCGGGGCGGGGGGCCAGCACATCAACAAGACCTCCTCCGCCGTGCGCCTCATCCACAAGCCCACGGGCACGGTGGTGGAGTGCCAGCAGGAGCGTTCCCAGTTCCAGAACCGGGAGAAGGCCATGCGCCTGCTGGCCTCCATTCTCTACGACCGGGAGCAGGAGCGCATTGAATCGGAGTACGGGGAAAACCGCCGCAGCCAGGTGGGCAGCGGGATGCGCAACGAGCGCATCCGCACCTACAACTTCCCCCAGGGGCGGCTCACCGACCACCGGGTAGGGCTGACGCTGTACAAGCTGGACGGGGTGATGGACGGGGAGCTGGACGAAGTCATCGACGCGCTGGTGGCCGACCATCAGGCGCGGCTGCTGGCCCAGGGAGGATAGCCATGTACACCCATGTGATTTTTGACTTGGATGGCACCCTTTTGAACACCATCGACGATTTGGCCGGCGCGGGCAACCACGTGTGCGCCGCCCGCGGCTGGCCCACCCATACGGTGGACGAGTACAAACATATGGTGGGAAACGGGATTCCCAACCTGGTGTCCCGCTTTACCCCGGATGAACTGAGCGAGGACGAACTGGCCGGGGCGCTGGCGGAGTTCTCCGCATACTACGGCCAGCACAAGGAGGACAAGACCGCCCCCTACCTCGGGGTGCCCGAGCTTTTGGCGGCGCTGAAGGGACAGGGGGTGCGTCTGGCGGTGCTGTCCAACAAGGCCCACGCCCTGGCCGGGCCGGTGGTGGAGCGTTACTTCCCCGGCGTGTTTGAGTACGTCCAGGGGGCGCTGCCCGACGCGCCGCTGAAGCCCGACCCCACCCTGCTGCGCGCCATGATGGAGAAAATCGGCGCAAAACCCGAGACCACCCTGTTTGTGGGGGACAGCAATGTGGACGTGCTCACGGGCAAGAACGGCGGGCTGAGGGTAGTTGGCGTGCTGTGGGGCTTCCGGGACCGGCCCGAGCTGGAGGGGGCCGGGGCGGACTATATCATTGAGCGGCCGGAGGAGCTGCTGGGGCTGGTGGAGAAAAGCCGTGGCTGAAAAGGGCGCGAAAAGGACGCTGAGGGTGATTGGCTGTGTGCTGGCGTGGCTGGGAGCGGCGGTTTTCGCATATTTGGAAACGGCGGCATTTCTGTGGTTTTTGGAGCTTCTGCCGGATGTCATACAGTATGGCTATGATGAGGCGGCGGGCTATAACCTGTACCTGGCCGAGGATTTTTGGCAGGCCAGGGTTCTTTTGGCGCTGTTTGGCGTACCGCTGATTGCCACGCTGGCGCTGGCCGTCCGTTCCACCATAAAACTCAGAAGGCAGGGGAAGAAACATGAACACCCAATATCTGACCAGCGGTGACGCCGCTCAGGCGGCGCGGCTGCTGCGGGAAGGCCGCCTTGCGGCTCTGCCCACCGAGACGGTATACGGCCTGGCCGCCGACGCCACCCAGGAACAAGCCGTCCAGGCCAATTACGACGCAAAGGGCCGGCCAGAGACCAAGCCCCTGTCCGTGCTGGTGGACGGCATGGCCATGGTGGAGACGGTGTGCCGGGACATCCCGGCGGACGCCTACCGGCTGGCGGAGGCCTTCTGGCCGGGGCCGCTGACCATGATTTTACGGGGGAACGGGGCGCTGCCCCCCATCGTCGCCGCCGGGGGGGACACCCAGGGGGTGCGCTGCCCCGACCACCCGGCCACCCTGGCGGTTATCAAGGCGCTGGGGCGGCCGCTGGCCTGCCCCTCCGCCAACCTGTCGGGGCAGCCCAGCCCCAAGTCGGCGCAGGCCGTGCTGGAGCAGCTGGGCGGAAGAATTGACGCCGTGCTGGACGGCGGGCCCTGCACGGTGGGGGTGGAGTCCACCATTCTCGACCTCACCGTCAGCCCCTATCGGATTCTCCGCCAGGGCGGGCTGAGCCGGGAGGAGATTGGGGCTGTTTTAGGCGGGGAAAAACTTGACAACACTTGAAAGGATTGAAACGAGCAAAATGAAGATAGAGGTGAAGCATCAGACCGCCATTGTGCGGGAGCCGGGGGTGCTGATCACCGGCGGCCCGTCCGCCATGGACCTGCTGGCCTCGGTGCGCTATGAGACGGGCTGCTCCGCCATGGTGCTGCGCAAGGAGCAGCTGAGCGAGGACTTCTTCCGCCTGTCCACCGGGCTGGCGGGGGAGGTGCTGCAAAAATTCGTCAACTACCAGATGAAGCTGGTCATTGTGGGGGATTTTTCGGCTTACACCAGTAAACCACTCCAGGATTTCATCCGGGAGAGCAACGAGGGCCGTCAGATTGGCTTTCAGCCCGACGAGGAATCCGCGCTGCTCTGGCTGGAGCGGGGATAGGCCATGGTGGTCATCGGCATCACCGGCCCCACGGGAGCGGGCAAAACCACCGTTTTAAATGTGCTACGGGCCATGGGCGGGGCGGTGGCGGACTGCGACAAGGTGTACCATGAGCTGCTGCGCACCAGCGCCCCCATGCAGAATGAGCTGAAACGCCGCTTTGGGGCGGAAATTTTTGAGGAAAATGGGGACTTGCGCCGAAAGGAGCTTGGTGCTATTGTATTCAGGGACGCTCAGGCGCTGGAGGATTTGAACGCCGTCACCCACCGGCACATTGTGGCCCAGCTCAAGCGCCTGATTGCCCAAGCCCGGGCTGAGGGCCGCCCCGCCATCGCCCTGGACGCCATCGCCCTGATGGAGAGCGGGGCGGGGGCGCTGTGCGATGTGACCATTGCCGTCACCGCCTCTGAGGAGGCCCGGATGGGCCGGATTATGGAGCGGGAGGGCATCGGGGAGGAGTACGCCCGGGCGCGGATTGCATCCCAGAAGCCGTCGGCCTGGTTTGAGGCGCGCTGTACCCACACCCTGCGCAACGACGGGGACAAAGCGGCGCTGGAGGACCAGGCGCGGGCGCTGTTCACACAAATTCTTTGCAAGGAGGATATATGACATGGAAGAAAAGACTGCGGGCCAGCAGCTGCGGGAGGCGCTGCTGAACCAAAAGAAAAACGGCTGGGACCTGGTGGACGAGGCCACGGAAAAGGCCGTCTTTGACTACTGCGAAGGGTATAAAACCTTCCTGGACAAGGGCAAGACGGAGCGGGACTGCGTGGACTACGCGGTGGAGCTGGCCGAGGCGGCGGGCTTCGTCCCCTTTGAGCGGGGCATGGAGCTTCAGCCGGGCGCCAAGGTGTACCGGGTGAACCGGGGCCGGGCCATGAATCTGGCGATTATCGGTTCCGCGCCCATGGACCAGGGCGTGTCCATCACCGCCTCCCACATCGACAGCCCCCGGCTGGATTTGAAGCCCTCCCCGCTGTATGAGGACAGCGAGCTGGCCTTTTTCAAGACCCACTACTACGGCGGCATCCGCAAGTACCAGTGGGTGACCATTCCCCTGGAGCTGCGGGGCGTGGTGTGTATGAAGGACGGCTCTATCGTCCAGGTGTCCGTGGGCTCCCACCCCGGCGACCCGCTGTTCACCATTGACGACCTGCTGCCCCACCTGGGGGCGGAGCAGTCCAAAAAGCCCCTGGGCGAGGCCATTCCCGCCGAGAACCTGAACGTCCTGGTGGGCAGCCGCCCCCTGAAGGGCGACGACGGCAAGGACCGGGTGAAGCTGGCCGTGATGAAAATGCTGTACGACCACTACGGCATCCGGGAGACCGACTTCATCTCCGCTGAGATTGAGGCCATCCCCGCCTTCAACGCGGTGGACATCGGCTTTGACCGCTCCCTGATTGGCGCCTACGGCCACGACGACCGGGTGTGCGGCTATGCGGGGCTCAAGGCCCTGCTGGACCTGGAGGGGGTGCCGGTGCGCACGGCGGTGTGCGTGCTGGCGGACAAGGAGGAGATCGGCTCCGAGGGCGTGAGCGGAATGCAGTCCGCCTTCTTTGAGACCTTCGTGGGCGACCTGTGCGCCAGCCAGAAGGTGCCCCTGCGGGTGTGCTTGGAGAAGTCCTTCTGCCTGTCCACCGACGTGACGGCGGCCTTTGACCCCAATTTCACCGAGGTATACGAGAAGAATAACTCCGCCCGGGTCAACCATGGCGTGGGCCTGTGCAAGTACACCGGCTCCCGGGGCAAGGGCGGCGCGTCCGACGCGGGCGCGGAGGTGGTGGCCTATGTCCGCCGCCTGCTGGACGACCGGGGCATTTTGTGGCAGATGGCCGAGCTGGGCGCCACCGATAAGGGCGGCGGCGGCACGGTGGCCTGCTACATGGCCAACCGCAACATCGACACGCTGGACGCCGGCGTGCCCGTTTTGAGTATGCACGCCCCCTTTGAGACCGTGTCCAAGCTGGACTGCTATATGACCTACGCCGCCTGCAAGGCGGTGTACGAGGGCTGAGCGTGGTCCGCCTCACTCCCATCGGGCCGGACAACTGGCGGGAGGAGCTCTGCGTCCGGGAGGACCAGCGGCATTTTGTATCCGACCCTAACCGGATTCTGGCCCGGGCCTACGCCTACCGGGAGCAGCGCAGCCAGGCCAGGCTGATTCTGGACGGCGACACCCCGGTGGGGATGCTGATGTGGTATGACTACCCCGAACAGGAGCGGTACGTGTTCAGCCAGCTGCTGATTGACCAGCGCTATCAGGGCCGGGGCCTGGGCGGGCAGGCCGCCCGGCTGGCCCTGGACGAGATGCGTACGGATGGGCGTTATCCCAAGGTGGTTTTGTGCTATATCACGGGCAACAAATCCGCCCGGACGCTGTACGAAAAGCTGGGGTTCCGCCCCATGGGAGAGCCGGACGGAGACGAGAATATCATGGTGCTGGACCAGCTGTGACGGATAAAAACCCCCTTTTGCGGCAAAGCTACCGCAAAAGGGGGTTTTTCTTATGACAGAGGAGACCAAGCCGGCGGAAAACGACGGCGGCGAGGAGCGTTCCAGCTTTCAGCAGCAGATTGTGGACATGGGGTCCAGCACCGTAAAGACGCAGGACGGCACGATTCACACGCTCACCATCGTGGGCCAGATTGAGGGCCACCAGGAGGCGGCCTCGGGGGCCAAGACCACCAAGTATGAGCACGTGCTGCCCCTGCTCACCGCGGTGGAGGAGAGCGATGAGGTGGATGGGCTGCTTATCCTGCTCAACACCATGGGGGGCGACATCGAGGCGGGGCTGGCCATCGCGGAGATGATTTCCGGGATGCGCAAGCCCACGGTGTCCCTGGTTTTAGGGGGCGGGCACTCCATCGGCGTGCCCCTGGCGGTGGCGGCCAAGGAGTCCTTCATCGTCCCCTCCGGGGCCATGACCATCCACCCGGTACGGCTGAATGGGCTGGTGATCGGGGTGAGCCAGACCTTCCACTACTTCGAGCGCATTCAGGACCGCATCTGCGCCTTCGTCACCCGCAACAGCCGCATCAGCCGGGAGGATTTCGAGCACCTCATGCTCAACACCGGGGAGATGGCCGCCGACGTGGGCAGCGTGATCTACGGCGAGGAGGCGGTGAAGATGGGGCTGATTGACCATTTGGGCGGCCTGTCCGACGCGCTGGAGTGCCTTCACCGGCGAATGCGGGAGGAAAAGAAGGGGGAGGCGTGACGGGGAATGAGGGCCTCTCCATTGCCAGGAGGCTCTCATTTTGTCAAAAAATGATATTTTTCCGGGAAATAAATTGACAAGCGGTGGAAGGTCATGTAGAATAATCGAAGGAATAAAGCTGAATCGGTCCGGTGCGTTTGACCTCTGTGCTGGGGCCATACCGGCGGGAGTCAGACCAGCAAAGGCGATGGAAGCATGAGAAAAGAAAAAATATCCTCTGCGGTAATCCGGCGTCTGCCGCGGTATTACCGCCATTTAGACGATTTGTACCGAGGTGGGACGGTGCGCATTTCCTCCAGCGCGCTGGCCAAATCCATGGGGCTGACCGCCTCCCAAATCCGGCAGGACCTGTCCTGCTTCGGCGGGTTTGGCCAGCAGGGCTACGGATATAACGTGCAGCGGCTGCGCAGCGAGGTGGCGGAGATTCTGGGCATGAACCGGGACCATACGCTGCTGCTGCTGGGCGCGGGCAATCTGGGCCGCGCCCTCATTGAAAACTTTCCCTTTTCCGCCAACGGCTTTCGTCTGGTGGCGGCCTTTGACGTGAGCCCCAGCTTGGTGGGCACCAAGCTGGGGGGCGTGCCCATTCTGCATATGGACGCGCTGGAGGAATTTCTGCGGGAAAACCCCGCCAGCGTGGGGGTGCTCACGGTGCCCGCCCGGGTGGCGGTGGAGTCCGCCCGGCGGCTGTGCCAGAGCGGCGTGACGGGAATCTGGAACTTCACCAATGTGGAGCTGCCCGCCCAGGAGCTTCCCGGCGTGCGGGTGGAAAACGTCCACTTCGCCGACAGCCTGCTCACCCTGAGCTACATGATTTCAGAGGAGCCTGTATGAAAAAAAGATTATTAAGCGCGGCCTTAGCCCTGGCGGCGGCGCTGAGCTGCGCGACCATGGCATGGGCGGGGGTTCAGGGGGACACGCTGATCTCCCTGAGCTACTTGAACGGTACATATCTCACCGGCTTGAAAACCACCATCACCCAGGCGGTGGAGCGGGCCTGCCAGCCCATTTACGACGCGGCCCTGGCCAAGGCCGGCCAGCCCTCCGGCAGCGGGGGCGCAGACGGCTCCGCCGCGGCTTGGTTGTCGTCCCACACCCCGGTGGCGGGGACGGGGGGCTACGGCCATCAGATTACCCTGGCGGTGGGCTCCGGGCTGGTGTGGAATTCCGGGACGGCGGCGGTGAGCGGCGGCGTGCTGGTGGACGCCACCGTTGGGGCGGAGGTGAGCGTGGGCGGCGGGCTGACCGCCGGGCACCGCTATCTGGCCGGGGAGACCGCCCAGGTGGTGATATCCTCCCAGTCCGCCCAGTGGATGATAGAGGGCCAGTGGGCCAACGGCACCGCGGACACGGTGATTGTGCCGCTGAGCTTTACCGACGTGCCCAGCACCCAGTGGTACTACAGCGATGTGCGCTATGTGGTGGAGAAGGGGCTGTTCCAGGGACTGAGCGAGGACACCTTCGGGCCCGGCAACCCGATGCAGCGCGGCATGATGACCACGGTGCTCCACCGCCTGGCGGGGGAGCCGGAGGTGGGCTATGCTCCCGTGTTCACCGATATTCCCGACGGACAGTGGTACACCCAAGGGACCATCTGGGCGGCGGGCGTTGGAGTGGTGTCCGGCATGGGGGACGGCAGCTTTGCCCCCGGACTGAACGTGACCCGGCAGCAGATTGCCGTGATGCTTTACAATTACGCGGTGAAAGCCGGGCGGACGGTGGACACGGCTGGAGAGCTGAGCGTATTTTGGGACCACGCCTCTGTGGCCGCCTGGGCGCGGGACGCCATGGGCTGGGCCGTGGGCGCGGGCATCCTCAACGGCAGCGACGGCGCGCTGCTGCCCGGTGACAGCGCCACCCGGGCGCAGGTGGCCGCCATGCTCCACCGCTTCCAGAACTGGATGGATCAGCAGGCATAGCCTTGGCTTGGGCCGGACGGAGACGTCCGGCCCCTTTTGCGCGGCGGGAAATAACAGTTGAAAAGCGGCTGGAATACTGATATAATATTTAAAACGTTTGTTTGGACGGAGGTGCGGCCATGCCGGAGGATGTGGGCGCGTTGATGGGACACAATCAGGTGGAGGGCACGGTGAGCGCCGTGCTGTTTCGCAACGAGGAGAACGGGTACACGGTGCTCAAGCTGGACTGCGGGGACCGGGGGGAGATTACAGCGGTGGGCTGTATGCCCGGCGCGGCCCCTGGGGAGAGCCTGGAGTTGGAGGGCGCCTGGGGCCGCCACCCCAGCTACGGCGAGCAGTTCAAGGCGGAGGTGGTCACCCGGCGAATGCCCGTGGGGGAGAAGGCGGTGCTGGAATACCTGGCCTCCGGGGCGGTGAAGGGGGTGCGCATGGGACTGGCCCGGCAGATTGTGGACCGCTTCGGGGAGAAGGCCCTGGCCGTCATTGAGAACGAGCCGGAGCGGCTGGCCGAAATCCGGGGGGTTTCCCCCAAGCGGGCGCGGGCGATTGGGGAGTCCTTCCGCCAGCAGATGGGGATGCGCAGGCTGGCGGAGTTTCTCTCCGAGCACAGGCTGCCCCTGAGCGCGGCTATGCCGCTGTATAACCGCTTTGGGGACTACGCGGTGGAGGTGATACGGGACAATCCCTATCTGCTGGCCGACCGCTCGCTGGAAATCCCCTTCGCCCAGGTGGACGCGCTGGCCATCGAGCTGGGGGTGGCGGGGGACGACCCCCAGCGCATTGAGTCCGCCCTTATCTTCGAGCTGGACCACAACGCGGACAACGGCCACGTCTTTCTGCCGGAGCACAAGCTGCTCTCCGCCACCGCCGCCCTGATTGGGGTGGAGGGGGAGTGTTTGAGCGAAGGGCTCAGCGCCCTTATTGAGCGGGGCGAGGTGGTGAAGGAGGAGATTGCCGGGGTGAGCGCCTGCTATCCCGCAGGGCTGTACGGCGCGGAGTGCTATGTGGCCATGCGCCTGGGCGAGATGTGCCGCACGGAAATCGCGCCCCCCAAGGGCTTGGGGAAGCTCATCGACGCCATCCAGCGGGAGCAGGGGATTACTTACGCCCGGCAGCAGCGCACGGCGGTGGAGCTGGCGGCATCCCGGCAGGTGATGCTGCTCACCGGCGGGCCGGGGACGGGCAAGACCACCTCTCTGCGGGGGGTGCTGGCCCTGTTTGAGATGCTGGGGCTGGAGACGGCCCTGACCGCCCCCACCGGCCGCGCCGCCAAGCGCATGGGGGAGACCTGCGGGGCCCAGGCCGTCACCATCCACCGGCTGCTGGAGACCAAGCTGGACCCCTTCACCGGCCAGCTGGCCTTCACCAAGAACCAGGACGACCCCCTGGAGGTGGACGCGGTGATTGTGGACGAGACGTCCATGGTGGACGTGTCCCTCATGGCGGCGCTGCTGGCGGCCCTGCGGGGGGACTGCCGCCTGGTGCTGGTGGGGGACCCGGACCAGCTGCCCTCGGTGGGGCCGGGGAACGTGCTGGACCACCTCATCCGCTCCGGGGTGGTGCCGGCGGTGTCCCTGACGGAGATTTTCCGTCAGGCCCGGGAGAGCGCCATCGTCATGAATGCCCATGGGGTGAACCGTGGGACGGCGCCGGAGCTGAAAAACACCAGCAAGGACTTCTTCTGCCTGAGCCGTCGGGACGCCGGGCGCACGGTGGACACCATTGTGGAGCTTTGCAAAACCCGGCTGCCCCAGAATATGGGCATTCCGCCCGAGCAGATTCAGGTGCTCAGTCCCACTCGAAAGCGGGGAGCGGGCACCGCCGTGCTGAACCGGGCCATCCAGGAGGCGCTGAACCCCGCCCAGGAGGGGAAGGGGGAGCGGGCCTTCGGCCCCTTCATCTTCCGGGAGGGGGACCGGGTGATGCAGGTGAAGAACAACTACGACCTGTTCTGGGAGGACCCGAATACGGGGGAGAAGGACCTGGGGGTGTTCAACGGCGACATCGGCACCATTTTGGAGGTGAACGTGGGGGGAATCACCGTGTCCTTTGACGGACGGCTGGTGTCCTACCCGCCGGAGCTGCTGGGAGAGCTGGAGCCGGCCTACGCCGTCACCGTCCACAAGGCCCAGGGCAGCGAGTACCGGGCGGTGATTCTGGCGCTGAGCGACGTGCCGCCCTCCCTGTTGGCCAGGGGGGTGCTGTATACCGCCATCACAAGGGCCCGCGAGCTGTTTATTATGGTGGGCAGCGGCGAGCTGCTGGCTCAGATGACGGCCAACGACCGGCAGGCCCGGCGCTACTCCGCCCTGCGCACCCCGGCTGCTGCGGGAGACGGGCCGGGAGGGGTGATTTTCGCCGATTCGCGGTTTGTGGGGAGTGATTCTCACGCCCTGACATGATATACTGCTCCCAGAAGGAGGGGTTGATATGGATCAGGTAAAAGTGGGAAGATTCATCGCCGCGCTGCGAAAGAAGCAGGGACTGACCCAGGAGGCTCTGGGGAAGCGGCTGGGCGTCACCAATAAAACCGTCTCCCGCTGGGAGACGGGGGCCTATATGCCGGATATCGAGCTGCTCATCCCCCTGGGGGAGGCGCTGGGAGTCAGCGTCAACGAGCTGCTGGCCGGGGAGCGGCTGAGCGACGAGCAGTTCCGAAAGCAGGCTGATAAAATCCTGGTGGAGGCCGTGCGGGAGAGTAGCTTTGACCTCAAGGAGCGGACGGAGTTTTTCAAAAAAAAGTGGCTGCGGGACAACATTTGGCTAATTGCAGTCAGTGTGCTGGCGTGCGTTGCCGTATGCGTGGAGCTCTCTTTCAATCAGCTATGGGTGCTGATTTCGCCTCTGTGGCTGGCAGTGTTCTGCTGGCTGCGCAACCGCATGATGGCCTATGTGGAGGGCAAGGTATACGGCGGCCCCAAGCCGCCCCGGCAGGACGAATAGCGCAAGCCCCTTCGCAAGTTGCGAAGGGGCTTTTTTCCATCGTTGCCGGCCGGGTTGCAAAAGGGGAAGGTTTTGTGGTATCATAACAGCGAAATCAACATGGCCGGGGGCCGGAGGGGAGGGATGGGAATATGCCCAACTGGAGAGAGCTGTTTTCCACCCCGAGAAAGGCGGCGCTGTCCATTGCCTGCGCTGTTGTGATGCTGGTGACGGTGGGGGCGTGCATCGCGGTGTACGCCCTGGGCCGGTCCGAGGCCGGACCTGAGTCCGGACCCGAAGCAGAACAGAGCGCTGCCATCGGGGGAGAGCAGGCCCAGAACTTTGCCTTTGCCGACGCGGGGGTGGACCCGGCGCAGGCTGCGGCGGTCACCGTCAAATACGCCCGCTGGCAGGGGCAGTTTGTGTATGAGGTGGAGTTTCTCGCCGGGGACACCCAGTATCAGTATAAAATCCACGCCTTTGACGGTTCGGTGGCACATAGGGAGACCAAAACCGTGAAGGGGCCGGAGGACAGCGCCCCTGTGCCGGAGCTGATTGCCCTGGAGGAGGCCCGGGGCATTGCCCTGGCGGACGCCGGACTGGACCAGGAGCAGGCATCTTTTACGCTGACGCAGCTGGACGAGGAGGGCAGCGTGCCGGTATACAGGGTGCAGTTTTTTGCGGGGAATACCCAGTACGACTACGAAATCAACGCCCGGACCGGGGCGGTCTACAGCAAGGGGACCATCCTCTATGTGGGGCAGGGGGAGAACGCTTCCCCCCCGCCCTCCCCGCCGGCAGACAGCAGCGCGCCGGTTGAAACGGCGCCCCAGCCCCAGGTGAGCGCCCCTGCGGCGCCCTCCAGCGGCATTGCGCCCCCCAGCGCGCCGGTGAGCGGCGTGGTCCGGGTGGGAGCGAACGAGGCCAGGGACGCGGCGCTGAGCCACGCGGGGTTTTCCGCCGGAGAGGTGATGCTCTCCAAGCTCAAGCTGGACTTTGCGGGCGGCGCGCCGGTATACGAGGTGGAGTTTTACAAGGACGGGACGAAGTATTCGTATGAAATCAGCGGAACCACCGGGGAGGTGACGGCGTTCCATCAGGAGGCGCAGGATTGAGAACGGAAGAAAACAGCGGAAAGGGGCCTTGACGGGAGGGCGTTCTTCCTGTATGCTGGAGACAGCGAAATACAGCCGCCCCAAGGGCGGCGGAATTGAGAAAGGATGATACGATGAAAGACCAAAACTGCGGCTATTGTATGCGGGGCGAGCTGTTGGACGCTTTCGGCATCTACATCTGCGATTTGAGCGTGAGCACGCTGATTCTGTTCAAGGAGCAGAGCCATCCGGGGCGGTGCATCGTGGCCTACAAGGACCACGTGAGCGAGCTGGTGAATATCAGCGACGAGGAGCGCAGCGCCTTCTTTGCCGACGTGGCCAAAGCGGCCAAGGCCATCCACGCCGCCTTCCACCCGGACAAGGTGAACTACGGCGCCTATGGCGACACCGGCTGCCATCTGCATTTCCACCTGGTCCCCAAGTACAAGGACGAGTACGAGTGGGGTGGCGTATTTGAGATGAACCCCGGCAGGAAGACGCTGACCCAGGCGGAATATGACGAGATGATTGAGAAAATCAAGGCAAACCTGTAATCGGAGAGTTCGGTTAAACCGCCGCCCAGAGATGGGGCGGCGGTTTTTATCATGGGCCATGCAACCTTTTGCCCCCATGAAGTGTTTTACATATAAGGGAAATCGTGCGTCTTAAAAGAACCTTAACAATTTCCAGTTAAAATGTTACAGGATTGTTGTTGTTTCTTGGAACCCGCACGATTATACTAAAAAGGAACTGCGGCGGGCGGAGCTATGCCCGCCTACGGGGAGAATTGCCTGTAGAGGCTGTTTAGACAGGAGGATACAATATGCCGGAAATTTATACGCCCGACGCGCCGGAGAAGGAAGCGAAGCAGCCGGTGGAGGAGACCACCGGAGTGAGCACAGCGCAGGGACAGGTCCCGGCGGCGGCAGAGGAGCAGGGCGCGGTCAAGCAGAAGAAGAACCGCCGCACCGCCGCGGAAAAAAAGAAGCTGGTGAAGCGTATCATCGCCCTTGTGGTGGCGGCGGCGGTTTTGGGCGGCATCGTGTTCGGAATGTGGTTCCTGGTTTTCCGGGAGGACGACTCCCTGGGGTACATTTACGCCGAGCCCGCTTACATAGGTTCCATCCAGAGCGTGGTCCAGGGCAGCGGAAACGCCAACGCCAAGGAGACTTCCACCGTCACCATCCCGGCCAACGGCACGGTGCAGCAGGTCCATGTGGCGGGAGGGGACGTGGTGTACGCCGGGCAGCCCCTGTTCACGGTGTACAGCCAGACCGCCCAGGACGCGCTGGCCACCGCCCAGGAGACCATGAACTCCCTCAATGAGAAGCTGGTCAACCTGAGCCTGACGGCCCCCTTCAGCGGCAAGCTGATTGACGTCCCGGAGAACATCCTGGAGCTGGGCCCCGGCGACCAGGTGAACGAGGGCAGCATCGTGGCCACCCTGGTGAACGACACCAAGCTGAAGCTGTCCCTCTATTTCAGCTATGCCTACGAGGACCAAATCTGGGCGGGGCAGGCGGCCACCGTCTCCATCCCCGCGGTGATGTATACCACCGAGGGCAGGGTGGAGAAGGTGAACAAGGTCAGCTTCATCACCCCCGAGGGCGGTATGTACTTCGAGGCGGTGATCGTGTTCGACAACCCCGGCACCCTCACCGCCGAGATGGACACCTCCGCCGTGATCACCGGGGCGGATGGGGAGCCCATCTACCCCTATGAGGGGACCAAGACCCAGTATTACGAGACCCGCACCCTGACCACCCGTGCGGGGGGGCCGCTGGTGTACAGCAACCTGCTCAACTACGCCAACGTGCAGGCGGGGCAGGTGCTGCTCTCCATGGGCTCGGAGAGCCTGGATGAGCAGATTGCCGCCGCCCGGGAGGCGCTGAACGAGGCCCAGGCCAATGTGGACGCGCTGAACGCCACCGCCCCCATCGACGGCACTATCATTTCCTGCACCATTGCCGAGGGCGGCGAGGTAAAGGCGGGGGACGCGGTGGTCACCATCCAGAACACCACCGTCATGGTGGTGACCATCCAGGTGGACGACCGAAATATCGGCTTTGTCAAGCTGGGGGACGCCATTATGCTGTCCGACTACAACGGCAACTCCTATATGGGCACTGTCACCAACATTGAGATGCAGGGCGAGGTGGGCCAGGGTATGTCCACCTTCCCCGTCACCCTGGAGGTGGATAACTTCGACGGCTCGCTGTACGCCGGGGCGTGGCTGGACTACTCCTTTGTCACCAGCCAGTCGGACGAGTGCGTACTGGTGGCCACTACGGCGGTGAAGTCTGTGGCGGATACCGAGGGGAACAAGCAGACCGTGGTGTTTGTCCAGCGGGAGGAGCGGCCGGATAACGCCATCGACCTGGACTACTCCACCCTGTACGGCGTGCCCAAGCCGGAGGAGGGCTATTGGCCCGTACTGGTGGAGACGGGGATTTCCGACGCCAAGCAGGTGGAGATAAAGTCCGGCATTCAGGACGGCGATATGGTGTTTATCAACTACACCACGGAGCAGAACGGTATGGGCGGCGGCGTCTTTTACGGCTGAGGTGGCGCCATGCTCATCGACATCAAAGACCTGTACAAGATTTATAACGAGGGTCAGGAGAGCGAGGTCCGGGCGCTGGACGGCGTGTCCCTCCAGATTGACCGGGGGGAGTTTGTGGCCATCGTGGGGGCGTCCGGCTCAGGCAAGTCCACCATGATGAACGTGCTGGGGTGCCTGGACGTGCCCACCCACGGGCAGTATGAGCTGAACGGGACCGACGTCACGTCTCTGAAGGACAAGGACTTAGCCCGTATTCGCAACCGTGAGATTGGCTTTATCTTCCAGGGCTATAACCTGCTCCAGGATTTAAACGCGCTGGACAACGTAATCCTCCCGCTGATCTACCGGGGCACCTCCATTTTCGAGCGGGAGGAGATTGCCATGGAGGCGCTGCGGAAGGTGGGGATGGACGGCCGGGCCCACCACCGGCCCAGCCAGATGTCCGGCGGCCAGCAGCAGCGGGTGGCCATTGCCCGGGCCATCGCCACCCATCCCCCCATTATCATGGCGGACGAACCCACCGGCGCGCTGGACTCCAAAACCGGGCGGCACGTGCTGTCCATCCTCCAGGAGCTTTACCGGGAGGGCACCACCATCCTGCTCATCACCCATGACGACGGCATCGCCGCCACCGCGCCCCGGGTGGTGCGGCTGTCCGATGGAAAAATCGTCCACGACGGACACCAGGAGGTGGACTGGCTTTGAACTTTATGCAGGCGTTCAAGATGGCCTTCAAGTCCATCGCGGCCAAGAAGACCCGTTCCTTCCTCACCATGCTGGGCATCATCATCGGCGTGGCGTCGGTGGTCATCATGGTGTCGGTGGTCCAGGGGCAGAACAAGAAGCAGATGGAGTACCTGGAGGCCATGGGAGACAACAAAATTAACGTCTACGCCTACCAGCGCTACGAGACCTCGGGCAGCGTGTCCGGGCTTTTGTACGAGTACTGCCTGGGAATGCAGGACCTGGTGGTGGGGGTCACTCCCCAGATTGAGGTGTGGCAGGAGATCACCATCAAATACGGCGCCAAAACCTTCAACACCCAGAATTGGGACGACTGGGAGAAGCGCATCTCGCTCAAGCTGGGCTCCGACCAATTCGGCGTGTGCAATAATTACACCCTGGGAGGCGGCCGGGAGCTGTCCTTCCTGGACATTGAGAAGACCAACCAGGTGTGTGTGCTGGGCGGCGGGGCCAAGGAGCTGCTGTTCGACTTTGTGGACCCGGTGGGAGAGACCATTTTCATCAACAGCCAGCCCTTCCTGGTGGTGGGCTGGTATGAGCCCACCGGGGTGGAGGGCATGAGCAGCATGGACAACGTGGTGCTGCTGCCCTATACCTTTAACCGCACCCTGAACAACAACCAGCAGATCAACGAGTACGTGGTCAAGGCGCGCAGCGCCTCGGCCACCACCCTGGCCATCGCCAAGCTGAAGGCGTTTTTGGGGGGCTTCATCAGCGAGGACAACGGCTTCTACGATGTGAGCAGCAACAATAACTGGGCCGACCAAATGCAGCAGCAGAGCCTGATGCAGTCCCTGGTGTTGGGGGCCATCGCGGGCATCTCCCTGCTGGTGGGCGGCATCGGCATTATGAATATCATGCTGGTCACCGTCACCGAGCGCACCCGGGAGATTGGCATCCGCAAGGCCATCGGCGCGGAGCGCAAGAGCATCATCGTCCAGTTCCTCATTGAGGCGGCGGTGATCTGCGGCATTGGCGGCGTCATCGGCATTGGGCTGGGCTGTATGGGCTCGCTCATAGCGGGAAAATTCCTGCTTCAGGGCATGATTTTGTGGCCCAGCGCCGTCATTACCGTGGGGGCGTTCAGCTTCTCGGTGGTGCTGGGCGTGCTGTTCGGACTGTACCCCGCCATTAAGGCGTCCAGCCTCCAGCCGGTGGACGCGCTGCGGGCGGAATAAGGAGGAGAGACAATGAGAGGAACATACAAGCGGGCGCTGGCCCTGCTGCTGTGCGCGGCCACGGTGCTGTCGCTGGCGGTCCTTCCCGGCTATGCCGGCCAGTTCCATGACATCAAGGACAGCGAGACCTCCATGGCGGCGGATGTGTTGTCCGCCCTGGGGGTGGTGAAGGGCACCGGCGGCGGCAGCTTTTCCCCGGAGGGTCACCTTACCCGCGCCCAGCTGTGCAAAATGGCCATTGAGGTGCTGGGCCTGGGGGAGGAGGCAAAGGCCCAGAGCTACCGCACGATTTTTAAGGACATGAAGGGCGGGCACTGGGCCAGCGGGTACGTGAACCTGGCCGCCGTCACCGAGATTCCGGAGGGCTCCAAGTCCCGGCTGATGCTGGGCCTGGGGGACGGAAATTTCGGCCCCGACCGGGAGGTCACCTATCAGGAGACGGTTACCCTGTGCCTGCGCATTCTGGGCTACAGCGAGGAGGCCAACCGGGCCTGGCCCCACAGCGCGCTGGAGACCGCCAGCCTGCTGGGGCTGGATGAGGGGCTGAATGTGGAGGTCCCCTCCGCCCCCGTCACCCGGGGGCAGACCGCGCTGCTGTTTTACCATCTGCTGACCACTCCCTGTAAGGCCAGCGGCAAGCCCTTCGCTGAGGAGAATCTGGGCACGATTGAGAACGACGCCATCCTTCTGGCCACCGACGCCACCGTCAACGGAAAGTCGGGCTGGGTGGTCACCGCCAAGGACGGCGCCACCACCGCCTACCGCAGCGCGTCCACCGTGGACGCGTCCATGCTGGGCCTGCGGGGCTCGGTGCTGCTGGACAAGGAGGGGCGCTTTGTCACCCTGCTGCCGGACGAGTCCAGCTATATCACCGCCTCGGTGAGCCGGAAGGAGGCGTATTACCTCCACCTGGCGGGGCACGGGCGGTATACCATGTCGGAGAGCACCCCGGTGTACACCGGCTCGGCGGCGGACGCGGTGGTCACCACCTATAAGGAGTACATGGCCGACCTGCGCACCGGGGACGTTGTGACGCTCTACCTGGACGGGCAGGGCAAGGTGGCGGGGCTGTACCGCGCCAAGGAGTCGGCGGAGACCCGCTTTGTGGTGGTGCGCAGCACCACGGCTTCCTCCGGGATGTTCCGCTCCCTGCTGGGGGAGGAGAAGGACTTCACCATCCGCAAAAACGGCTCGGCTGCCTCTATGAGCGACATCCGGCAGTACGACGTGGTCACCTATGACCCCATCTCCAGAGTGCTGGAGGTGTGCGACGCCAAGCTGGCCTGCGTCTATGAGAACGCCGTGCCCTCGCCCGGTTCGCCCAACGAGGTTGTCGCCGCCAACGGCAACCACTTCTCCGTGCTGGCCGACGCGATTGGGGATTTCACCGGGCGGAAGCTGGGCGAGCACATCACCCTGCTGTTTACCGCCAACGGCATGGTGGCCGGACTGATGCCGGGGAAGACCGACATCTCCAACTCCAACGCCTTGGGGTTTGTGAACAAGGACGGGCACTTTGAGCTGCTCAACTGCCGGCTGACGCTGACGGAGGGCATCCCCGCCGAGAGCTACAACCGGGGCAGCATCTGGAACCTGGGCTCCTCCTCCCGTGGCTCGCTCACCCTTCAGTCCAAGGGTATCTACAGCGGCGGCTTCCTCTTTAACCCCAAGACCATGACCCTGGGGGGCGTGAAGGTGAGTTCCGCGGCCCGGGTGTTCGAGCGCAGCCCGGACGGAAACCTGGTGGCCCGGGAGCTGTCCACCCTGAACACCACGTACCACGCCGACTACTACCACCGCAACAGCTCGGGTGTGGTGGACATGATTATCCTGGGCACCGGCCGGGGCGGCGGGAAGGTATACGGCCGGGTGGACTCCATCACCAGCTGCAATGTGTGGCCGCAGTCGTCGGGCCAAGGGACGTACACGCGGGAAGTCACTACTCGGACGCTGCTCAACGGCGAAGGGGTGAGTTACGACTTCGCCAACGGCCTGCGCATCGCCAGCGGCTACTGTGAGCTGACGGTGTCCGGCAACTATATCACTGCCGTGAGCTACCTGAAGAAGATTGAGAACGTGGCCTCCTCCGCTTTCTTTACCAAGGACGGCGGGACCTACGTGCGGGTGGGCCAGGAGGTCTACGAGGTGGACAAGGACGTGCACTGCTTCAACATCGCCGCCTCCTATACCCCCTCCGGCGGCAATCCCCCCTCGTGGCTGGACCTGAAGTGGGAGAATAATGAATGGACGGGCAACTGGATCTGGAATAGCTGGACATGGGAGCCCAACGCCCCGGTGATTGAGAAATTTGACACCCTGAGCGAGTGCCGCAACTTCTCCGACACGCTGACCATTTATTTGGACAACACGGAGGGGAAGGTCCGGGTGGTGGAGGCGCTGTCGTCTTAACTGCCCGCCCAGACACAAAAAAGAGAGCCGCCGCGGAGCGTTCCGCGGCGGCTCTGTTCAGTTTTGGTCCTGGGACGGGCATTTGCGGCTGTTCTCCTCCAGGCGCTGGAGCAGCCCGGCCAGCGTCTGCCAGTCCTCCGGCGAGACGCCGGCGGACAGCTGGCGCTGAAAGCGCTGGGTGGCGCGGTCCAGCACGGCCAGCATCTCCTCTCCCGCCTGGGTGAGGTAGAGCTGGTACTGCCGGCGGTTTTCCGGGTCGGGGGCGCGGCGGATGTGGCCCAGGTCCTCCAGCCGGCGGGCGCTTCGGGCCACGCTGGCCTTGTCCAGGGCGAAGAAGCTCACCACATCCTCCTGGCTGGCGCCCGGGTGGCGGCCGATGTGGAGGACGATGAGGTGCATAACGCCCACATACCCGTTGGGCGTGAGGACGGTGTGCCGGAGAATGCGCATCCGCTGGCGGTTGATTTTCAGCAGACTGGACAGCACCGGGTCGGTCATGCCCCCTCACCTCCGGGGACGGGGCGCTCCAGCGCCTGGGCGTCGGCAGCGGCCTGAATCTGCCGCTTCACCCGGCGGATGAGGGGCAGGGCCAGGGTTAAGGTGAGCAGGTCGGCCACCGCCTGGACGGCGGCCACGCCGTAGGCCCCCCAGGCCCAGGACATGGGGTAGACGATGGGCAGGAAGCAGGTGCCCTGCCGGGAGGTGGACAGCAGCAGCGCCCCCCGGGCATTGCCCAGCCCGGCGCAGAACATATTCACCACCGCCACCCAGCCGTGGATGGGCAGCACCAGGCATTGCAGGCGGATGCACAGCGCGCCGATGGCGAGCATCTCCGCCGACTGGTCCGACTTGGCGAACACGCCGATGAGCTGGTTGGCCAGCAGCGCCAGGGTGAGCCCCATCACCAGCGCGCCGAGGATGGCGGCGCGGGAGGCAAAGCGGTAGCTCTCCTTCACCCGGTCGTACCGCTTGGCGCCCCAGTTGAAGCCGGCCACCGGCTGGAAGCCGGTGCCGAAGCCCAGGATGATGCCGAAGGGGAACATCATCACCTTGGTGGACACGCCGATGCCGGCCAGAACGGCGTCCGAGATGCCGCCGGCGATGTTATTGAGCACAATGGCGGACACCACCGCCAGCCCCGAGCGGAACATGGACGAGGAGCCCACGCTGACCACCTGGGTGACGATGTCCCTGCTGGGACGGAAGCGGCGGATGGACAGGCGCAGAACGCTGCGGCGGGTGAGATAGGGGAAGACCAAAATGGCAAAGCTGACCAGCTTGGAGATAGCGGTGGCCAGCGACGCGCCCGCCACGCCCATGTCGAAATTAAAGATGAAAATGGGGTCCAGGAAACAGTTCAAAATGCCGCCGAAGCCCATGCCCACCATGGAGAGCATGGCGCTGCCCTCCGCCCGCAGGCACTGGTTCATCACAAAGTTGGCCGCCATAAAGGGAGCCACCAGCAGCACATAGGTGGCGTATTCCACGGCGAACTGCTCGCAGGTGTCGGTGGCGCCCAAAAGGCGCACCATGGGGTGCATGAAGCTCACGCCCAGAACGGTGACCACCGCGCCGAACAAAGCGGCGGTAAAAAACGCCGTGGACAGCACCCGGCTGGCCTTGTCCGAGTCCTTGGCCCCCAGCAGGCGGGAGATATAGCTGGCCGCACCCACCGCCAGCATGGAGCCGGCCATCATGATAATCTGGTCCAGGGAGGCGTTGACGCTGATGGCGGCCTGGGCGCTCTCTCCCAAGCCGCTGACAAAATAGGTGTCCGCCAGGTTATAAATGGATGTAATTAAAAAAGAGATGATGGAGGGAAGGGCCATTTTGGTAATCACCCGGGGCAGGGACCCCTCCAGCATCATGTTTTCCCGCAGCAGCTGCCGCTGTTTGTCTGTGTCCGCCATTGAGCTGTCTCCTTGCTGTAAATTGTTTCATTTGCAACTGTTTCATATAGTACTTTATTATACTCAAAATTCGACAGCTGTCAAGGAGGGATGAGCGGTTGGACGAGTGCGGCTCGTCGGTCCACAATGGGCCGGGGCTGGTCTTGGCTGAGCGCCAGGAGTGGCCTGCTCCGGCGGCCCCCGAGGAGATGCGCTCCTCATTTTGGTCATATTGCCGCTTGCAATTTTTGCGATTGTAGAGTAAACTCTGTTCACAGGCAGAGTAGGGGCGCGTGTGTTAGGGGGCTTTTGCCTCCGCAGTGCCGGCGGGACGGGGAGTTGTCCGCCGGACGAAAAGCCGCAAGGCTTGCAGTGCGCGCCCCGCATCCCGCTGCCGCATGGCGGAGCTTGGAGCGCGGGCTTCCTTTGTGCGGCATACCCATTTTGGGCTGCCGAGAAAACAAAGGAGGTCTTTTTATGTCCCAAACGCTGTACAAAACGCCCTTTTCCCGCGCCTATTGGCGGGACGCCCTGACGGATTTCAAAAAGCCCCGCACGCTGGTGTTCTCCGCGCTGATGGTGGCCGCCTGCGTGGCGCTGAGCTACGCCAAGTCCATTCCCATTATGGGGAACATCCGGGTCACCTGGGGCTTTCTGGCCCGGGCGCTGTGCGCCCTGGTGGGCGGGCCGGTGAACGCGCTGGTCTTCGGCTTTGTGGAGGACACGGTGAGCTACTTCATGAACCCGGACGGCGGGTACAACCCCTTTTACATCTTTACCACCATGCTGGGGGTGTTCACCTACGCGCTGTTTCTCTACCGCGCCCAGGTGACGGTGACGCGCATTTTTCTGGCCAAGCTGCTCACCAATATTCAGAACGTATTTTTGCAGTCCCTGGGGGCGTACCTGTGGTATTCCAGCAAGGGCTACTGGGTTTTGGTGGGGGAGCGGGCGATAAAAAACGCCATCATGCTGCCGGTGCAGACCGTTATGCTTGTGGCGCTGTTCGCCGCGCTGCTGCCCATTCTCCACCGCATGGACTTCCTGCCCGACCAGGCCGGCCGCCTGCGGCTGTGGAAAAAGCCGGAGTGGTCCAAAGGGGCGCAGGAGAAGGAGCGGACGCCCTGGGAGGAGTGACCGCCCCGCAAACCGCATAACGAAGGCCATGTCCGCATACCTTCCTTTGAGGGGGAATGCGGACATGGCTTTTTTTGAGCAGCTGGGCAATTTTCTGTGGGGAGGGCCGCTGCTGGCGGCCTTTTTGGCGGTAGGGCTGTGCTACTCTTTCGCCACCGGGTTTTTTCCCATCTTCGGCGTGGGGGTGTGGTGGAAGACCACGGTGGGCTCCCTGTTCCGGCGGAAAAAGGCGGGGAAGGGCGGCGGCGTGACCCAGCTCCAGGCGCTGTCCACCGCCCTGGCCGCCACGGTGGGCACCGGCTCCATTGCCGGGGTGGCCACGGCCATTGTATACGGCGGGCCGGGGTCGGTGTTTTGGATGTGGATGTCCGCCCTGCTGGGCATGGCGGTGAGCTGCGGGGAGAAGACGCTGGCGGTGCGCCACCGGGAGCGGGGGCCGGACGGGAGCTTTCGGGGCGGGCCCATGGAGTACATCAAAAATGGGCTGCGCCTGCCGGGGCTGGCCAAGCTGTTCGCCCTGCTGTGCATCGCGGAGACGCTGGCGGGGGGAAATCTGGCCCAGGCCAACTCCATCGCCACCTCCCTGTCCGCGGCGGCAGGGGCGAACCGGCTGGCGGTGGGGGTGGTGCTGGCCGCCGCCGTGGCCCTGGTGCTGGCAGGGGGCATCAAGCGGATTGGGAAGCTGTGCGAGCTGTTGGTGCCCGCCATGGCGCTGCTGTTTGTGGGGTGCGGGCTGGCGGTGGTGGCGGTGAACTGGCGCTCGGTGCCCACGGCGTTTCAGCAGATTATCGCCTACGCCTTTGCCCCCCGGGCCATCGCCGGGGGCTACGCCATGGGGGCTGCGCTGCGCTACGGGGTGGCCCGGGGCGTGTTCACCAACGAGGCGGGGCTGGGTATGTCCGCCATCGCCCACGCCTGCGCCGATGTGGAGCAGCCGGCGGAGCAGGGGATGTGGGGCATTTTCGAGGTGTTTTTCGCCACCATGGTCATCTGCACCGTCACGGCGCTGGTGATTTTGACCTCCGGGGTGTACGACCCGGTGCAGGTGCTGGCCCTGGCGGAAGGGGGCGCCGTGCCCGAGGGAATGCTGGGCGCGCCGTTGACGGCAGCGGGGTTTGCCACCCTGTTTGGGGAGGCGGGGGAGTGGATTGTGTCCATCAGCCTGATTCTGTTCGCCTTTACCTCCCTTATCGGCTCGGGGTACTACGGGCGGCGGGGGCTGGAGACCCTCACCGGCTCCCGCTGGGCCATGGGGCTGTTTCATCTGGCCTTCCCGGCCTGCGTGATTTTTGGGGCGGTGGGGGACGTGACGGCGGTGTGGCAGCTGGTGGACGCGTTCAACGGCCTGCTGGCGGCGGTGAATCTGCCGGTGCTGCTGCTGCTCTCGCCGGAGGCGGTGCATCTGTTGCACACGTGGCTGGCGGCCCGCCGGGGCGGAAGAAGGACCGCTCTTGACAATGAGAACGGGATAGCGTAAGATGATGGCTGTCAAAGGGACGATTTCCCAATCAGAACAGAGAAAAGGAGAATGGACATGGATTTGAACTTCGACGTGAAGGCCAAGGTGGAGGAGATTGCCGCCAAGCTGAAAAAGGACCCCGACCTGATGAAAAAATTCCAGAGCGACCCCATCAAGACGCTGGAGAGCGTGCTGGGTGTGGACCTGCCGGACGAGCAGCTCAAGCCGCTGGTGGCCGGCATTAAGGCCAAGCTCACCGCCTCCGACCTGGGCGATAAGCTGGACGGACTGAAGAAGCTGTTTTGAGGCTTCAGCCCGCGGGCAAAGCAGAGAAAAACCCCTTCCGGGTGTGCCCGGAAGGGGTTTTTTGAATAAAAGGTAAAGGAATCAGGTGCGGTAGCGGGTCTGGGGCACGTAGGTGCAGTGGAGCAGCTCGTGGGCCTTGTGGCCGCCTGGCTCGCCCAGATAGTTCTCGTAGACCTCCTTGACCACCGGGCTTTCATGGCTGCGGCGCAGGGGCATATCCTGGTCCTGCTGATACAGCGCCTGGGCGCGGAGGGTGCGCATATCGGTGAAGGAGCGCACGGAGGAGGCGTGCAGAGGCTGGCCGCCGCCGTTGACGCAGCCGCCGGGGCAGGCCATGAACTCGATGAAGTCATAGTGCAGCTCGCCGGACTTGACGCCGTCCAGCACAATCTTGGCGTTGGACAGCCCCGAGGCTACGCACACCTTCACCGTGCGGCCGGGCAGCTCATAGCTGGCCTCCTTGATGTCCTTGATGCCGCGTACCTCGTGGAACTCCAGGGGGGCGGAGTCATCGCCCATGAGCTTGGCGGCCACGGTGCGCAGCGCCGCCTCCATCACGCCGCCGGTGGCGCCGAAGATAACCGACGCGCCGGTGGACAGGCCCAGCATGGGGTCAAACTCGCCGTCGGGCAGGTGGTCGAACATCATGCCCGCCTGGGTAATCATCCGGGCCAGCTCCCGGGTGGTGAGGGAGGCGTCCACCGGCATACAGCCGTTGGCCATGCGCTGCTCCTCCCGCTTGACCTCGTACTTCTTGGCGGTGCAGGGCATGATGGACACCACGTAGATGTCCTTGGGGTCAATGCCCGCCTTCTCGGCGTAGTAGCTCTTGACCAGCGCACCGAACATCTGCTGGGGGGACTTGCAGGAGGACAGGGAGGGGATGAACTCGGGATAGTGCTGCTCGCAGAAGCGAATCCAGCCGGGGGAGCAGGAGGTAATCATGGGCAGCGTGCCGCCGTTCTGGAGGCGGTCCAGGAACTCGGTGCCCTCCTCCATGATGGT
>CAQCFX010000005.1 GCA_948766235.1 uncultured Oscillospiraceae bacterium | reverse complement strand
TTGCCCTTGAGCCGGGTGAGCTCCATTCGGGTGGGGTTTACCACGGTGTTTGCCATGACCTACCCCTCCTTTACTGGTCTTTCTTGGGCAGATACTTGTCGATATACTCCTGCTTGATGCGCTTCAGCTCGGCGGTGGGCAGGATGGACAGCAGCTCCCAGCCCAGGTTCAGCGTCTCCTCAATGGACCGGTTCTCCTCATAGCCCTGGTTGACGTAGCGCCGCTCGAACTCGTCGGCGAACTTGGCGTACAGCAGGTCGGTGGGGGTCAGCGCCGCCTCGCCCAGGATGGACATCAGCTCCTTGTTGTCCTTGCCGGTGGAGTAGGCCGCGAACAGCTGGTTCATGGTGTTGGCGTGATCCTCCCGGGTCTTGCCCACGCCGATGCCCTTGTCCTTCAGACGGGACAGGGAGGGCAGCACGTCCACCGGGGGATTGATGCCCTGGCGGTACAGGGAGCGGGACAGGATGATCTGGCCCTCGGTGATATAGCCCGTCAGGTCGGGGATGGGGTGGGTCTTGTCGTCCTCGGGCATGGTGAGGATGGGGATCATGGTGATGGACCCCGCCTTGCCCAGCTGCCGCCCGGCCCGCTCGTAGATGGTGGCCAGGTTGGTGTACAGGTAGCCGGGGAAGCCGCGGCGGCCCGGGACCTCCTTTTTGGCGGCGGACACCTCGCGCAGGGCCTCGGCGTAGTTGGTGATGTCGGTGAGGATGACCAGCACGTGCATATCCTTCTCAAAGGCCAAATACTCCGCGGCGGTCAGCGCCATACGCGGGGTGGCGATACGCTCCACGGCGGGGTCGTCGGCCAGGTTGGTGAACAGCACCGTGCGGTCAATGGCGCCGGTGCGCTTAAACTCCTGGACAAAGAACTCGGACTCCTCAAAGGTGATGCCGATGGCGGCGAACACCACGGCGAAGTTGGCGCTTTCGTCCCCCAGCACCTTGGCCTGACGGGCAATCTGAGCGGCCAGGTTGGCGTGGGGCAGGCCGGAGCCGGAGAAGATGGGCAGCTTCTGGCCGCGCACCAGGGTGTTCAGGCCGTCGATGGTGGAGATGCCCGTCTGGATAAACTCGTTGGGGTAGTCCCGGGCGGCGGGGTTCATGGGCAGGCCGTTAATGTCCCGGTACTCCTCGGCCAGGATGGCGGGGCCGCCGTCGATGGGCACGCCCATGCCGTTGAAGACGCGGCCCAGCATATCGCCGGACACCCCCAGCTGAAGGGGATGGCCCAGGAAGCGCACCTTGGACTGGGCCAGGTTGATGCCCGCGGCGGATTCAAAGAGCTGCACCACGGCGGTGTCGCCGTTGACCTCCAGCACCTGGCCGCGGCGGATGGAGCCGTCGGGCAGCTCGACTTCCGCCAGCTCGTCGTAGGTGACGTTTTCCACCATTTTGACCATCATCAGCGGGGACGCAATCTCCTGAATGGTTTTATACTCTCGGATCACAGTTCCTCACCAGCCTTTCTCACGACCTCGTCAATCTCCTTTTCCATGGAAGCGGAGATATCCGCGTACACCTGGGCGTACTCGTCGGCGGGCACGCTCTTGGCGCGGCCGATGCGCTCACGGGCGGGGATGTCGAACAGCTTGGCGGCGGGGGCGCCCTTGGTGATGGCGTCCCGGCACAGCTTGTCGTAGTCCAGAATCATGGCCAGCAGCTTCTCCTGCCGGTCGTAGGTGGAGAAGGAGTCGATGTCCACAAAGGAGTTTTGCTGGAGGAAGTCCTCGCGGACCATGCGGGCGGTTTCCAAGGTGAGCTGGTCGTTGGGGGACAGGGAGTCTTTACCAACCAGCTGCACAATCTCGTTCAGGCTGGCCTCCTGCTGAAGCACGCTCATGGCCTGCTCCCGGTTCTGGAGGAATTCCTTGCCCAGATTCTCGTCAAACCAGGGCTTGAGGGAGTCCAGATACAGGGAGTGAGAGGTCAGCCAGTTGATGGCAGGGAAGTGGCGCTTGTAGGCCAAGGACGCGTCCAGCGCCCAGAACACCTTGACGATGCGCATGGTGCCCTGGCTGACGGGCTCGGCCAAGTCGCCGCCCGGGGGGGACACGGCGCCCACGGCGGTCAGACTGCCCCGGCGGTCCTCCTCGGACCCCAGGCAGGACACGGAGCCGGCGCGCTCGTAGAACTGGGCCAGACGGGAGGCCAGATAGGCGGGGTAGCCCTCTTCGCCGGGCATCTCCTCCAGACGGCCGGACATCTCACGCAGGGCTTCGGCCCAGCGGGAGGTGGAGTCGGCGATGACGGCCACGTCGTAGCCCATGTCGCGGAAGTACTCGGCGATGGTGATGCCGGTGTAGATGGACGCCTCGCGGGCGGCCACGGGCATATCGGAGGTGTTTGCAATCAGCACCGTGCGCTTCATCAGCGTCTCGCCGGTGCGGGGGTCCACCAGCTCGGGGAACTCCCGCAGCACGTCGGTCATCTCGTTGCCGCGCTCGCCGCAGCCGATGTAGACCACGATGTCCACGTCCGACCACTTGGCCAGGGCGTGCTGCATCACGGTCTTGCCCGAGCCGAAGGGGCCGGGGATGGCGGCGGTGCCGCCCTTGGCCACGGGGAAGAAGGTGTCCACGATACGCTGGCCGGAGGACAGGGGCTTGATGGGGGGATACTTGTGCTTGTAGGGACGGCCCACACGGACGGGCCACTTCTGGCTCATGGCCAGCTGTACCTCGGTGCCGTCCTCCTTCACCAGCACGGCCACCGTCTCACGCACGGTATACTGTCCGGCGCTCACCACGCTTTTCAGCGTGCCCTTCAGGTTGGGGGGCACCATGATTTTGTGGAGCACCACCGGCGTCTCAGGGACGGTGCCGATGATGTCGCCGCCCACCACCTTGTCGCCGGCCTTGGCCACAGGGGTGAAGTCCCACTTCTTCTCCAGGTCGATGGCGGGCACCTCCACGCCGCGGGGGAGGTTGTTGCCGTGGACCTTTTCCATAATTTTCTCCAGCGGGCGCTGGATGCCGTCATAGATGTTCTCAATCATGCCGGGGCCAAGCTCCACGCTCATGGGGGAGCCGGTGGTCACCACTTCGGTGCCGGGGCCCAGGCCGGAGGTCTCCTCATAGACCTGGATGGAGGCGGAGTCGCCGTTCATGGTGAGGATTTCACCAATCAGGCGCTCGGGACCCACGCGCACCACGTCGGACATATTGGCGTCCGCCATGCCGGTGGCCACCACCAGGGGGCCGGAGACCTTAACTACTTTTCCCATAGGCTTTTATACCTTCTTTCCTAAAGGTCATTGTTAAAACTCATGTGCTGCTGTTATTCGAGGAATGGAACAATCAGGCCGCCAATACCGGCCAGAATAAACATTACACCGCCGAATCTGGTGCTAAACAGATATAGCGCTGATGGTTCGTCCATACCTCCGCCATGCTTCCAACTCTCTGTCAATTCGTAAATAAACTTCGGTCTTACGAGCATTGTGATACCGATAACAATCAAAATAAGACCAATGAAAAAATAGAGCATATCACAAAATGTCCGCGCCGACCGCCCGTTCCACAGACTTCTTAATGTTGGCCATGCCCAGACCCAGGCTGCCGTCCTTGCCGGGAATGAGGATGATGGCCGGGGTGAGCTCGTCCTTGTACCGGGCGATGTCCGCCTCCATCTGGGCGGCGAACTGCTCGGTGAGGTAGACCACCGCGAAGTCCTCCTTGGCGATGCGGTGCAGGGTGGCGCGGGCCTGCTCCACGCTCTCCGCGGGGAAGACTGTCAGCCCCAGGGCCTTGAAGCCCATGACGCTGTCCTTATCGCCCAAGACGGCGATCTGATAGCTGTTTGCTGCCATTTGTCTCCCCCTCTCTTAACAGTAGGCCCGGCGCAGGCGCTGCCGGATGGTAGCGCCGTCAATGCCTGCCATGCGCCCGGTGAGAATGATGCGGATGGCGGTGGCCTCCGCCTCCCGGGCGTAGAGATAGGCCGCCACGGGCTGCTCCCCGAAGGGAATCATCCGCGCCTTGGCCATATAGGCCATCAGCGCGTCGTCGCACAGCCGCTCGAACTCGGTGAGGGCCGCGCCCCCCGGCACAGCCAGGGCCGCTCCCGCCTCGGCGGCGGAGAGCAGGGCGGAGCTGTGGTACAGCCGGGCCAGGTCGGGGCCGGGGGTGACGGCGATGTCCGCCGGGGGCACCGCGCCCCCCTCCACCAGAACCAGACGCAGAAAGTCAGGTCCCTTGTCCAGCCGGGCGGCGCGCACGGCGGCACGCAGGTTGGCCGTGTCAATGGCCAGCGTCACATAGCCCTGCAAAAAGTCGCTGCCGGACTGCTGGGCCAGCTGGGTCAGCTCCGCGTAATAGGCCCGGTCCAGCACAAAGTCGGCCTGCTGGGGGTCGCCGGAGGAGCCCAGCAGCTCCCGGGCGTGGGCCACGGCCTCCTGAAAGGCGGGGGCGCAGCTGCGCAGGTCCTCCCGGCGGAAGTCCTCCGCCAGCTTTTCCGGCTCATACCGTCCGCCCCGCAGCAGCAGCTGCCCCTGGTCCAGGCCCAGGGCCGCCGACTTAATCAGCACCTTGGCGTTGTGGTAGTCGTACTTGCAGCGGAACAGGTCCAGCAGCGCGGGATCGTCCACCGCTTTGCCCAGGTCCTCGAACAGAGCGCCCTGGGCGTGGGCCAGCATATCCTCCACCGCGGAGGGCGTGACCTGCGCCAGGTCGGGATAGCCGCACTCGCCAAGCACCTTGGCGGCCTCGGCGGCGTCCCGGGCGTCAATCATCCGCTCCATCCGCTCGGCGGTGAGCAGGCGGGTTTCCATCACCCGCACCCGGGCGGAGATGGAGAGAAAATCGGTTTCCTTTTTCTTCTTTGACAAGGTTTTTCCCCCTTTCGTCATCAGTTTGAAGGGGACTTGTCATTCAAACAGCACTTTGGCCACCTCGCCGGCCAGCGCGCCGCGCTGAAGCCGAATCAGGGTGTCAAAGGTGCAGTTGACCTCCACCGCGCCGTCGCTGAGAATAAAGCCGCCGTCCATGGGGCGGGTCTCCTCGGCCAGGGTGAGCATGGCGGTGCCGCTCAAAACGGCGGACGCGCCGGTGACCACCTTGTCCAGGATGGCGCCCGCCTTGGAGCTGGTCACCTCGTCGGGCAGCTTGGGGGAGACGGCACGGGCCAGCTTCTCGTTGGCGGCCATTACCACCGCCTTGCCCACCTGGGCCCGGTCGGGGGCGGAGAAGATGAGCTTTTCCTTCCCGGTGACGGACGCCTGCACCGCCAGTTCGGCCAGCAGCGCCACGTATTCCTCCCGGGGCAGGGCCAGCAGCTGCTTGTGAGCCTGCTGGAACGCCTCCTCAATGACCTCCTGCTTGGCGGCGAGAACCGCCTTGCGGCACTCCATCTGGGCGGTGGAGGCCATGCGGTCCTCCCGCTCGGCGGCAGCCTTCCGGCCCTGGGCCATGACCTCCTCGCCGGCGGCCTGGGCGTCCGCCTTGGCCTTGGCGGTGATATCCGCCGCCTTGGCGCGGGCTTCGGCCAGGATGGCGTCAATCTCCTTCCGGCTGTCCTCCTGGATGCGCGCGGTAATCTTTTCAATTCCGTTCATGTGTTTGGTTTACCGCCTTTCCGAATTTGGGTGCTTCTTACAGCTGATACATCATGACCAGCAGGATGGTGGCCACCAGGGACAGAATGGCGTAGAACTCCACGATACCGGCCAGGATGATGCCCTTGGAGAACTGGTCGGGGCGCTTGGCTACGATGTTGATGGAGGCGGCGGCCACGCGGCCCTGGGCAATGGCGGAGAGCAGGCCGCCCAGCGCGATGGGCATGCAGGCCCAGAAAATGGCCATGCCGTTCTGGATGGTGAGGTTGGCCATCTGCCCGCCGAACACGTTCAGCTTCAGCAGAACCATGAACCACGCCACGATGCCGTACAGGCCCTGGGTGCCGGGGAGAACCTGGAGAATCATGCACTTGGAGAAGTGCTCGGGAGTTTCGCTGATGACGCCGGTGGCGGCCTCACCCACCATGCCGGTGCCCTTGGCGGAGCCAATGCAGCACAGGGCTACCGCAATCGCGGCGCCGAAATACGCCAGACCAATACCGCCGAAAGCCTCGAAAAATGCAGCCATTTTAATTTTCCTCCTTGATTACATCAATGTATTTTGTGTCGATGGACAGGGGCTGATAGGGCATTCCGCCCTCTTTATAAAATCGTCCGAAGAACTCCAGGCATTGCAGACGGAGGTCGTGGACGTAAGCGCCCAGCAGGCTCAGGGCCAGATTCAGGGCATTGCCCAGCAGGGAGATTAGGATAAACGCGGGGACGATGCCGGTGGTGGCGCCCAAAGTGTTGAACACGGACGCGATGACGCTGCCGGACACCATCAGGGCCATCAGACGGATGTAGGACAGGATATCGCTGAAGAACCCGGTGACGCCGTTGTAGATGATGCCGATGAAGCTGGTGAGCTTGCCAAAGCCCTTGGCCTCCCGGGTGCCGCCGATGGCCAGCATCAAAAAGCCGATGATGAGCATCGCCTTGCCCACGGTGGCCAGCACAGGGGGCAGACCCGCCACCATGCTGCCGCACAGGAACAGGCCCAGGCCGCCCAGCACAATCCACCAGGAGATTTCGGCAAACAGCGCGTCGATGAAATTGCCGTCCATGGTCTTTTTCACCACGCTGATGGTCATGCCGGTAATCACCTGGATCAGGCCCAGCACCAGCGAGCCAATCATGATGGCCACGATGTCGTTGAGCGGGGTGAACAGCGCGGGCATTTCAAAGGTGCTGTCCGGGTTGAGCATGGTGACCAGCTGGGGAATCATATCCCCAAAGAAGCCGCCGCTGGCCGCGCCCCACAGCACGGTGCTGATGCCGCACCAGAAGATCATCTCCATAAAATTGGGGTTCTTGGGCTTCTTCTTGAGAAGCACCAGCGCCGAGGCGATAATCATCAGCAGCCCGTAGCCCATGTCCGCCATAATCATCCCGAAAAACAGAATGAAGAAGGGGGCCATCAGGGGGTTGGGGTCCACGCCGTCATAGGCGGGCAGGGAGTACATCTCCGTGATGGTGTTCATGGAGCGGGTGATAAGATTGTTTTTCAGCTTGACCGGCACCTGGGGGTACTCCTCCGGGGCGGGGTCAGCCGTCTCCCAGGCGCAGGAGAAGCCGCTCAGCAGCTTGGAAAGCTCGCCCTCCTTGTCGGCGGGCAGCCAGCCCTCCAGCAGGTAGGCGCTGTCGGTGTCGATAAGCCGGGCCTTGTTCTCCTCCCGGCTGATTTCCTGGCAGGCGCGGTCGGCGCACAGGCGCAGCAGGTCCCGCTTGTCACCCAGGGCAGCGATGTGGTCCCGGTGCTCCTGGGCCTGCCGCTCCAGGGCGGCGATGCGGTTGTCCAGCGCGCGGATGTTGTACGCCGCCGTTCCCGTCCAGCCCCGCAGGGTGACCCGGGAGTAGCCGAAGGGCCGCATGGCCTCGGTGCAGTCGGACAGCACGCTGGCGTGGCACATCAGCAGGAAGTATTGCAGCTCCCTGTCGCTGCCGGCGGGGAAGAGCTGGGCCGGCTCGGCGGCCTGGCCCACCGCGGCCTCAAAGGCGGCGAAGTCCACCTTGGAGGGCACCGCGCCGAACAAAATGGACACAGTGGCGTCCCCCTCGGTCTCCAAGGGCACGTCCAGGGAGAGCCAGGGTTCCAGGGAGGCCTTTTGAGTTTGGAGCTTGGCCTGCTCGGCCTGACAGGCGGCCAGGGCCCGCTCCGCATTGGTGATGTCCCAGGATGCGGCCAGTCCGTTTTCGTACACGCCGTCGTCAAACAGCTGCGCCTCGGTGAGCGTGGGGCGGGCGCTGAGCAGCCCGTCCTTGACAGGGACGTATTTGCGCAGAACGTCCAGCGCATTGTCCAGCTGCTGGTACTGCTCCTTGGCCTGGGCCAGTCCGGCGCCCTCCGGCTTGGCCAGGGAGGCCCAGGCGGGGTCGCTCAGGTCAATGGCGGGCTCGCTGAACTCCACGCACCCCAGGCTTTGCAGGGGACGCAGCAGCCGCTCCCGGTCAGAGCGCAGGCCCAGCAGGCGCAGCCGCTTCATTTTTACGATTGCCATCAGCTGTTCCCTACCCTTCCCACGATAAGGCCGGCGGCGCGGTCAAGACGGCCGCGGGCGGTCTGCTTCAGCGCCTCACATTGGGCGGTGCTGTCGGCCAGAGCCTGCTCGGTCCGCTTTCCGGCCCGCGCTTCGGCTTCGGCCAGCAGCGCCTTCACCTGTTCCTCGGCCTGGGCGCGCGCGTCGGCGACGAGCTGTTTTCCGGCTCGTTCCGCCTCGGCGACGATGCGCTTGGCTTCATCCAAAGCGTGGGCCTTCTGCTCACGGGCGGCCTGCTCGGCGGCGGTGACCTGTTGGATGGCCTCTAAAGACATATTCCTCACCTCTTTCACTTTGTGGGAGGCGGATTTGGGGCTTGCAAAACCTCCCATGATAGGGGTAATTTTATCACGTTTGAGTGGGAATCGCAAGCCCCATTCCGATAAAATAGACACAGAGGGAGGAGATGTCGAAATGGGGCGGGGGAAAAATAAAAATTGCCCGGCCAAGGCGGCCGGGCAATTTGCAAAAGCGGTTTATGGTTAAGGAGGTGCCCGGCGGGGACCGGGTTGTCCACCAAAGGCGGCCCTTCTGGGCCGCGGCGCAGGTGCGCCGTAAATTCGCCGCGCAGCGGCGAATTGCGCAGGGCGGGCTTTGCCTGCCCGAGCATTAAAATCTCCGAAGGGTGAGCGCCGCTTTGCGGCGCGAACCCAAAATAAAAGGACTGCCATAGGCAGTCCTTTTATTTTGGAGCGAGTGACGAGGCTCGAACTCGCTACCTCCACCTTGGCAAGGTGGCGCTCTACCAGATGAGCTACACTCGCAGCGACAAGAAGGATTGTAGCAAGAAATTTCCCGCTTGTCAAGAGGAATGCGAAAATTTCTTTTCCAAAGCGCGGCTTTTCCAAAGTATAGGAATTGGAATATTTGCCCAGACTATACATAAAGTTTGGTAAGGGACGCGCTGACGCGGCCCGTCCACGGGGAAAGGAAGGTGAAGCCCATGGCAGAAGCGGTCCGTCTCAGCCGCCGCCGGGCGGCGGCGATGCGGGAGGAGGAGCGCCGGCAGCTGCTGGCGGGGATGCGGGAGACCAAGACCCAGCTCAACCACGCCTACGCGCAGTTCAATTTCTACAGCGACCCGGATTTGGTAGACGCCTGCGTCTACGAAATCAACGCCCTGCAAAGCCGGTACTCCTATTATGTGCGCCAGGTCAAGCAGCTGGAGGCCGAGCGGGAGGACGCCGGATGACCGGCTGGGGCTGGTGGGCGGCGGCGGGCGCGGCAGTGGTGGTGCTGGCGCTGTGCCGCCGCCCGCTGGGCGCGCTGTGCCGTCTGGCGGTGCGCTCCGGCCTGGGGCTGGTGTTTTTGTGGCTGTTTCGGGGAATTGGAGCCCTGCTGGGCGTCCAGCTGGGGGTCAATCTGCTCAACGGCCTGATTTTGGGGGCGCTGGGCCTGCCGGGGTTTGCCCTGCTGCTCATGGCACAATGGGCGGTGCGGTGAGAGCGGCCCGGAAGGCAATTCACAATTATTTCATAAAAAACTGGATTTTAATATGGATTCTCCCGCAAAGCTGTGGTAAGATAAATTGCAAAGACTGCCGCGCGGCCGCCCTGTCTCAGGAGAGGGCGGCGGGCAGACATGATACAGCTGATTGGGAGGATTTACATGGCCGGACGGGGAAATCGGTATGGTTATCAGGAATACCGGGGCCGCAGCCGGGCGCGCACGGTGCTGATTTTTATCATCGCGCTGCTGGCGGTGCTGCTGGCGGCGGGCGTGGCATTTATGTATTTGATGGGCGAGTACATTGAATATACGCCCACCGGCATTCAAATCAACTGGCCGTGGCTTGCCGACGAGCCGTCCGCCCCGCCGCCGGAGCTGAGCGACCCGGTGGTAATCGAGAGCGAGCCGGTGGAGGTTATCGTGGAGACTCCCGCGCCGTCCACGCCCGCCCCCACCCCAACTCCCGTGCCGGAACCCAGCTATGTGGGCATCGGCGCGGTGACGGTGACGCCCGCCCAGCTGCGGGATGGCTCGGCGGCGCAGGTGGTGGCCGCCGCCGGGGGGAACGCCCTGGTGGTGGAAATGAAGGCGGGCACGGGCCGGCTGGCGTGGCACTCCCAGTCGGCGCTGGCGGACAGCCTGTGGGCCAACACCGACGACGACCGGGCGGCCCAGGCGGTGCGGGAGCTGGCCCAGTCGGGGGAGCTGTACCTGGTGGCCCGGGTGCAGTGTTTTAAGGACCCGCTGCTGGCCAACTCTCGAATCGGCACCCTCATGACCAAGGGGGGCAACGTGTGGTACGACCGGGTGGGGGTGTGCTGGTCCAGCCCGGCCAACCAGCAGGCGGCGGACTATCTGTCCGCGCTGTGCCTGGAGCTGGCGGAGATGGGCTTTGACGAGATTCTGCTGGACAGCGCGGGCTATCCCTACGACGGCCAGGTGAGCGTGCTGGCCACCAGCGACAACCACCCCGAGGACCTCACGGTCCCCGTGGCGGCCTTCTGGCAGCGGCTGAGCGGGGAGCTGGCGCAGCAGGGCGTGTGCCTGTCGGTGTACGCCGGCGAGGGCTTGCTGCCCGGGGAGACGGTGTACAGCGGCATGACCGCCGCCGTGCTGGCCCAGAACGCGGGCCGGATATGGCTGGACAAGGCGGTGAACGTGCAGCATTACCGGGAGATTCTCACCGCCGCCGGGCTGGACGACGTGTCCCTGCGGGTGGTGGCTCCCGTGGGCCTGGCGGGGGACGGCTGCTGGTACAGCTGAGAGATTTACACCGAATACGGAAGGAGCGGCTCATGACAGAGGAACTGCGCGTCCGCAAGGCAGTGCCGGAATACGATGGAACCCTGCGCAGCCATATGATCAAAATCCCCACCTGCATTTCCCAATGCTCCGGCATTCGGGTGTTTGGGCGGCGGATAAAGTCTTTGGCCTTTACAACCGATGTGGCCATTATCCGCAACATCAACGCCGACGCCATCATCGCCGTCTACCCCTTCACCCCCCAGCCCGCCATTCACCGGGCGGTGATGCAGGCGGCGGATATGCCGGTGTTCACCGGGGTGGGGGGCGGCGTCACCCGGGGGATGCGGGTGGTGAACCTGGCCAACGACGCCGAGCACGAGGGCGCTTTCGGCGTGGTGGTGAACGCCCCCACCAGCAACGAGGTGGTACACATGCTCAAGCAGGTGCTGGACATTCCGGTGGTGGTCACGGTGGTATCGGAAAGGACGGACGTGGCCGCCCGGCTGGCGGCGGGGGCGGACATCCTCAACGTGTCCGGCGCGCAGAACACCCCCCGGATTGTGCGCTCCATCCGGGAGCGCTTTCCCGACGTGCCCATCATCGCCACCGGGGGGCCTGCGGACGAGACCATTGTGGAAACCATCCGCGCCGGGGCCAACGCCATTACATACACGCCCCCCACCAATGGGGAGCTGTTCGCCCAGTCCATGGCCCGCTACCGCCGGGAGCTGGATTTGGAAACGGTATAAAAAACTCCCTCCGCCAAAGCGGAGGGAGTTTTTTCAGCGTCTTTTTGTCACACAATCAGGAAGAACTTCACCAGGAACAAAGCGGAGATGACGTAGGTCAGCACGGACACGTCCTTGGCTTTGCCGGTGAACACCTTGATAACGGTGTAGTAGATCAGGCCCAGGCCGATGGCGTGGCCGATGGAGCCGGAGATGGGCATGGCGATAAGCATCAGCGCCACGGGCACCATCTGGTCCATATCGCTAAAGTCCACATTCTTCAGGCCCATGAGCATCAGCACGCCCACGTAGATCAGGGCGGCGGAGGTGGCGGCGGCGGGGATGATGGCCGCGATGGGGGCGATGAACATACAGGCCAGGAACAGGATGCCGCAGACCAGGGCGGTCAGGCCGGTGCGGCCGCCAGCCTCCACGCCGGAGGCGGACTCCACGAAGGTGGTGACGGTGGAGGTGCCGGTGCAGGCGCCGGCCACGGTGCCCACGGCGTCGGCCAGCAGGGCCTCCTTCATGTTGGGCATTTTGCCGTCCTTGTCCACCATGCCCGCCCGGGAGGCGGTGCCCACCAGGGTGCCGATGGTGTCGAACATATCAATCATGCAGAAGGTAATCACCAGGGTGATAACGGTGAACAGGCCGATGTCCATGAAGCCCTGGAAATTGAACTTGAACAGGGTGGTGGCGGCCATGTCGCCGAAGGGGGGCAGGAAGGAGGCGGTGGCCAGGGAGGCGAAGGGATTGGTGTGCAGGAACACGAAGGAGCCAATCCAGTACAGCACGGAGGCGGCCAGCATACCCAGCAGCACCGCGCCCTTCACGCCGTACTTGGCCAGAATCACGATGACGAACAGGCCCACGAACATGGTGACCACGGTGAGCACCATGGCGGCGTAGCCGGAGCCCATGGCGGTCTGGGCGGCGCTGGGGGTGAGCGCGCCGAAGAAGTCGCGCATGACAAAGAAGGGGCCGCCGGTCTCGGAGTAGATGCCCGCGTTGGAGCCCAGGCCGATGTTCATCAGCATCAGGCCGATGGCGGGGCCGATGCCCAGGCGCACGCCCAGGGGGATGGCGTCCACAATTTTCTCGCGGATGTTGAGCACAGACAGGACGATGAACACGATGCCCTCAATGAGGATGATGACCAGCGCCGCCTGGAAGCTGGCCACATAGCTCATGCCGGTGAGGCCCACGATGTTGGCCACCACTGCGGCAAAGAAGCTGTTCAGGCCCATGCCTGGGGCCAGACAGAACGGCTTGTTGGCCACGAAAGCCATGATGAACATACCGATGGCGGAGGCGATGCAGGTGGCCAGGAACACGCCGTTCCACAGGGGCTGCCCGCCGCACTCCTCCGCGCCGAAGCCGGTGAGCAGGTTGGGGTTCAGGGCGATGATATAGGCCATCGTCATGAACGTGGTCAGGCCGGCCACAATCTCGGTGCGTACCGTGGTGCCGTTCTCCTTGAGCTTGAAAATGTTCTCCATAAACAACTCCCTCTCCAAAATTTTCCTTGGCAGAATCGGAGCGGGAAAACAAAATCGGCCCGGAAACGAACCTGGTTCCGCGCCTGTTTTGTAACGGTAGCAGCCCAATTAGGTTGGGCAGTAGAGACTCAGGACCCGTCTCGTCCCGACTATACCGAAGGATATTGAGTTGACGATAGCATCATACCACAGTACCCGGAAGATTTCTACAATTTTTTTCAATCTCTGAAAACTTCATTACATTTTGACAAGAAGCGACAGAGATAGTATAATAGCTCTCGTAAAAATCACAACTGGAGATGAGCAGTGATGACCTATGAAATGACCGTGGCGGGCCTCAAGCGCCAGCTGCCCCTGTGCCCCATCAGCGACACCCTTATGATTGGCGCCTTTGTAATCTTCGGAGACGTGGAGCTCACCTGCGCCTGCGCAGCCGGCCTTTTGAAGATTGCGCCGGAGTTTGACTACATGGTGGCCCCCGAGGCCAAGGCCATCCCGCTGATTCACGAGATGGCCCGGCAGAGCGGGCGCAACGAGTACTTTTTGGTGCGCAAGAAGAAAAAGGCCTACATGAACGGCGTCTTCGAGGCGGTGGACCGCTCCATTACCACCGAGGGAGAGCAGAAGCTGTACATGGACGGGGCGGACGCCGAGAAAATGCGGGGCAAGCGCATCCTGATTCTGGACGACGTGATTTCCACCGGCGGCTCGCTGGCGGCGGTGGAGAGCCTGGTGGACCAGGCCGGAGGCCATGTGGTGGGCCGGATGGCCATTCTGGCCGAGGGAGACGCCGCCAAGCGCAGCGACATCCTGTTCCTGGAAAAGCTGCCCCTATTCAGCTCCGACGGCACGCCCCTCTAAACGGAACACAGCGGGAAAAACCTCGCCCTTCTCATGGAAGGGCGAGGTTTTGCTATGCCTTTTCCACCAAATCCAGAAAGGCCCGGAAAATCGCGCCGCCGTCCACCGTGTCCGGCCGGGCCAGCGCCCCGGTCATGCGCTCGGGGTGGAACTGGACGGCGATGAGGGGGAGGGCCTCGTGTTCCGCTGCCTCCGCGATCCCACCCTCCGAGCGGGCGGTGACGCGCAGTCCCCGGCCCAGCTCGCCCAGGGCCTGGTGGTGGGCGCTGTTCACGGGAAACACCGGGCCGTACAGCCGGTGGAGCAGGGAGCCTTCCGCAGCCGCAATGGGGTGGACGCGGTCTCCCTCCCCGCCGCCGTGGAAGGGGGCCGGGGCGGGGGGCAGGTCTTGGATGAGGCCGCCCCCCAGCCACACGTTCACCACCTGGTGCCCCCGGCAGATGGCCAGCACCGGCTTTTTCGCGGCGCAGAAGGCGTCCAGCAGGGCCAGCTCCGCCCGGTCCCGGGCCGGGTCCATGTCCCGGGAGCCGCAATTTTCCTGGCCGAACAGGGCGGGGGCGATGTCGCCGCCCCCGGCCAGCAGCAGACCGTCCCAGCTCAAATCGGGGGCGGGGAGGTACTGTGCGCGGGCCGCCGCGCCGGCGGCCTCCAGGGCGCGGAGGTAGTTGACGGGATTTCCCCGTCCGGCGGAGATTAGGATGCTTGGCTTCACCGCGCCCACCTCCTCTGCTTGAACTGGGAGTGGAAGCGGGCAAACACTATGTTGATGGACAGCCCCTGGGCCAGCAGGGCGGCGGCGTACAGCGCCGCGCCCAGGGCCGAACAGGCCAGGGCCGACCACCCCTGGGCGCAGCCGGAGCGGAGCATGAGCTGGAACAGCAGATTGCACCACAGCCCCATGAAGGCGGCGGCCAGCAGGGGGCGGACGAACCAGCGAAACAGCTGGATGCGCAGCTGCGCGGCGCGCAGCACGCTGGCCAGATTAAGCCCCGCCCCCACAAGGCCCGAGGCGGCAAACCCCGCGGCAAAGCCGGACAGGCCCCATTTTGCTACGGCAAAAAAGGTGAACGCCAGCTGCACCACGTCGCTGACAATGGCGTTGCGGGCGGCCTTACCCTGAAGGCCCAGGCCGTTGAGCGCGCCGGACAGCACCGACTGCCAGCAGCCCAGAAGGGTGCCCACAGCCAGGGGGAGAATCAGCTCCCCCACCCGCCCGTCCCGGAACATGGCCCGGCCCAGGGTGGGGCCGATGACGCTGAGCAGGGCCATGGCGGGGGCCATGAGCAGGGAGGTGGCCGACATCACCCGGTCCAGAAAGCCGCCCGCCGCCCGCCGGTCCCCCTGGGCGGTGCGCCGGGAGAGGTCGGGCACCATCACCAGGCACAGCGCGCCGATGAAGCCGGTGGGCAGGTTCAGCAGGGGCAGCGTCATGCCGCACACCACGCCGAACTCGGCCATGGCGTCGGGCAGGGCCATGCCGCCCTCCACCAGCTTGGCGGGGATGAGCACCGAGTTGGCGCAGCTGAGCACCGTGCCCAGCAGGGAGGTACACCCCACGGGCAGGGCGATGGCAAACAGCCTGCGGCGGCTTACCTCAGTTTGGGCGGGGGCGGGGGGGAAGCGCTTCCAGTGCCGGCGAAGCAGCAGCGTCAGGGCGCAGGCGGAGAACACCTCGCACAGCACCATGCCCAGCACGATGATGCCCACCGTCTCCTCCGCCGAACGGGGAAGCAGCGCCCCCAGCAGCCCCAGCACCGCCGCGGCCCGGATGAGCTGTTCGGCGGTCTCCACCGCGGCGGGGGGGCGCACCCGGCCGATGCCGTAAAAGCAGTGCTTGTGCAGGTTTTCCACCCCGGTGAGCAGCACGCAGGGCACCAGCATCACCACCCCCAGGCGGGTGCGGGCGTCGCCTAAAAGGTAGACGGAGATGGGGTCGGACAGGGCGGCCACGGCGATGCCCAAGGGGACGGCCAGCAGGAAGAAGCCGCCTAAAGCACGGCGAAGGACGGCCTTCACCGTGCCGTCGTCCTCCAGGGCGTGATACCGGGCGGACAGGGTGGACACCGCCACCGTCAGCCCCACGGCGGTCACCGACATGAGAAGGGAATACACGGGCATGACCAGCTGGTACAGTCCCATGGTCTCCGCGCCAATCAGGCGGGAGAGCAGCATACGGTAGACAAACCCCACCGCCTGGGAAAACAGGCCCGTGGCGGTGAGCAGCAGGGTTCCGGCCAACAGGGTAGACAAAAAAGCACCCCCCTCATAGGATTGTTCTCGTCTATCCTATGAAGGGGGGCCTGTCTGACATTCGCGCTTCTCATTCCACCCGGGTGAGCGCGCCGGTGACGCAGTCCAGATAGTATTGGGCGGTGTCGGTGGACACCAGCCACACCGGGCTCAGCCGCACCCCGCCGGACAGGGGCTGAACCGTTCCCCGGTAGCCCGCGCGCATGGACTGAATGGAGGAGCACACATCGCCGGTGGCGGTGACGCCCTCCAAAAACCGCAGCAGCGCCGTGGGCAGCGTCATGGCCTGCCCCGCCTCCGCCGTCCCGGCCTGGGTGGCCAGCAGCGTGCCCTGAACGGAATGCAGCTGGGACTGATAGTAGTATACAAACTCCACCTCGCAGGAAAACAGGGGGACGCCGTTCCACAGCTGCCGGAAGCGCACCCGCGTCCACTCGTCCTCCTCGTCTACGCTGATTTGCTCCGCGTCAATCCCCATTTTTTTCAGCAGCTGGGCGGCGTGGCGCTCCGGGGCGCCGTCGGCCAATGAGTTCGGGTTGCCGGCCATTTCCGCCGACAGTTCTCCGCCGGCCCGGACGCTCAGCTCGCCGCTGCCGTTCTGATAGAGGTACAGCCCGCCCCCCCGGTTATCCGCCTGGACGGCGCCCGCGCCCAGCAGGGCCTGGGCCATGAGAAATTCCCGGTCCAGCTCCCGCTCCACGTTCAGCGGGGCGAGGCTGTCCGCGTCGGACAATCCGGACAGCTCCACGTGGATGCCGCCGCCCTCCAGCACCTGCACGGCCCCCTCCAGCGCGGAGCGCTCATAGAGCAGGGACTCCCCCCGCCGGGCGGCGACCAGGATAAGCAGGAAGCCGTTGACCATGAGCAGAATTAAAATGATGAGGTTTTTCAGTTTTCGCCATTCCATGGCGGAAGCCTCCTCCCGTCGCGCCGGGGCGCGCCGTCAGTTTGCCACCCAGTCCGGGGAGACCGACAGCCCGCCCTGGTCCTGGTACTGCACCACCAGCTCCCGCCGGTCCTGAATAAGGTCGGGGAGCATGGCCGCGGCCTTGTCGATGGGCAGCAGCAGGGTATTGCCGTCGTCGGCGGCATAGCAGCGCAGATGGAGCGTAAATTCCGTGATAAAGCCGTCTTGAATCAGGAACTGAGCCGCCCAGCCCTCCTCGTAGAGGTAGACGGCGCTGCCGTTGAGCCGGTAGCCGAAGCGCACCAGCCAGCCGTCCCCCTCAGGCTGGGCAGAGATGAGGTACAGCCGGGCCTCGCCGCACAGCGGCCCCATGGACTGGGCGGCCAGGGCGCGGGCCCCGTCCGCGGCCTGAAGGGCGGTGACGGGGGCGGAGGGGGAGCCCACGGGGTATTTTTCCCCCTGGGCGGCCCGGTAGGTGACGGTGCCGCTGTCGCTGACCACCAGCCGGTCGCCGCCGTCCAGATAGACCTCGCCGCCGCTGCCGGGCACGTGGTTCTGGGTGTTGAAGGACAGGGAGTCCAGCAGGGCCTGGGCGCCGGCGGCGGTGGACAGGGGGGCGGTGACGGAGTAGCGCCGCCCGGCGGTCCCCCCCTCGGTAATGAGGGTGTAGGGGTCCAGCAGCTGGGACAGGGCGGGGTCCTCAAAGGCGAAGTAGGCCCCGTTTTCGCTCACGCCGGAGATGGCGGAGTCCAGGTGAAGGGCGCGGGACAGGGCGGTAGCGCAGGAGTAGAAGGCGCCGGTGTCCGAATCCTGCCAGCACAGCAGGACCTGGTCGTCCTCCCCCGCCGCCAGCACCAGGCGCCGGGCGGAGCCGGAGAGGGGACAGTTCCCCGCGCCGCCCAGCCAGCCGCACAGGGCGGTGAGGGGGATATCCCCGGAGAAGTCGAAATAGGCGCTGGGCCCCTGAAGATAGGCCCGCCAGCGGTCCTCCGGCAGGGGCGCGGGCTGCCCTGCGCTGGACAGCGCGTCCCCCAGCAGGGGGCCGAGAGCGGAGAAGGATTCCTCCATCTGGGCCTCGTCGTATTGCAGGCCGAAGCGGCCGCCGGTGCGGTACACCGCCAGCCGGGCGGGGAGCACCACCCCGGTGTGGACCACGCCGGAGGTGGAGCCGCTGCCGGGGGGAGTGGGGCTGAGCAGGCCGAGCAGCCCGCTGTCCCGAATCAGGGGCGTCATGGACAGCAGGTATATGGCGGACAGGGTGAGCAGCGCGATGAGGGCGTCCTTCCCCCACTCAATCCACCGGCGCTTATTCCTCATGGCTGGCCTCCTCCCGGGGGCCCTGGATGGGCAGCTCCATGCGGATGGTCAATCCGGGCTCCGTCTTGTCCACCAGGTAGAGCCGGCCATCGTGGCGCAGCATGATCTCCTGGGCGATGGACAAGCCCAGCCCCGTGCCGCCGGACTGGCGGGAGCGGGCCTTGTCCACCCGGTAGAAGCGCTCGAAAATGCGATCCCGGTCGGCGGGGGGGATGCCGATGCCGTTGTCGTCCACCTCCATCCACACCTTGTCCCCCTCGATGCCGGCGGACAGCACAATGCGTCCCCCGTCGGGGGTGTATTTGATGGCGTTGGACACGATGTTCATCATCACCTGCATGATGCGCTCCCGGTCCGCCCGGACCTGGGGCAGAAAGTCGGGCAGGCGCAGCTCCACCGTGTGGGCGTGGTTCTGGGCGTCCATCAAAATGGCCTGATAGGTGTCGTCCACCGCCTTGGCGAAGGGGAAGCGGGTGAGGCGCAGCTCGCTGCGCCCGGAGTCGAACCGGGACAGGGTGAGCAGGTCCTGCAAGATGTGGGTCATGCGGTCGGACTCGTTGAGAATGACCCCCAAAAAGCGCTGGGCCGTCTCCGGCGGCAGGTCCCCCAGGCCGTCGGAGAGGGTCTCGGCGTAGCTTTTGATGTTGGTCAGCGGGGTGCGCAGCTCGTGGGAGACGTTGGCCACGAAGTCCTTGCGCTTCTGCTCCTCCCGCTCCAGGTCGGCAATGGTGCTCTCCAGCTGCTGGGCCATGGCGTTGAAGCTCTCGGTGAGCTGGCCAATCTCGTCCCCGGAGGTGACCTCCAGCTTGCGGGAAAAGTCCCCCCGGGCCACCTCCTCGATGCCGTTGGTGAGGCGCTGAAGGGGATTGACCATGGTTTTGGACAGCAGGAAGGAGAGCAGAATGGAGATGACAAGCCCCAGCACCAGGGCCTCCACAATCAGGCTGAACATCTCCGCGTTCAGAGCGCGGGCTGTCTCCCGGTTGTCCAGGATATAGACGATATAATTCTGCCCGCCCCGGGTGATGGGGATGGCGGCGTCCATATAGTCGGCGGTAACGCTGCTGTCAAAGCCCACATTCCCCAGCAGGGCGGCGGCGATGTTGGGGGTGACGGGCACACCGCCCTCCGGCTCCGGCGCGGAGCCGGCCAGATACCGCCCGGTGGCGCCGTCCAGAACATAGAAATTGCGGTGGCGGCGGTCCACGCCCAGCACGCCGGAGTAGGTGGACAGCACCGCCTCCACCATGGCCGCGCCGTCCTGCTCGTCCTCGCCGGCGGTCTGCAGGTCCCGGACGAAGTCCACGTTATCCGGGCCGAAGGCGGCGGCGGTCTGGCTGTAGAAGTCGTCGATATAGTAGCCGGTGACGGAGTTCATCAGAAAGGCGCCCACCACCACCATCAGCGACACGATGAGCAGCACCATGATGAGCACCAGCTTTAAATGCAGGCTGCGGCGCATGGTCACCCCTCCTTACATACCAAATGCGTAACCCAATCCTCTCCGGGTGATGATGAATTTGGGGTCGGCGGGGTCGTCCTCCAGCTTTTCCCGCAGGCGGCGGATGGCCACGTCCACCGCCCGCACGTCCCCCACGAAGCCGTCGAAATTCCACACCTGCTTCATCAGCGACTCTCTGGACAGGGCCTGTCCCCGGCTGGAGGCCAGGGTCTTCACCAGCTCGTACTCCCGCTGGGTGAGGTCCAGCGGCTCGCCGTCCTTATACACCAGCATGGTCTCCGTATCCACCTGGATTCTGCCCAGGTCCAGCCGCTGGGCGGAGAGGGCGGCGGGGCGCTTGAGCATATCGGTGCGGCGGATATTGCTTTTGACCCGGGCCAGCAGCTCCCGCATGGAGAAGGGCTTGGTGATGTAGTCGTCCGCGCCCAGCTCCAGCCCCAGCACCTTGTCCGTCTCCTCCTCCCGGGCGGTGAGCATGATGATGGGGGTGGCGCGGCCCTGCTCGCGCAGGCGGCGGCACACCTCGAAGCCGTCCATTTTGGGCAGCATCAGGTCCAGCAGAATCAAATCCGGGTCCAGCTCCAGCGCCAGGCGCAGCCCGTCCGCGCCGTCCAGGGCCTCCGCGGTCTCATAGCCCTCCCGGGCCAGGTTGAAGGTGAGGATGTCCACGATGTTGCGCTCGTCCTCCACCACCAGGATTTTCTTACCCATTGCGTTCCTCCCGCATTTTCTGCTCCGCCCGAAACAGGGCGCTGAGGGTTTTCGCGTCGTTAATCCGCCCGTCCGCCGCCTGGGAGAGCGCGTCGGCAAAGGGCAGCTTGAAGGGCTCCAGAAATTCGTCCTCATCCAGGTGGGTGCCGCCGAAGGTGAGGTCCCGGGCCAGATAGAGATAGAGCATCTCGTCGGTATAGCCCACGCTGGGCATGATATAGCCCAAGGCGTCCCACCGGGCGGCGGTGGCGCCGATCTCCTCCTTCAGCTCCCGCTGGATGGCGTCAAAGGGATCTTCCCCCGGCTCCAGCTTGCCCGCGGGAATTTCGGTGACCACTTTGCGGTAGGGGTAGCGGAACTGGCGCTCCAGATAGACGTTTCCCTCCTGGTCCAGCGGCACCACCGCCACGCCGCCGGGGTGGTGGACAAACTCCCGGATGGACTGCCCCCCGTCCGTCAGGCCCACCTGGTCCCGGTAGACCTTCAGAAGCCTTCCGTCAAATATCAGCTCGCTGGCCAGCGTTGTCTCATTGAGTTCCATAGCCCGTACCTCCTGTGGTATGCGCGGCGGCGCCCGCGCAAATCATATACAAAGAATATCTTACCACATTCGGCGAAAAATAGGAAGCCAAAAACAGGATTTTTACCCCGCCGCGGGGAAACGCCCAGCGGGCCCCTCCCCGCGGCGTGTGCGAGGAGGGGCCCGCTGCTTGTGTAAGCGTGCTCAGCGGATGAAGTTGGTGGCCTGGCGGGGCTCCGGCTGGGGCAGGCCATAGGCCTCTTTGCCCAGGGCGATGCTTTTCATCAGGAAGGTCATGTTTCGGGCCAGGGCGCGCATGGTCTGAAGGCCCTCCGCGTCCTGCCCCGCCTCGCCGGGCAGCCTGCCGTGGACGCTGTTCCAGTACTGGCTGGAGGCCACGGGCATACCGGAGATGGTAAAGAATTTGTTCAGCTCGTCGAAGGTGGCGGACAGCCCGCCCCGGCGGGCCACCACCACGCTGGCGCCCACCTTCATGGTTTTGTCAAAGTGGGTGCTGTAAAAAAGCCGGGTGAGCAGCGCCACCAGCGTGGCGTTGGCGGAGGCGTAGTACACGGGGCTGCCCACCACCAGGCCGTCGCAGGCCTGGAACTGCGGGGCGAGCTGATTGACGGCGTCGTCAAACACGCATCGGCCCAGCTTTGCGCAGCCGTTGCAGGCCACGCACCCCCGGATGTCCTGTCCGCCCACCTGGACGATGTGGGTCTCCACGCCCTCGGCCTGAAATACCCGCTCCATCTCCTGCAGGGCGATGGAGGTGTTGCCCCCGGCGCGGGGACTTCCGTTGAGCATAAGAACCTTCATAGAGATTAAACCTCCCTTGGAGTATTGAGAAGCTTAGTATATCACAACCAGGCGGGAAATGGGGAAAAATTTTGGGGCGGCGGGGAACTTTCTCCCGGCCGGTAAAGGGGCGCGCTTACGCCTTGGGCGGCATCACAGTGGCCGTGCCGGTGATGACCTGCTCGCCCCGCTGATTGGTGACGACGGTGTCCAGCTTGAGGCGGTTTTTCTCCGCAAAGCGCTCGGTGACGGTGCAGGTGGCGGTGACGGTGTCGCCGATGTAGACGGGCTTGACGAAGCGCAGCTCCTGGCCCATGTAAATGGTGCCGGGGCCGGGGAGCTGGGTGCCCAGAACGTTGGAGATGAAGCCGGCGGACAGCATACCGTGGGCGATGCGCTGGCCGAACATGGAGCCCTTGGCGTGCTCGGCGTCGATGTGGGCGGGGTTAAAGTCGCCGCTGACGCCGGCGTACATGATGACGTCGGTCTCGGTGACGGTTTTGGTAAAGCTGGCGCTGTCGCCCACCTGGATGGTATCAATGGTTTTCATGGTTTTTATGAAGCTCCTTTCAATATTTCGGGATGATTCGAGAGAAAAATATATTATGAACCGCTATTCACTTTGTATCATACCTCCTGACGCGGCGAATGTCAACCAAAAAAATCAAAATATGCGGGGAAGATTCCAACGAAATTTATAAAAATAGCTTGACAGAATCTTGACGATGAGGTATTCTTTTGCTGGAGACTGAACCGTTATTCATAAAATTTGCGTCTTGCGTCATCCGGCGGCGGGTGACGGGACAAGGAGGAAGTTTGCGCATGGACCAAAATGTGGGCATTGTGGGACTGGGGATATATCTTCCCAGAACAAAAATGACGGCCAAGGAGATTTCCCAGGCCACGGCGGGCGCGTGGAGCGAGGACGCGGTCATCAACAAGCTGGGTATTGTGGAGAAGTACATCCCCTCGGGGGAGGCCTGTGACGGCAGCCAGGAGATGGGGGCGCTGGCGGCGCTGGACTGCTTGAACAATACCGGGGTGGACCCCCTGGAGATTGACGCCATCCTGTGCATCACCGAGGAGTGGAAGGAGTACCCCCTGACCACCTCCGCCTGCTATGTACAGGACCGCATCGGCGCGAAGAACGCTTGGGGCATCGACGTGCAGAACCGCTGCTGCACCTGCGTGTCCGCCATGAAGATGGCCAAGGATATGCTGATTGCGGACGATGAGATGAACACCGTGCTGGTGTGCGGCGGCTACCGCAACTGCGACCTCATCGACTATACCGACAAGGACTTGTCCTTTATGTACGACCTGGCCTGCGGCGGCGGGGCTATCCTGCTGAAGAAGGGCTATGGAAAAAACCTGCTGCTGGGCTCCCACCTGATGAGCGACGGCTCGGTGGTCCACACCTGCGGCGGCGAGGTGGGCGGCATCTGCAACCCCCTCACCGTGGAGAATCTGGGTGAGCTCAACCGCCTGCGCCTGATGGACGCGCCGAAGATGAAGGGCCTTTTGAACACCGTGTCCATGCCCAACTGGCTGCACTGCATCGACGAGGCGCTGCGCAAGTCCGGCATGACCCGCGCGGACATCGACTTCTTGGATGTGCTGCATATGAAGCGCTCCGGCCACAAGGGATTGCTGGCCGAGCTGGGCCTCAGCGAGGAGCAGAGCATCTATCTGGAGCACTACGGCCATGTGGGCCAGATTGACCAGATTCTGGAGCTGAAGCTGGCGCTGGACGCGGGCAAGGTGAAGGACGGCTCGGTGGTGTCCATGATTGCCGCCGGCATCGGCTACACCTGGGCGGCCAACGTCATCAAATGGGGGTGAATCCATGTTCGCCGCGTTTCTCTCAACTCTGTGCGGCACGCTGCTCAGCGTGTGCGTCACCGCCCTGGCGGCCTTTGCGGTCACTTTGATTTTCAAGACCTCCACCACCACCAATTTTGCCCAGGGCTCCATCGCCGCGCTGGGCTGCTACGTGACGGCGGATATGCTCAACAAATACGGCGTGCCCGTATACCTGGGCGTGTTCGTGGGCATGGCGGTGGGCGTGCTGGCGGGATTGTTCATCGACATTGTAATCTTCCGCAACGGCAAGAGCGTGAACGCCGTGGGCAAGCAGATCATCACCATGGGCATTGTGTCCATCGTCCTGGGCGGCATTCCCCTGGTGTTCGGTACGCCGGAGTCCATTCCCTTTGAGGCGTTTTACAACACCCAGAAAGCGGGCGTGTCCCCCAACTTCATCATCCCCGCCTTTGGCGGCGAGGTGGTGGTCACCAAGCACGCCCTCATCTGCATGGTGATTACGGTGGCGGTGCTGGGGACCATTTTCCTGCTGCTGAAGTTCAGCCGCTGGGGGCTGGGGGTGCGCGCCACGGCGTCCAACGAGTTCACCGCGGAGCTGATGGGCATCAACTCCCACTTCATCACCGCCGTGTCCTGGGCCATCGCCGGGGCGCTGGGGGTGCTGGCGGCGGTGATGTACGCCGGCAGCGGCACGGCCATCAGCGCCACGTTTATGACCACGGTGCAGGTCAACGCCTTTCTGGCGGGGATTCTGGGGGGCTTTTCCACCTTCTACGGGCCGGTGCTGGGCGCGGTGTGTATTCCGGTGGCGGCCAGCTGCATCGGCTTTCTGGCCAACTTCCCCATGTTCTCCGGCATCTCCCGGTGGAATATGGTGATTGTCTACGTGCTGATGCTCATTGTGATTCTCATCCGGCCCCAGGGTCTGCTGGGCAAGCCGGTGGCCAAGAAAGTGTAAGGAGGGCGGCGGTATGAAGAAAAAGAATCCCGCGCTGGACGCGCTGCGCAGCCCCCAGGGCCAGCTGCTGCTATTCGTCATTGTGCTCAGCGTGATCCAGCTGCTCAATCTTCAAGGGCTGGTCTCCTCCTCCTTTGTGCAGGCGGTGGGCAATACCCTGATTTACGCCATCGTGGCCATCGGCTTCTGCCTGCTGCTGGGCTACTCGGGCCTGGCCACCCTGGGCACCGGCGGCTTTATCGGCATCGGCACCTATCTGGCCTATTACATGATTCAGGAGTACGAGCTGCCCTTTGCAGCGGCGCTTATCATCACCATCGCGGCGGCCGTTGTGATTGGCGCGGTGGTGGGCTTCATCTCTCTGCGCATCGAGGGCATCTATCTGGCCATTCTCACCCTGGGCTTGTCGGAAATCATCCGCAACCTGCTCATGGTCATCAAATCCACCGTTAAAATCGACGTGGACCACGTGCGGCTGTTCGGCGCGAAGATTGGCTCCACGGGGGTGTACTTCCTGATTCTGGCGGTGTTCGCGGTGCTGATGTGGCTGCTGTTCAACCTCATCGACAGCCCCACGGGCCGGGCCATGCTGGCCATGAAGAACTCCACCTCGGCGGCCCAGGCCATGGGCATCTCGCTGATGAAGTTCCGGCTGATGTCCTTTGTGATTTCGGTGATTTTCGCGGCGGTGGGCGGGCTGCTGTATATGCTGTTCATCCGCACCATCACCACGTCCACCTCTACGCTGCTCACCCTGACCACCTCGCTGAACATCTTGGGCGCGGTGATCATCGGCGGGGCCAAGAGCCTGTGGGGCACCACCTTCGGCGTGTTCATCATCTACGGGCTGCAATCCATGTTCCTGAGCAATATTCCGTTTTTCCGGGAGAACCCGGCCTTCATCACCATGGTCACGGGCGTGCTCATCATCCTGGTGGTGATGTTCTTCCCCGGCGGCTTCGCCCAGATTGTCAGCCAGCTTTGGGCGGGCGCCAAAAAGAAGCTGGCCAAACCGGGAAGGGAGGGTTCGTAATGGCCAACGCAAGCTACAGCCAGGTGGACCGGCTGCGCCGGCGGGTGCAGCTCTATGAGCGCCTGGGGGAGCTGGAGAACACCCAAAAGTACCAGGGCAGGCTGCAAGCGGCCAGGGCGAAGCTGTCCCAGGCGGAGGCCGCGCTGCCCTCCACGGGGCTGACCCTCCCCGACGGCGTGGTGCTGGACGTGAAGGACCTGTGTATGTACTTCGGCGGCGTGAAGGCGGTGGACGGCCTGTCCTTCCAGGTGAAAAAAGGAGAGATATTCGGCCTCATCGGCCCCAACGGCGCGGGCAAGACCACGGTGTTCAACTGCATCACCCAATTCTATAAGCCCACCGCCGGACAGCTCCATTTTGAGAACAAGTCCGGACAGGTGGTAGACCTGAACCGGGAAAAGGTCCACGACGTGATTCTCCAGGGCATTGTGCGCACCTTCCAAAACGTGGAAGTGATACGGGAGCTGTCCGTGCTGGACAACCTGCTCATCGCGGGCCACCGGCAGTACACCGCCAATCTGGCCCAGCAGGCCCTTCACCTGCCCCTTCTGCACCAGGAGGAGAAGGTGGTGCGGGAGCGGGCCATGAGGGTGCTGGATTTCATGGGCCTGACCGCCTACAAGGACTGGTACGCCATGGGCCTGCCCTACGGCGTGCTGAAAAAGATTGAGATTGCCCGTACCCTCATGTGCGACCCCCAGCTCATCATCCTGGACGAGCCGGCCGCGGGACTGAACGACACGGAGACGGCGGAGCTTTCCAAGCTCATCCGCCGCATTCAGCAGGAGTACCGCTGCACCATTCTGCTGGTGGAGCACGACATGGGGCTGGTGATGGATATCTGCGACACGGTGTGCGCCATCTCCTTCGGCAGGCTGCTGGCCATGGGCACGCCCAAGCAGGTCCAGGCCCACAAGGACGTTCAATCCGCCTATTTAGGCGTCAGCGAGGAGGGGTGAGCATGGCGCTGCTGGAAGTTCGAGACCTGAAGGTCAGCTATGGCCCCATCCAAGCCGTCCGCGGCATTGACCTGGACGTGGAGGAGGGGAAGATTGTGGCCCTGCTGGGGGCCAACGGCGCGGGCAAAACCACCACCCTGCGGGCGGTGAGCGGCATCGTCAAGCCTGCCGGGGGCAGCGTGCGCCTGGGCGGCCAGCCCATCGGGCGGCGGGCCTGCCGCGTGGTGCGCCAGGGGGTGAGCATGTCCCCCGAGGGGCGATTGGTATTCTACGGCCTCACGGTGGAGGAAAACCTCCGGGCGGGGGCGTATATCGACCGGGACAAGGGCCGCATCCAGCAAAATCTGCGCCGGATATACGGGCTGTTCCCCGTGCTGGAGCAGCGCAGAAAGCAACAGGCCTCCACCCTGTCCGGGGGGGAGCAGCAGATGCTGGCCATCGGCCGGGCGCTGATGGCCAACCCCAAGGTGTTGCTGCTGGACGAACCGTCCCTGGGCCTGGCGCCCCTGGTGATTAAGGACATCTTCAACGTCCTCCAGGAGCTGCGCCGGGAGGGCTCCACCATCCTCATTGTGGAGCAGAACGCCCTGGCCACCCTGAAGATTGCCGACTACGCCTATGTGCTGGAGCTGGGGACCATCGGGATGTCCGGCCCCGCCGAACAGCTAATCCATGACGAACGCCTTATCGACGCCTATCTGGGCGGAAAGAAGGCGTGAGCAAGCGCAAATACCCTTTATATATCAGCAGCAACCACCAACGTATTGAAAAGGAGAATGAAAATGAAAAAAAGACTCATCGCCCTGCTGGCCTGCGCGGCCCTGCTGTTCGCCCTGTGCGCCGGCTGCGCGTCCGACAAGCCCTCGGACAACAGCGCCCCCGTTAATAACAGTACTCCCGTGGAGCAGAACAGCGGCGCGCCCGAGCAGCCCGACGCGGGCAATCCCTACGTCCAGGGCGTGACCGACGACGAGATTATTGTGGGCAACACCGCCACCACCGCCGGCGCCTTCGCCAGCGTGGGCATCCCCTTCAACGCGGGGCTGAACGCCGCGCTCAAGGCGTATAACGACGCGGGCGGCTTCCACGGCCGTTCCATCCGCCTCATCAACTACAACGACGACTTTGACGCCGCCAACGGCATGACCTATACCCAGAAGCTGGTGGAGGACGACAAGGTGTTCGCCCTGGTGGGCCACTTCGGCACCCCCACCGTGGGCGCCACCCTGGACTATATTAAGGATAAGGGCGTGCCCATGGTGTACGCCGCCACCGGCATCTCCCCGCTGTACCAGGAGGGGGCCACCGGCAACGACGCCGTGGTGTTCTCCGTCCAGCCCATCTACAACGCTGAGGGCCGGGTGCTGCTGGCCCGCGCCCTGGCCTCCGAGGAGAACGGCGTGGGCCTGGGCGGCACCAAGGTGGGCGTGATTGCTACCACCGCCGACGACGGCGAGGGCCTGAAGGCCGGCGTGCAGCGCCAGGCCGAGGAGGTCAGCGCCGAGGTTGTCTATCAGGACGTGGACCCCTCCGCCACCGAGTATTCCGCCGCCGTCAACGTGCTGAAGAACGCGGGCTGCGACGTGGTGATTATCTGCGCCAACCAGGGCCCCGTGGCCACGGTGCTCGCCTCCATGCGGGACGCCAACTATAACGCCAAGGTGATTACCTCCTACGTGTGCGCCTCCGCCCCCTGGCTGGGCCAGCGGGTGGCCGAGGGCAGCATTACCGCTGAGCGCCCGGTATACTCCACCGCATGGCTGGACGCGGGCACGGAGCAGGGCCTGGCCGACTACATGGAGTTTGCCGCCGTCCAGACCGCCTGGGAGGCCCAGGAGGGCATTCCCGCCGATCAGAGCTACGCCCTGAACTCCTACGCCATGGCGGGCTATGTGGCCGCCAAGACCTTCCTCCACGGCCTGGAGCAGCTGGACGCCATGGGGCTGGAGCTGACGTGGGAGAACTATGTGAAGGCCATGGAGAACGCCCCCGTGGACATTCCCATGGGCGGCAGCGTGGACTACGCCGGCGGCGACCGCCTGGGCGTGGTGGACCTGGCGCTGAACACCATCACCCTGGAGCCGGACGCGGACGGCAATTATGCCCTGGTCACCGTCTCCCCCATCATGTCCCTGGACGATGTGATGGCCGAGGTGAAGTAACCCGAATTCCACAGATAAACCAATCCGGCGCGGCGGGGGGGGGAGGCCCCTCCCCCGCCCGCCGCTTATGTGGTATCATAAGCACGCACAGAATTGCGCGAAAGTAGAAGGAGCTGCTTTTATGAGCTATGAGGAAAAATACATCAGCGTGGAGAAGGCCCTGTCCTTCGTCAAATCCGGCGACGTGATTGTCACCGGCCTGGGCGCGGCGGAGGCCGGGCTGTTTATGGGCAGCCTCCACACCATCGCCGGCCGGGTGCAGGGGGTGAAGGTGACCAACTGCCTGCCCACCCATCCCTCTGAAATTTACAAGCCGGAGTATGCCGATTCCTTTGAGGTGGACGGCTGGTTCTTTGCCCCCCAGATGCGCAAAGCCCACGGCCAGGGGAATATGGCCTATATCCCCAACCACCTCCACCTGGCCGCCACCAAGCGGCTTCAGTTTGTCAGGCCCGACATCTACGTGGGCGCGGCGTCCATGCCGGACAAGCACGGGTATATCTCGCTGTCCCTGTCCAACACCTATGAAAAGCGGATGCTGGAGGCCGCCGGCCTGGTGATGCTGGAGGTCAACCCCAATATGCCCTACACCCTGGGGGACGTGCAGGTTCATGTGTCCGAGGTGGACTATCTCATCCGGGCGGACTATATGCCCCCCGTCACCCCCGACCTGCCCTTTACGGAAAAGGACGCCGCCATCGGCAGGCTGATTGCGGAAATGGTGCCCGATGGGGCCTGCATTCAGCTGGGCATCGGCGGCATCCCCAACGCCGTGGCCGCCGCCCTGGAGAGCAAGAACGATTTGGGCGTGCACACCGAGATGCTCACCAGCGGCATGATGCGCCTGGCCAAGATGGGCGTCATCAACGGCAGGCGCAAGCAAATCAACCGGGGCAAGATTGTCACCACCTTCGCCATGGGCATTCCCGAGCTCTACGAGTTCATGGACTATAACCCCGCCGTGGCGGTGATGGACGGGGCCTGGGTGAACGACCCCTACACCATCGCCCAGAACGACAATCAAATCTCCATCAACACCTCCCTGGAGGTGGACCTCACCGGCCAGTGCGCCAGCGAGTCCATCGGCTCCCGGCAGTATTCCGGCACCGGCGGCCAGGCGGACACCGCCATCGGCGCGCAGATGTCCAGGGGTGGCAAGTCCATCATCGCGCTGTACTCCACCGCTATGGTAAAGGACCCGGCCACCGGGGAAAAGCGGGAGGTATCCAAAATTGTGCCTCAGCTCACCGCCGGCGCAGCGGTGACCCTGTCCCGCAACGACGTGGACCGGGTGGTCACCGAGTACGGCGTGGCCGAGCTGCGGGGCACCAGCCTGCGCGACCGGGTGGCCCGGCTCATTGAGATTGCCCATCCCAAGTTCCGGGAGGAGCTGTGGGAGCAGGCCGTCCAGGTGGGCATCCTGGGCAGGCGCCGTTGAGGGGGGACGCGGCTATGGCGTATTTTGACTTTCAAGGGAAACAGATTTACTATGAGGAGCACGGCCAGGGCAGGCCCCTTCTGGTGCTCAACGGCATCATGATGTCCTGCAGGAGCTGGGCGGAGTTTGTGGAGCCCTTCTCCGAAAACAACCGGCTGATTCTGCTGGACTTTCTGGACCAGGGCCGCTCGGCCCGGATGGACGGCCCCTTTGACCAGGCCCTTCAGGCCCAGGTGGCGCTGGCCCTGCTGGACCACCTGAAGCTGGACAAGGCCTGCGTGCTGGGCATCTCCTACGGCGGCGAGGTGGCGCTGCGCTTCGCCATTAACAACCCCGGGCGGGTGGAGCGGCTGCTGCTGTTCAACACCACCGCCCGCACCGGCCCCTGGCTGGGGGACATCGGAGACGCCTGGAACCTGGCCGCCGGGGACGCGGACGCCTACTACCTCACCACCATCCCGGTGATTTACTCCCCCCAGTTTTACCGGGAGAAGCAGGATTGGATGGCCAAGCGGCGGGAGACGCTGCGCCCTGTGTTCGGCGACGATAACTTCATCCAGCCCATGATCCGCCTGACCAACAGCGCCCGAGGCTATGACGTGACGGACCGCCTGGGGGAGATTCAGGCCCCCACCCTCATCGTGTCCTGCCAGCAGGATTACCTCACCCCGGTGGAGGAGCAGCAGCTGCTCCACCAGCGCATCCCCAACAGCCATTACGTGGTCCTGCCCGGCTGCGGCCACGCCTCCATGTACGAGCAGCCGGTGCTGTTTACCGCGCTGGCCCTGGGCTTTTGCAACGCGTCCAAGACGGAATACCACATAACTTGAATAAATGGATTGATTTTGCGGCTGGGAAAGGCTATACTGGATTCCAATGAACCGGCTCAAACAGAGAGGAGACTTCAACTTGGATCACAGAGCCTTGATCAACCGTCCTAAAACAAAAAAGGGGCGGGAGACGCTCAACCGCATCGTCAGCGCCGCCGCCCAGGAATTCTATGAAAAGGGGTATCACAACGCCTCCATCAACGACATCACCCGGCGGGCCGGGGTGGCGTCGGGCACCTTCTACGTCTACTTTGACGGGAAGTACAATCTCTATAAATTCCTGCTGCTTCAGTGCAGCCACATGATCCGCAAGCATTTGAACCAGGCGATTCAAAGCTGCGCCACCCGCCGGGAGGCGGAGGAGGTGGGCCTGCGGGAATGGCTGCATTTCGTGCGGGAAAACCGCTATATGTACCACATCATCTGGGAGTCTCTGTATATTGACAAGCAGCTGTTCACGGATTACTACGTGAGCTTCTGCCGTTCCTATATGCGGGGGATTGACGCGGCGAAAGCGTCGGGGGAGCTGCGCCAGGAGATTGACAGCGAGGTGCTGGCCTACACCCTCATGGGCGCGTCCAACTTCCTGGGCCTGAACTGGGGCCTGTTTCAGGACTATCCCACCGATGTGGACAAGGTGGTGGAGAGCTTCATGCGCATCATTGACGGCGGCATTTTTGCCAGGGCGGACGCGCCGCCGCCCACGCCCGCGCCCCCCGCCATCCGAATCCAGGTGGAATTTGACGACGATGACCTGGAGGATGAGGGCGAGGAGGAGCTCTCCCCCGCCGGGGAGGGCGAGCCGGAGGATTGACTGCCCCGCTGAAAGGAGCAATCGTCATGTACAAACAGCAATTTCTCACCACCGGGCGGCTGACCACCGCCTATTACCGGGCCGGAGAGGGGAACAGCCGGAAGCTGCTGCTCATTCACGGCAACGTGTCCTCCTCCGTGTTCTACCTGCCGCTGTTCCCCGCCCTGGCGCAGCGCTTTGACGTGGTCGCCCCGGACCTGCGGTGCTTTGGCGATTCCCAGGCCCTGCCGGTGGACGCTGCCCGGGGCTTCGGGGACTGGAGGGACGACCTGGCGGAGCTGACCGCCGCGCTGGGGTGGGAGCGGTTCGCCGTGGCCGGCTGGTCCATGGGCGGCTGCGTGGCCATGCAGTACGCCATAGAGCACGGCGGGCAGCTCACGGGGCTGATTCTCATCAATCCCGGCTCCCCCTACGGCTTTGGCGGGACAAAGGGGGAGGACGGCGTGATGCTGGACCCGCCGGGGCTGGCCTCCGGCGGCGGCTGCGCCAACGCCCAGCTGGTGCAGTCCCTCCAGAGCGGGGAGCGGGAATTTCTGCGCGCTACCCTCAACAGCGTGTACTTCAAGCCCCCCTTCCGCATGGACGGTGAGTGGGAGGAGCGCTTTATCACCGAGATGCTCAAAACCAAGGTGGGGGAGGGGATGTACCCCGGCGACACCCGGCAGGTTCCCCAGTGGCCCTTTGTGGCGGCGGGGGACAAGGGCGTTTGCAACACCATGGCCCCCAATCACGGCAACCTCTCCGCCCTGGCGGACGCTTCGGTGAAGCCGCCGGTGCTGTGGGTGCGGGGAGACGGGGACATCATGGTGAGCGACGCCTCCCTGTGCGACTTCGGCTACCTGGGTCAGGCGGGTATTGTCCCCGGCTGGCCGGGGGCGGAGGCTGTCCCGCCCCAGCCCATGGTGGCCCAGACCCGCGGGGTGCTGGAGCGCTACGCCGCCAACGGCGGGCGGTATCAGGAGCTGACGCTGCCCGGCGGCCACGGCTGCCACCTGGAGTCCCCCGCGCAGTTTGCGGCGGCGGTGGAGGAATTCCTCCCGTGATGGATTCGCTCCGGGCAGGCTCGTCCGGATATGGTGAATGACACAGTAAAACGGCCCCCGCGGAGCGAAACGCTCCGCGGGGGCCGCCATTTTTGGCAGGATATGCTTCCGGGGGCGGCGGTCAGCGGGCCTGCCCGTCCTCCCAGGCAAACAGCTGCTTCTGATTGAGCAGGTAGCAGCCCAGCCCCACCGCGTCCGCCAGCGCCCAGCCGATGGGCACCGACCACCAGATGCCCGCCACGCCGATGGCGGGGATGGCGGACAAAAGGTGGGCCAGAACCACCCGGGTGCCCAGGGAGACCACCGTGAGCACCACCGACATCCCCGGCCGGCCCAGGGCCCGGTACAGGCCGTAGAGCAGGAACAGGCAGCCGATGCCGCAGTAGAACGCGCCCTCAATGCGCAGATAGCGCACCCCTTCGGCGATGGTCTCCGCCTCCCCGGCCTCCACGAACAGCCCCATGAGGGGCTGGGCGAAGGCGCACACCAGGGCGGACACCACGGCGCAGAATAGGAAGGCGGCCAGCACCGCGCCCTTCAGCCCGGCGCGGATGCGCCGCTCCTGCTTGGCGCCGTAGTTTTGGGCGATGAAGGTGGAAAAGGCGTTGCCGAAGTCCTGGACGGGCATATAGGCGAAGGCGTCGATTTTCACCGCGGCGGCGAAGGCGGCCATTACGGTGGGGCCGAAGCTGTTCACCAGGCCCTGGACCATGAGGATGCCCAGGTTCATCACGGACTGCTGCACACAGGTGAGGATGGAAAACCCGGCAATCTCCCGCACGCGGGCCCAGCGCAGGCGCAGGCCCTTGGACAGGCGCAGCTGGGGGCACCGGGCCAGGGCGTAGACGGTGATGGCCAGTCCAGAGAGATACTGGGCGATGACGGTGGCCTGGGCGGCGCCGGCCACGCCCCGCTTCAGCCCCAGGACGAACCACAGGTCCAGGGCGATGTTCAGCACGGCGGAGACCGCCAGAAAGATTAGCGGGGCGAGGGAATTGCCCACCGCCCGGAGGAAGCAGGCGAAGAAGTTGTAGAAGAATGTGGCGGTGATGCCCAGGAAGATTACCGACAGGTACTCCCGCATCATGGGCCATACCTCGCCGGGCACCCGCAGAAACACCCGCAGCCAGTCCAGGCAGGCAAAGGACAGGACGTTCAGCGCCGCGGTGAGCGCGGCGATGAGCACGAAGGAGGCCAGCGCCCCCTCCCGCAGGCCGTCCTGGTCCCGCTGGCCGAAGCGGATGGAGAACACCGCCCCGCTGCCCATGCACAGCCCCAGCAGGATGGAGGTGAGAAAGGTCATCAGCGTGAAGGACGACCCCACGGCGGCCAGGGCGTTTTTGCCCAGATAATTGCCCACAATCAGGGTGTCCGCCACGTTGTAGCACTGCTGGAGCAGGTCGCCCAGAATCATGGGGACGGCAAAGCGCAGCATGGAGGCCATCACCGGCCCCCGGGTCAAATCCCGCTCCATCTGTCCGCCCCCTCGTCAAAGGTTTGCAATATTTTACCCGCTTTGGGCGGCCGTGTCAATGGGGTTGGGCGTTAAGGGCCGGGGGCGCGGCCTTTACAGCCCGCCGGGGCTGTGTTAAAATATGCGGTGTGATTTGCCGTGCCCCGGGCAATGCCCTGTTTGAGGCCAGCCCCGGCGGCGCGCCCTGCAATGTGCCGGCCGGAGACGCGGAGGAGAAAAGGGCGTGAACGGGTTTGCGCGCCGCTGATTTGCTGAGAGCTGAGAAAGGTGTGAGAGATATGACCCAATACCGCACGCTGAAAGAGGAAGAAATCTGCCGGGAGCTGTTTAGCAGCTTTCGCCGGCGGCAGGTGGTCACGAAATGCTGGCGCAGGGAGAACGGGGCGTGGGTGATTCGGGACGACCCGTTTGTGGACGACTGGTCGGAGGCGGACTATGAGACGCTGGTGTCCTGCCTGAAAAACACGGCGGCCACGGGGGGCGTGGTGCTGGCCGCTTTTGTGGACGGCGCGCTGAAGGGCTTTGCCTCCGTGGAGGGGGCCCTGTTCGGCGGGGAGAACAGATACCTGGATTTGACCAGCATCCATGTGTCGCAGGAGCTTCGGGGGAGCGGAATCGGCTCGGCCCTGTTCCGGCGGGCCAAGGAGTGGGCCAGGGAGCAGGGAGCGGCAAAGCTGTATATTTCCGCCCACTCGGCGGTGGAGAGCCAGGCGTTTTACCGGCGGATGGGCTGTGTGGAGGCCCGTGAGTACTGCCGGGCGCACGTGGAGGCGGAGCCCTTTGACTGCCAGCTGGAGTGCGCGCTGGACGGAGTTCCGCAGCGGGCAGAGTGAAAAAAGGACGGTATGCTTTAGGCATACCGTCCTTTTGCCGGGATACGGTGGAACAAAACGGAAGCTGAAAAACGCTGAGGCAGGGGCTGAGCGGCGCTCAATCCCCGGCCCGCTTTTCGTGGGCGGCGCCTTTCCCCAGCAGCTTGTCGATGGTGACCAGCTTCACGCACAGGGCAAAAATCTCCATGGCGGTGTGCAGGTCCTCCTGAGAGGGGTAGGTGGGGGCGATGCGGATGTTGCTGTCGTGGGGGTCCTTGCCGTAGGGGTAGGTGGCGCCCGCCCCGGTCATCACCACGCCGGCCTTTTTCGCCTTGGCCACAATCTCCTTGGCGCAGCCGTCGAGAGAGTCAAAGGAGATAAAGTACCCTCCCTTGGGGGTGGTCCACGTTCCGATGCCCAGGCCGCCCAGCCGGCTTTCCAGGGTGCTGGTCACAATCTCAAACTTGGGGCGCAGGATGTCGGCGTGCAGGCGCATATGCTCAATAAGGCCGTGGATATCACCGAAGAAGCGCACATGGCGCAGCTGGTTCACCTTGTCGTGGCCGATGGTCTGGATGGCCAGCTGCATTTTGATGTCCTCCATGTTGTTGGGAGAGGTGGCGATGGCGGCCAGCCCGGAGCCGGGAAAGCTTATCTTGGAGGTGGAGGCAAATTTATACACCAGGTCGGGATTTCCCGCCCGCTTGCACTCGGCCAAAATCTCAATCAAATGGTCCTGGTCGCGGTCGTACAGGTGATGGACCCCGTAGGCGTTGTCCCAGTAAATGCGAAAATCCCTGGCCGCCGGCTTGAGCCGGGCAAACCGGCGCACCGTATCGTCCGAGTAGGAAATCCCCTGGGGGTTGGAGTACTTGGGCACGCACCAAATGCCCTTGATAGCCTCGTCGGAGGCCACCAGCTTCTCCACCATCTCCATGTCCGGGCCGGTGGGCGTCATGGGCACGTTAATCATCTCAATGCCGAAGTATTGAGTGATGGCGAAGTGGCGGTCGTACCCCGGAACGGGGCACAGGAATTTGACCTTGTCCAGCTTGCACCAGGGCGTGCTTCCCATCACGCCGTGGGTCATGGAGCGGGAAATGGTATCGTACATCACGTTCAGGCTGGAGTTTCCGTAGATGATGATGCTGTCGATGGGGTTTTCCATCATGTCGCCAATCAGCTCTTTGGCCTCCTTGATGCCGTCCAGAACGCCGTAATTGCGGCAGTCGGTGCCGTCCTCACAGGTCAAATCATCGTTGCTGCTCAGCACGTCCATCATTCCCATGGACAAATCCAGCTGCTCGGTGCAGGGCTTTCCCCTGGCCATATTCAAGCTCAGGCCCTTTCCCTGGTATTCCTTGTACTCGGCTTTCAGCTGGGCCTTCAGGGCCTTGAGTTCCTCCTCGGTCATTTCTGCGTATGGCTTCATAGTGTTCTCCTCTCAGGTTGGGTTGCTGGCTATCTTTGCATTTTACCGCATTTTTTGGATTTGCACAAGCCTTTTGTGCTTGCGCTCGGGCATTTATTGTGGTACAGTAGATGCAGCAGGGTTCATTCGGCAATCCATCAAACGCCCTGTTTATGATTGCAGGGGGATTTAACTAAGGTTGCGTGTTAGGGGGACTTTTTAATGATTTGTGATATGGGCGGAATTAGGATTAGCGGTTCACCCGAGCGCGGCTACGTGGAGAGCAGGGGGGACACCGGCGAAGTCCTGAATTATTGGGGCAAGGCAAAGGAAATCTATGGGGTGGCACAGACCCAGGAAACGTCCAAGGCCCCGGAGAAGGTGGAAAACGACCCGCCGCGCAAAACGGCCACCGCGGCGGATATCGCCGAGCTTGCCGCAAAGTACCGCCCCACCAGTATGTCTCAGCGGGAGTACGACTCCTTCCTGGAGGACTTGGCGGACAAGGGCATTCTCAACCAAAATGACCTTGAGGTGCTGGGCTACCGCGGGCTCATTGTGATTGGACGGATGTCGGACGAATACTTTACGGAAAATCACTCGAGCAGCGTCTATGATTTTGATGCCAGCGCATGGCGGGGCCCTATGACCAGCGCCCTGTTCGCGGGGAGCATGGTTTCCCTTGAGGCGGTCTATGGCAACGTGCTGACCATGACGCGGATTAAATCGGCCTGGAAGCCCAATCCCTGCTGCACCAACCCATATACCTATCGGGCGTACGACGCCAATCAAGCGATGGTGGAGGTGCTGGAGAGGATGCAGAGCGTGGGCGGGAAGTAACCACATTCCTGTGCGGCGGTCCCATTTCTACCATAAAAAGCCTCTGATTTCCGTAGAAATCAGAGGCTTTTTTGCGCGCCGTGGGCGGTGGGCTACCGCCCCGCGATGTTTTTGCAGAACCGCATCAGGATTGCGGCCACCTGGGCCCGGGTGGCGGAGCCGCCGGGCTGAAGGGTGTGGTTTTCCATGCCGCTGATCAGCCCGGCATAGTTGGCCCAGGCCATGGGGCCTGCGGCGTAGGGGCTGATCCAGTCCGCGTCTGAGTAGGAGGACAAGTCCGCCCGTCCGCTCACGTTGATGCCCTTATACTGGGCATAGCGGTAGAGGATGGCCGCCATCTGCTCCCGGGTGATCACCTGGTTGGGCCGGAACAGGCCGTCCTCATAGCCGCTGACCACCCCGCTGGCGCTGGCCCAGGACACGGCGCTGCTGTAATACTGGCCTGCGGCCACGTCCGGGAAGGTGGACGCTCCCGCGGCGGGGCTGCCCTCATAGCGGTAGAGAATGGTGACCACCATGCCCCGGGTGGTGGCGGTGCTGGGGCTGAAGGTGGTGTCTCCCGTGCCGCTCATCAGTCCGGCGCGGTAGACATAGTCCACGTACTCCCAGTACCAGTCGCTCTGGGCCACGTCGGTAAAGGGCAGCGGGCCGGACTGGTCGGAGACGAAGGAGGCGCTCACCGTGACGGCGCTGGCCGGCATGACGAAGGACCACGCGCCGTCCCCCAGGTTGGTCATGGCCGCCCTGCGCCCCGCGGTGTCGGTGACGGAGATGGCGTCCAGCCGCCGGCCGGAGTCGGGCAGGGCGGTGACGGTGACGGTGTCCCCCCGCTGGGCGTGGGTGACGCTGATTTGAATGGAGCCGCCGCTGATTCCCGGGGCCGCGGACACCGGGTAATAGCCCTCCACGGCGCCCGCCCCGGGCCCCCCGGTGCCGGAGCCGGTTCCGCCGCCGATGCTGACCCCGTTGTAGATGACGCTCTGCGTGTCGTTGGCCCCCACGTTGAGCAGCTTGAGGCCGGAGACGGAGGCCACCGTGAAGTTCCCGTTTGCGGTGAGGGTGCCCAGGGTAAGGGAGCTTCCCTGGTTCAAAATGACCTTGGAGGTCATGTAGATGGTCAGGCTGTTCCCATCCAGGCGGTAGGTGGCGTGGGCCTGCTCGTCGTCAACGCCGGCGCTCACAAAATCAATGCCGCCGGGGGCGCTGTTCAGGTTCAGGGTGATTTGAACGTCGGTATACCGCTGGGACAGGCCCTGCAGGGTGATTTGCTGGCTGTCGGTGCCCTGGCCGCTGATCTGCACCCAGGGGGAGGCGGCGGCCGCCGGATGAACCAGCGCGGCCGCCAAGACCACGGCAAGGAAAAGGGAAAGAATGCGTTTCATTGGCATGGTCCTCCTTATTGAACGCCGTCGCCCGTCAAGGCGATTTCGGGCAGTGTGTCAAGCTGCGGGAAGCTAATCCACAGGGTTGCGGTGGTGGTGCGGGGGGTGCCGGTGTGCTCCATTGTGTCATAGCGGCGGCACACGGCCCGGATTTCCATGGGGGTGTTGTTCATCTCAGGGATGCCGGCCTGGGCGTTGAGGGCTTCCTCCCGCTCCATATCGGGCACGAACAGCCAGAAGCCGTCGCTGGTGTCGCTGACCTTGCCGTCGCTGGGAATCTCGGCGAAAATCAGGGCATAGCCCGCCATAGAGCGCTCCACCACGCGCTGCTCGCCGGCCTGGGCGGTGTCGTCGGCGTCCTGCGCCTCGCCGGCGGTGTTGTAGCGCACCTCAATCTCCACGGTGTTGTAGGCCGGGTCGCCCCGGTAGGTGCCCAGCACCACCAGGGTTCCCGCGGGGACCACGTCGTCGGCCCCGTCGCCGTAGCGATAATCCGATTGGAGCGTGCCCACCGCGGCCTCGGGGTAGAAGTCCACCCGGTCGCCGGGGTAGTCCAGGGGAATCACCGACGCCCCCTGGGGAACGCCCGTAATGCGAAGAACCGCCGCGTCATAGGTCCAGATGCGGGTGTCGGAGGCATCGGCCCCCGGTTTGGTGAAGTAGCCCACCGCGGCGTCGCCGGACAGGGCGCCCTCCTTCACCTTAATCCAGTCCTGGCTGCCGGCGTCGGCCTTGATTTCCACGGTGTAGCTTCCGCTCAGCGCCGTGCCGGTAATCTTGACGCCGGTCACCGCGACCGCCCTATCCTTCATGGTGATGGTGACGGTGTCGCCCTCCCGGGCCGTGGTGTACAGGCCGGGGTCGATGGCCGTGTCCCAGGCCACCCGGACCTCGTTGGCCCGGGCCTCATCGCCCATGGCGCCCAGGCGGTCCACGGGAACCACGCTGTAGGTATAGGTCAGGTTGTTGGCGCAGCCCAGATCGTCGGTATAGCTGCTCTGGGTGGTAAAGGCGATGGGCTGTCCGCCGCGGCGTATCTCATAGCCCAGGATGGAGTCGTCCCCGCCGGTGATGGTCAGAACGGCCTTGTTTTCCTCGGTTTTTGCGGACACCGCAACGGAACCGGCAAAACCCGCCCCATTGCTTAGGCGGTAGGCGTAGGCGTCGTCGTTGAGGTACCACAGGGCGCGGGTCTCGGCGGGGTAGTCGTCCAGAATGGCCTTGGCGCCGTCCCCCAGGGACAGACCCCAGCGGGTGAAGAACTCGGTCAGGTCCCGGTTGGCCGTCTTGGAGGCGATGAGGGCCACCCGCTCGTCATAGGTGTAGCCGCCGTATTCCCCCGCCTTCCAGGCGGTGAAGAAGCGGTTGTAGAAGTCCAGGGGCTTGTCCGCCTCATCGTAGGCCAGGTGAAGCTGCCAGTACATACCCAGCTGGACGAACACATTGCCCGCGCTGCCGGGCCGCCCGGCGGAGGTCTTGTCAAAGATTTTGGCCCAGATATTGCTGTTGGTCAGGCGGGTGGGGCGGGCCATGGAGGCGCCGTCCCAGGCCTGGACGGCCAGGGAGTAGATGTTGTTGGTGATTTCTGCCTTGCCCAGCTTGTCCATGTTGTGGCCGATTTCGTGGGCGATGCCCCAGCCGAACAGGGCGTTGGAATTGCCCGCCCCGGTGGCGGACACGGGACGGCCGCACACCAGGCCGGAGGTAGAGCCGTAGCCCACGCCCACGTGGTTTCCGGCGGCGTACATGAAGGCCCCGGCGAACATGCGCATATAGCGGATGTTCTGGCGGACGCTCATGGGGTAGCGGTAGCTGTCCGTGCGGGGTCCGGCGGCGGGGATGATGCCCTGGACCTGGTTGGCCACATACAGCACGTCCTCCCAGGCCAGCACGTTTTGATACATGGCCTCCACCATTTCCTCCGTATTCCGGTTGACCCCCTTCAGCCCGGACAGCGCCCGGTCGGCGGGGATGGACAGCAGGACGCTGGGGGTGGATATCTCGGTGGCGTTGCCCACGTCAAGCTGCAATTCGGTGGAGTTCAGCGCCCCCACATAGGATTCCAGCTGGGTCACGTAGCTGCGGATGGCGTCTTTCCGGGCGGCCTCGCTCATGTCGTACCAGCCGGAGAGCTCCAGAATGGGCATACGGAAGGTGTCGCCGTCCCCCCGGACCTGAAGCTTAATCTGCTGGGGGCTGCTCCCATCATAGGTCAGGTAGAGCGGCCCGCCCCGCTGGGCGTCCAGAGAGCCGATTTTGGGCACGGTGATGTAGTTGCGGCCGTTGACCAGCTGGATGGGGCTGCCCCGCCAGATGCCGGACTCCCCGTAGAACTGGGTGGGGACGACGTACACCGGCTTGTCGTCGGGCAGCTGGGCGTAGACGGCCACCGTGGCCCCCTCGCGGGCGGAGATGCCCAGGGGCTGAAGGGTGCTGCCGCCCTGGCCGTACTGGCTGTCCTGGCTGCCGCCGCGGCTTTGGAAGTCGGCCTTGACCACGCCCAGCGCGTCGGTCCGGCCGTCGAGCAGCGCCTGGGCCAGGGCCAGCTCGTCCTGGAGCCGGGCCAGGTCCAGATAGAAGTCGGCCTTGGCCTCCAGGCGGGCGGAGAGGGCGGAAATCTGCTGCGCGCTCACGCCGCTCTTAAGGGCGCTGAAGCTTCCGTCGGTAAAGAGGGCGGCGATTTCCTCCGCCAGGCTGTCGCTGCGGTAGAAGGCCATCTCGGCGATATTGACCGAGCTGCGCCCCTCCACCTGGGCCAGGCTGATGGACAGCTGCTTGACGCCCTTGGACATGGGGAAGGTGAGCACCAGGTAGTTCTTGTCCGTCATCTGGGGGGCGGGATAGGTGCCGGAGGAGATGATGTTGCCGCTGTCATCCATGGCCTTAACCGTGTAGCGGGCCATCATGTATTTGTAATCCCCCTGGAGGTAGGGCACCCAGACGACATAGTTCATATCCTGGGGCTGGTCGAAGGTGTAGGTGAACTCCATGCTCTCCCAGAAGGCCCGGGCAATCCAGTAGGTGGCCGCGCTGCCGTCCACCACCTGCTTAGGCGCAAAGTTGGGGCAGAGGTTTCGGTCCACGTTGCTGGGGGCAGTCATGGTCACGTCGATGACATGGCTGTTGTCGATGCGGTCCTCCTGAGGCAGGTCGGGCATATCCAGCGACTCCATTTTTGGGGTGCCGGAGGCGGTGGCGGAGTAGGGGCCCACGCCCTTTCCATTGCCCGCCTTTACCGCCACCTGATAGGTCACGCCATTGGTCAGCCCGGTGATGGCGGCGGAGGTGCCGTACACGTTTCCGCCGAACTGGGTGAATGCGCTCTGGCCCGCCTCACGGTAGAACACCTGGTAGAAGACGGCGTCCTTGGTTGTGCCCCAGCTCAGCCGCAGGGACTGGTCGGCGGGGGTCACCCGGATGTTGGAGGGGGCGCCGGGGACGCTGCCCGGCTCCGGCGTGGCGGACACCAAAGCGGAGGGGGTGCCCCGCCAGTCGCCGTTCACGGCGGTGACCTGGAACTGGTAGGTCTTCAAATTCTCCAGCCCGGAAATCACGGCGCTGGTGCCGTTTGCGGTGGAGGAGGCCTTCAGTGCCGGATTGCCGGCGGGCCAGTAGTCCACGCAGTACCCCGTCACGTTGGCGACGCTGGCCCACTCCAGGGCCACGCTGCCGTCGCCGGGCACGGCGGACAGGATTTGCGCCTGGTTGTTTTTCGGGCTGTCGGGCACGATTTCCTTCAAGAACTCCACCTGGGTCACGGTGACATAGTCCGTGCCGCCGGCGGCGGCCGTGACGGTGATGGTCACCTTTTTCACCGCCACCTTTTTGCCCAGGTCGATGGTGACCACCCGCTCGCCCACAGTCCTGCCGATGGCGTGCACCTCGGCGGGGAGGGAGGTGTCAAAGGTGACGGTCTGCTTCGTGCCGTCTGCCAGCTCCAGCTCGGCCCGGCCCGCCTGAATCGCGCCGCTGCCGTCGGGGCAGGTAATCTGAATGACGCTGGTCTCCACGGCGGAGGCCAGCTCAATGGGGAGGACCACATCCCCGCTGCCGTCCGCCGGGGCGAGGGTGACGCTCCCCTCCTCCTGGAACAGGCTGTCCGCGCTGCCCTGGGTAATGGTGAGGGCGGAAGTGTCCAGCACGGCGGGGACGGTGGCGGCGGTGTCCAGCACCTGGGCCTGGCCGGCGCTGCCCCGGTTGTGGTTGATGTAGGACAGGTCCGTCACGTCCAGCCGGCCGTCGCCGTTGAGGTCGAAAGCGGACAGCCCGGCGGCGCTGGGGTCCTGGCCCAGCTTTGCGTCCATGGCGTCCAGGTCGCCGTGGTCCACGGCGCCGTCGCCGTTGACGTCGCCCAGGGAGAAGGTGCCGTCGCCGGTGCCCACAATCAGGTGCTTGGAGTAGTCGTCCAAGGTGACGGTGGTCTGAAAGGTCTTATAGCCCGTGCCGGTGAGCTGCACCGTGTACGTCTGTCCGGCGGGCAGGCCGGTGAGCTCCACCCGGTAATAGCCCACCCGTTCCTCGGTGGTCAGCGCCTCGCCGTCCACGTTTTCCACCTCGGCCCAGACGCCGGCGGACAGTTCGTTGACCTGCGCCGTTCCCGACGGAAGGGAGACGGTGGTCTGGCCGGCGCTGCCGCTCACCTGGAGGCGGATGCTGCGCTGGGCGGCGCTCTGCGCCGTCTGGGGCAGGTCAAACCGCAGGGTGACTCCAATGGAGCCGGCGGATCCCGCCCGCCCCTGGACAGGGGCCTGGGCCGCGAAAACCCCGGGCAGGCCCGTCAGGCACACAGCGCACGCCAGCAGGAGGCTGAGCGCCTTGGTGATGGAACGTTTTGCCGATTTCATATTTTGCCATCCTTTCTGCTCAATCCCATATGATATGGATAAATAATGTATGGGAGTACATTGTACGGTTTTTGGGGAATGATGTCAATATCTTTTGGGGGCGGCCGGTTCCCTCATTTGGGGTCTTGACCGATTTGGTCAACGGCGGTATGGTGGGGGAGAAAGGAGGAGCGGCCATGAATCAGAAGTTTTTCAACCTCCCCCGGGAGCGGCAGGACCTGATTCGCAACAGCGCCATGGTGGAGTTTGGCGAGGGGAGCTTCAAAAAGACCTCCGCCGACTCCATCGCCAAGCGGGCCGGGGTGTCCAAGGCCCTGCTGTTTCACTACTTCAAGGACAAGCGGGAGCTGTACCTCTACCTGTTCCAGTACGCCATCGACCAGTGCATGGAGATTTTCAACAGGCACATTTTAAAGGCGGACTACTTTGGGGAGCGGGACTTTTTCGCCACGCTGGAGACGGGGCACAGGGTAAAAATGGACATGGTGCGCCGCCATCCGGGGCTGTTCCGCTTTGTCATGCGGGCCTATTACGAGCGGGACAACGTGCTCACTCCCAAGCTGCGCCGCAAGCTGGACGACGTGCTGGAGCAGACCACCGACGATTTCCTCGGCCGGATGGACCTGCACAAATTCAAGGACGGCGTGGATCCCCGGGCGGTGGTGCGGCTGCTGATGCTGGCCTCCGAGGGGATGCTGGCCGAGACCGAGGCCTGCACTCCGGAGGAGATTGACCGCCTGTTCCAGGAGTACCAGAAATACGCGGATATGCTGCGGCGGTTTCTTTATAAGGAGGAATACCTGTGATTCAAATTGACCATCTCACCAAGCGCTACGGAAAAGCCCGGGGGGTGACGGAGCTGACGCTCCATGTCCCCCAGGGGTGCTGCTTCGGCTTCATCGGCCCCAACGGCGCGGGCAAGTCCACCACCATCCGCACCCTGCTGGGGCTGCTCACCCCTACCGCCGGGTCGGCCAGGGTGCTGGGGCTGGACTGCGTGCGGGAGCGGCAAAAAATACTGGCCCAGGTGGGCTATATGCCCTCCGAGGCCATGTTCTACCCCAATATGCGGGTGGGTGAAGTGATTCGGCTGTCCGCCGATTTGCGCAGGCGGGACTGCGGCCGGGAGGCCGCCGCCCTGTGTGAAGCGCTGGAGCTTGACACCCACAAGCGCATCCGGGAGCTGAGCCTGGGCAACCGAAAAAAGGTGTCCATCGTATGCGCCATGCAGCACCGGCCCCGGCTGTACATCCTGGACGAGCCCACCAGCGGCCTGGACCCCCTGGTCCAGCGGGCCTTCTGGTCCGAGCTGGAGAAGCGGCAGAGGGAGGGGGCCGCGGTGTTTCTGTCCTCCCACGTGCTCTACGAGGTCCAGCGCTATTGCCACCGCGCCGCCATCATCCGGGAGGGGCGGCTGGTGGTGGAGGGGACCACCCAGGAGCTGGACATCGAGAACAAATTCTTCGACTACTACGAGGGGAGGGTGAGGTCATGACGGTGCTGCGCAAGGAGCTGCGAAGCGGCGGGCTGGGCTTTTTGGTGTGGTCGGCCGTCATCGGGGCACTGATGGCGGTGTGCGTGGGGCTGTACCCGTCCATGGCGGGGTCCATGGAGGATATGTCCGCCCTGTTTGCCGGGATGGGGGATTTCTCCGCCGCCTTTGGGCTGGACAAGCTGCAATTCGGCTCTCTTTTGGGCTTTTACGGTACGGAGTGCGGCAATATCCTGGGGCTGGGCGGGGCGTTTTACGCCGCCCTCACCGCCATGAGCCTGCTGGCCGGCGAGGAGGGAGGGCACACGGCGGAATTCCTGCTCACCCATCCCGTCAGCCGCGTTCAAATCGCGGCGGAGAAGCTGGCGGCCCTGGCGGTATTGGTGGCGGGGCTGAACCTAATCTGCCTGGCCTGTGGGGCGGGGGGCATCCTGGCCATCGGCGGGGAGGCGGACTGGGGCGATTTGCTGCGCTACCACGGGGCGCTGCTGCTCATGCAGCTGGAGGTGGGCGCTTTGTGCTTCGGCCTGTCCTCCCTGCTGCGCCGGGGCGGGCTGGGGCTGGCCATGGGGCTGACCGCCCTGCTGTACTTCGCGGGATTGTTCATCAACTTGGACCAGGGGCTGGACTGGCTGCGGTTTTTCACCCCTTACTACTACGCCGACGCCGCCCGGCTGTTCGCCGGGGAGCTCCAGGCGGCCCCGGTGCTGGCGGGCTGCGGCCTGGGGGCGCTGGGGGCGGCCTTCGGTGTGTGGCAGTACGGGCGCAAGGATATCTCGTAAACGCCGCAAAGCTTCCATGGGAAAATTTGCATGAAAAAAGTTTTCTAAAATAGGTAAAGTTCCGGCTTTTTCTGGACGAATTTAAAGATTACGGGGCGGCGGGCCCTGCGGCGCGCGCAGCGCCGCCCGCGTCCCATTTACCAGCGCACAGAAAGGAAGGACTTTACCATGCTGAAACGATTTGCCGCGGTGACCGCGGCGCTCTGCCTGACGCTGTCCACGCTGACCGCCTCTGCCGGGGCCGCCTCCTGCTTCCCGCGGTACACGGGCAGCAGCGGCTCCATCGCCGCCGCCCTGGAGTCCCTGGGGGCGGATTCGTCCTACGCCAACCGAACCAAGATTGCCGCCGCCAACGGCATCAGCGGCTACCGGGGGACCGCCGGGCAGAACACCCGGATGCTGGAGCTGCTGAAAACGGGGGCGCTCATCGACCCCTCCGCCCCCGAGACGTCCGACAGCCGATTTTTCCCGGCGTATACCGGCAGCTCGCCGTCCATCGCGGCGGCGCTGAGCGCCGTGGGGGCGCAGTCCAGCTTCTCCTACCGCGGTGAAATTGCCGCCGCCAATGGAATCAGCGGCTACTCGGGCACGGCGGCGCAGAACACGGCCCTGCTGGAGCTGCTGCGCCAGGGGGCGCTGTTGAAGCCGGGTAGCTCCGCCGCCCCCGCCCCGTCCGGCGGGCTGACGGGCGCAAACCTGAGCCGCGTCTCCTTCATCCGGCAGGACAAAAACACCTGCAAGGCCACGGCGGCGGCCATGGCGGTGAATGTGCTTCTGGGCTGGAGCCGGTATTCCACCGTGGATATGATATACAGCGGCGTTCTGTGCCGGAGCCTGGAGGGGGAGCTGTACACAGGCTCCGACGGGAACACCTACCGCACCACCTACAAAACGGACGGCTATGTGGGCAGCCTGAGCGAGCTGAAGGGCGCGGTGGACGCGGCGCTGTCCAGCGGCCTGCCCATTGTGGCGGCGGTGAATTCCGCCGCCAGCCACCACCACTGGGTTGTGGTGGTGGGCCGGGACAGCGGGGGGGACTATCTCATCGTGGACCCGGCCAGAAGCGGCTCGGGCTCCATGGCGGACCAGGTCAGGAGCATGACGTCCGCGGGGTACTCCTTCGGGCTGGCCGACTACGCCCAGCCCCACTACGGCTACATCAGCTTTCAGCGGCGCTGATTCCCGGCGAATCAGCGCGGGAAAAGCGGCGCGCCACCGATTGGTGGCGCGCCGCCTGTTTTTCCTTTGCCGGCTTGGCGTTATACCCGCTTCCACACCGCGCCGCCGGGCACGTCGGTGACCTCCACGCCCTTGGCCTTCAGCTCGTCCCGGATGCGGTCGGCCTCGGCGAAGTTTTTGGCCTTCTTGGCCTGGGCGCGCTGGAGCACCAGCGCGTCAATCTCCGCGTCCCCCTCGCCCCGGATGACAAAATCGCCGGAACCAGTGGCCGCCTTGGCCTGGGCCGCCTCCCGCTCCCGCAGCAGCGCCGCCTTTTCCAGCAGGGACAGGCCCAATACCTGGTCGAAGCTGGCCAGCACGCCCCGTTTGGTCACGTCGTTCACCGGGGCCTTGAGCACGTCGTACAGGCAGGTGATGCCCATGGAGGTGTTCAGGTCGTTGCCCACCTGGGTGATAAACTTCTCCTTGAGCTGGGCGGCGGCCGCCTCGTCCACCTCCCCCTGGGTATCGGTGAGGGCGGCGATGCGCTTGATAAGCTTGCTGTAGGCCCCCCCCGCGTTGTCCAGGTTCTCCCAGGAGAACACCAGCCCCTTGCGGTAGTGGGATTGCAGGCAGAAGAAGCGGTAGGCCAGGGGGTCGTACCCCTTTTCCTCCAGCAGGGAGACGGTGAGAAACTCCCCCTTGGACTTGGACATCTTGCCGGAGTTGGTGTTGAGATGGTGGACGTGGAACCACTGCTTGCACCAGGGATGGCCCAGATACGCCTCCGACTGGGCAATCTCGTTGGTGTGGTGGGGGAAGGCGTTGTCCACCCCGCCGCAGTGCAGGTCCAGGTACTCGCCGTTGAACTTCATGGAGATGCAGGAGCATTCGATGTGCCAGCCGGGGTAGCCCACCCCCCAGGGGGAGTCCCATTTCAGGGCCTGGTCCTCGAATTTGGACTTGGTAAACCACAGGACGAAGTCGTTTTTGCTGCGCTTGTTTTCGTCCTCCTCCACGCCCTCCCGGACGCCCACGGCCAAATCCTCCTGGTCGTGGTCGTTAAACACGTAGTAGCGCTCCAGCTTGGAGGTGTCGAAGTACACGTTGCCCCCGGCCACGTAGGCGTAGCCCTTGTCGATAAGTCCGGACACCACCTGGATGAACTCGTCGATAAGTCCGGTGGCGGGCTGCACCACCTCGGGGGTTTTGATGTTCAGCTTGGCGCAGTCGTCAAAGAAGGCGTCGGTGTAGAATTTGGCGATGTCCATGACGGACTTGTTCTCCCGCTTGGCGCCTTTGAGCATTTTGTCCTCGCCGGTGTCCGCGTCGCTGGCCAGGTGGCCCACGTCGGTGATGTTCATCACCCGGTTCACCTCGTACCCCTCGTAGCGCAGGAATTTTTCCAGCACGTCCTCCATGATGTAGGAGCGCAGGTTGCCGATGTGGGCGAAATGGTAGACGGTGGGGCCGCAGGTGTACATCTCCACCCGGCCGGGGGTGTGGGTGACGAACGGTTCCTTCTTGTGGGTGGCGGAATTATAGAGATACATGATATGAATCCTCCGTTTTCTTGGTGTCTGTGTGTAGGGGCGCACATTGTGCGCCCGTGACGGCGTGGTGAGGAAGGGGCGGGCGCGCAATGCGCGCCCCTACAGGGCCTCCTCCCGGTACTTCTCGTCCAACAGCCGTTCCAGCGCCTCCACCCGGCGGTCCAGGGCGGCCAGCCGCTCCAGGTTGGGGTTTTTCACGCTGGTCTGGTCCACCTCGTCGGCGTAGTGGGTGGAGCGCCCGGCGATGCGCACAATCTGGGCCGGGATGCCCACGGCGGTGGCGTCGGGGGGCACCTCGCTTAGGACCACCGCGTTGGCGGCGATGCGGGCGTTGTCCCCCACGCTGAAGGGACCCAGCACCTTGGCCCCCGTGGAGATGAGCACATTGTTTCCGATGGTGGGGTGGCGCTTGCCCTGGTCCTTGCCCGTGCCGCCCAGGGTGACGCCGTGGTAGATGAGGCAGTCGTCCCCCACCTCGGCGGTCTCGCCGATGACGATGCCCATGCCGTGGTCAATCACCAGCCGCCGGCCAATCTTCGCGCCGGGGTGGATTTCAATGCCCGTCCAGCACCGGCTCCACTGGGACACGCACCGGGCCAGGAATTTCAGACGGTGACAGTACAGGAAGTGGGCCAGCCGGTGGTACAGGGTGGCGTGCACCCCGGGGTAGAGCAGGAAAATCTCCAGCCGGCTTCTGGCCGCCGGGTCCCGGGCCTGATAGGCCCGCAGGGTCTCACCCAATCGGGTCATAGAAAAAATGCCTCCTTAAAATAGAAAAACCTCCCATGCCGGACGGCATGAGAGGCGAATAAAATCCGCGGTTCCACTCTCGTTTATCGCTCAATGGCCGTGACGTGGCCGGACGGAGGGCTCGCTGCGTCCCCCTCGCTCCCGCTTGCATTTCGCCCGAGGCTTTCCCGAGGGCCGCTTTCAGCCGGCGGCGGCCCCTCTCTGACGGTTCCACAATGGACTACTTCCCGCGTTCATCGCGATATATTTAGCTGTTGTTTTCTTCATTGTCACGCTGCGAAGCGGCCAGGGCGCTCGCTCGCTTTCACTGCGACTCGGGCAAAACCAGGCCCCGCGGCGCGGGCCCTGGGCTTTTGCCCTCGCTCCGCTCCAAGCTCTCTCGCTGCCCGCTTCTCCGCGCTTCTTTAGTATATTATCACGGGTCTGAAAGGGTGTCAAGGAAAATCGGCCCGGCCATTTTTTTGCCAGCGCCCCTTGACAAAACGGTTAGCGTATGCTATTCTAAATCTGCGAGTTAGCCAATGCAAACTAACCCTCCTCCAATGTTTCGTTTTGAACCGAGAAGCCGCCCGTGGGTGTTCCCACGGGCGGTTTTTCATTCGGAGAGCAGCATTCGGTCGTTGTCCAGGTCTTCCCCCGTGCCCGCCTTGAAGCGGCGCAGCAGGTCGTTCACGGTCATGCCGGCGCGCTCGGGGCCGGACACGTCCAGCACAATATTCCCGCTGGCCATCATCAGCGTGCGGCTGCCCAGCTCCAGGGCCTGCTTCATGTTGTGGGTGACCATCAGGCAGGTGATGCGGCGCTCGGCCACGATAGTCCTGGTCAGCTCCAGCACCTTCTCCGCCGTGGCGGGGTCCAGGGCGGCGGTGTGCTCGTCCAGCAGCAGCAGCTTGGGGGTGACCAGGGTGGCCATGAGCAGGGTGAGGGCCTGACGCTGCCCGCCGGAGAGCAGCCCCACCGGCTGGCGCATTCGGTCCTCCAGCCCCATGTCCAGCAGCTTCAGCTTTTCCGCGAAAAATTCCTTGTCCTTCCTGTTGATGCGGCTGAAGGGGTTGGTCTTCTCCTCCCGGGAGCGCAGATAGGCCAGGGCCAGATTTTCCTCAATGGTGAGGGAGGGGGCGGTGCCCCGCAGGGGGTCCTGAAACAGCCGGCCGATGACCACGCTGCGCCGGTGGTTGGGCAGGAAGGTGACGTCCTGCCCGTCCAGGGTGATGGAGCCGCTGTCCACCGTGAAGCTGCCCGCCACCGCCCCCAGCAGGGTGGATTTGCCCGCGCCGTTGGAGCCAATCACCGTGGCGAAGTCGCCGGGAGCCAGGTGGAGGGACAGGTGGGACAGGGCCGTTTTTTCATTCACGGTGCCGGGGTTGAAGGTGATGGAGATATCCCGCACATGGAGCATTTCAGCGCGCCTCCTTTCGCCGGGCGGCCAGCCTGCGCCGCTGGAAAGCCGCGCCGCTTTTCAGGGTGGGGGCGGCGATGGCCAGGGCCACGATGGCGGCCACCAGCAGCTTCAGGCAGTCGATGGGCACAATTTTGGTGTAGAGAATGGCGGCGTAGAGAAAGCGGTAAATCACCGAGCCGGCCAGCACGGCCAGAATCCCCCGGCCCATGCCGCCCCGGCCCAGCACCGTCTCGCCAATCACCAGGCAGGCCAGGCCAATCACCACGATGCCCGTGCCCATGTTGATGTCCGCCGACTTCTGGGCCTGACCCACCACCGCGCCGGACAGGCCGGTGAGGGCGTTGGCAACGCACAGCCCCACGGTGACGGTGAAGGTGGGGTTCACCGACGAGGAGCGCACCATGTCCCGGTTGTCCCCGGTGGCCCGGATGGAGAGCCCCAGCCGGGTGCCCAGAAACAGCCACAGCAGCCCCCCCGCCAGCAGGGTGAGGGCGGCGGAGAGCAGCAGCTCGTACCAGCCGCCCCCCAGCCCCGTGCTGCGCAGCAGGGTGAACACCGTGTCCGCCCGGAGCAGGCTGGCGTTGGACCGCCAGCCCATCACCATCAGGTTGACGGTGTACAGCCCCGTGTTGGTGATAATGCCCGCCAGGATGGAGGGCACGCCCATGCGGGTCTGCAAAAAGGCGGTGACAAACCCGGCGCACGCCCCGGCCAGCATGGCCGCCGGGATGGCCAGGACGGGGTGGCCCGCCGCCGCCAGCGTCACCGACACCGCCGCCCCCAGCACGAAGCAGCCGTCGGTGGTCAGGTCGGCCACGTCCAAAATGCGGTAGCTCAAAAACAGGGCCATGGCCACCAAGGCGTACTGAAAGCCCAGCTCCAGAGCGGTCTGTGTGATTAAAAGCATGGGGATGCGCCTCCCTAATCCTTAATCCTCGGTGGTGACGACCTCGGCCACCGTGCCCATACCATTTAATACGGAGTAGTCCGCGCCCAGGGCCGCCGCCGTCTCCGTGTTCACGGTAATGATGCCGCCCTGCATGAGATAGTATTCCTCCATGCCGCCCATGCCCTGGGTGATGGCCTGATAGGCCAGGTCCGCCGTGTGGGCGCCCAGCTGGGTGTAGTTCACGCCGCAGCCCACAAACGCGCCGTTGCGGGCGAAGGAGTCCGCCCCGCCGTAGTGGGGGATGCCCGCGGCAATGAAGTCCTCATAGATGGCAAGCTCGGCGGACTGAATCACGTTGTCCGTGGGGGTGAACACCGCGTCCACCCCCGCGGCAATCAGGGAGCTGGCCGCGGCAATCACCTCGTCGTTGGTGTTGGCGGTGGCCTCCACGTAGGGGATGCCCTTGGCGTCCAGCGCGGCCTTGGCCTGGGCGATGGGGGTGGCGGAGTTGGGCTCGGACAGGGAGTACAGCAGCCCCACCTTGGCCAAATCCGGGTTCTGGGCCAGCATCATGTCCATGATGAAGGGGGCGTTCAGCGCGTCGCTGGTGCCGGTGACGTAGTCCATGCCGGTTAAATCTGCGTCCTCCGGGTAGGACACTGCGGCGAACACCACCGGGGTCTTGGTGTCCTCCGCGCTGAGGGCGGAAATCTGGGCCGCCGTGGTGGCGATGGGGATGATAGCGTCCACCTTGTCCGCCACCGCCTGGTCCGCCAGCTGCTTCAAAATGGTCTGGTCGCCCCCCTGGCCGGAGTAGATGTCGTACTCAATGGTGACGCCGTTGTCCGCGGCCAGCTGCTCCAGCTCGGCGGCCACGGCGGCGGCAATCTCATCCAGAGAGGCGTGGTCCATCTGCTTGATGATGGCCACCCGGTAGGAGGCCCCGTCCGCCCCGCTTTGGGACGGGAGCGTGTCGTGGTCGCCGCCGGAGACGGCGCAGGCGCACAGGGACAGGGCCATGGCGGCCGCGGCGGCCAGGGCGGAGAGCTTCTTCAAAATGCTGTGCTTTTTCATGGTGTTTTCCTCCAAATATGATATTTTGGGCGGCAGATGAACCGGGAGTGCCAAGGCCCGGGGAGGATAAAAACAAAAAAGCCTTTGTCCCCACACATGGGACAAAAGCCATTGCTTCTGCGATACCACCCAAATTGACGTTGTCAAAACGTCCGCTCGCTTACGCGCACCATCATGCGCGCCCCGATGGATAACGGGTGGGAGACCCGTCGGTCCCTACTTGGCGGGGTTGTCCGCCGTTCGGTCCGCCCTCCGAAGTCCATTCGCCGGCCGCTCGCCGCCCCATTTCCACCGCCAGGGGCTCTCTAAAGGTCCGCCGCGCCGGGTACTTCTCTCCGTCACAGGTTTGAATGATTGAGTTGTTATGGTTCATTATATGGGAAAGGGGGGCGTTTGTCAACCCTTTTTCCCAAAAAGTTTTTACCACATTAAAGTAAATGAGTGAATATAGGTGAAATAGAAATGGCGACTATCAAAAAGTACACTTTTTGACAGTCGCCTTACACTTGGGAGTGTATCACAAGATTTGGCGAAATGCAATAGGCAGATGCAAAATTTTTGTAGAACTTCCATACCAAAATTTGCTGAACTGCCAAAAAATGACTGCCAATCGGGAACTGTCAAAAAGTGTACCATTTGACATTCGCAAGGGGTTTACGTTTATCAGAGCGGATGGTAAGCAAAAATTTTGAGAATCAAGGAGGACATACAACAATGAAGAAACGCATTTTACCTGTCCTGCTGGCCCTGTGCATGGTAATCTCGCTTCTGCCCGTGGCGTTTGCTGATGGTACTTGTAGTTGTACCACGGATCACAGTTCGCAGTCACAGGAAGACAAGACTGCCGCTGGCATTACCAGCAATGAGGATCACAGCGGCGGCTGCTCCGCAACTACCCTGAAAGCTGACGGCAAGTGCGAGGCTTGCGGCGGCAAGGACGCTGCGGCTCCCGACCCCGGCCCCACTCCCGGCGGCGACGCTGAGGAGTGCGAGACCGAGGGCTGCACCCTGGAGGCCGGCCACGAGGGCAAGCACAACAACACCGTGTGCATCAAGGCTGCCAACTGCGGCGCTTCCACCCACAGCACTGGCTGCGCCGAGAAGTGCGGCTGCGCGGTTGAGGCCGTGCACGGCGTTGGTTCCAGCTGCACCAACTCCAAGACCGGCGACAGCGAGGACGCTAAGGAGGGCGCTTACTGCGCTGCCTGCCTGGCCAACCCCGGCTGCGACCCCTGCGACTTCGGCAACTGCACCCTGAAGAAGGGCCATGAGGGCGCCCACAAGAACACTGTGTGCGGCGGCACTGCCGACGCCGAGCACGCCTGCGCCGCTGAGACCCACAAGGATGCCTGCTCCCAGAAGTGCACCCTGGCTACTCAGGGCTACAACGTGGACGGCAGCAACAACGGCGAGGCCACCGCTACCGGCTGCACCCTGACCGTTGGCCACACCGGCAACCACAACAACACCGTGTGCATCAAGACCGCCCAGTGCGGTGCCACCGGCAACCACGTCAAGCCTGTGGAGGCTGTTGAGGATGACCCCGCGACCGAGGATGTGGACGAGACCGTGGCCGCCGTTGAGGGCTGCCCCAACTACGTCCCCGGCACCTGCGGCAAGGGCGGCTGCACTCTGCAGGCCAAGCACCCCGGCAACCACAACAACACCAAGTGCCTGGGCTACAATGACGACGGCAAGTGCGGCGTTGCGGGCGATGCGGAGCATCCGCACATCGCCGGCTGCTCCAAGTACGACTGCGGCTGTGCCCATACCCACGCCAACTTCACCACCACCCTGGAGTGCACCAACAAGCCCGGCTGCCCCTTCTGCAATGAGTGGAACGCCTTTGTGACCACTCAGAACGCCAAGGTGGCCGCTTATGCGAAGTACACCGCGTGGCAGGCTGCGAAGGACGCTTATGACGCTGACCAGGAGAAGGCCCCCGAGGCTCAGGAAGGCATTGAGAATCCCGGCGAGTGGATTGGCGCTGTTCCCTCCGATCCCGGCGCGGCTGCCACTGCCTGCACCTGCAAGGACTGCAAGCCCAACCCCGCTATGGGCGTTGTGACCGACGAGAGCGGCAATGTGGTTGACCCCACTGAGCCCACCGACC